>NZ_FUWU01000051.1 GCF_900167415.1 Fibrobacter intestinalis | reverse complement strand
CTTTCCGTAACGCCGGGCCTGACGTGCTTCTGGCAGGTCAGCGGGCGCAGCGACATCGGCTTTGAAGAATGGATGCGCCTGGACAACAAGTATGTGCGCCACGGGAACTTAGGCACCGACATCCAACTGATCGCCAAAACGTTCAAGGCGATTTTTAAAAGCGACGTCGCATACTAGCGAAGTCGCTTTCTTCAAAGATTCGGTTTTACGCGATGCCAAATTTGGCATCGCGTTTTTCATTCATCCAGCTTACATCAAGCCCGGAATTTTAAGCCCCGAAGTCAATTCATCCATGCTGGCTTTGGACGTTTCATCCTTTTTCTTGGTCGCCGAATTGACCGCCGCCATCACTAAATCCTCAAGGGCTTCCACGTCGTCTTTGTCCACAGCGTCCGGGTGGATTTTGATGGATGTCATGATTCCCTGCCCGTTCATCACCACTTTCACCATGCCACCGCCCGCTTCCGCTTCAAAGCTCTGCGCCTGGAGTTCGCTTTGTGCGCGAATCATTTTCGACTGCATTTTCTGCAAGTCCTTCAACATTTTCTGCATATTCATAATGTGTCCTTCCTTTTTTTGAAAAAAAATTTTATTCCTGTTCCGCCGCGCAAGAGTCGCCGCATTCCACGGGCTCTTCCACCGTTCGCGGCAGGCTTCGCGTTGTCACCAGCTCCGCCACAAATTTTTGCGCAAATTCAGCAAGAACCGGTTCCAGTTTCACGTCGGATTCCCAAGGGCTCAAGGGCACCGTAGAAATTTCTTCCCCCGGTTTCGGTTCCTGCAATTCGTAAGAAACAACGACCTTTGTCTGCAAGCGATCTTCCAGAAAATTTTCCAGCTTTTGGCGATACTCTTCCAAAGTCGTCATCTGGGTGTAGCCCCAACTGAACGCCGCAGGGAAAAGTACGGTCAAGCGGAAAGGATTGTCCTGGAAGTCCCCGTGCACAAGCGTCGTCCCATTCAGGCACACGGCAAGAAAACCGCTGCCATTCGAAGAGATGCCGTGGACGAGTTCCTGCCAAAAATTGCAGACGTTGTAACGCGTGAATTGCCGAGACGCCCCGCCCGTTCCTCCCAAGCGATCCAAGTCCATGGAATCGTCCATTTCGAATCCCCCGTCATCATCCGCAAAGACATCCATGCCCGCCGTTGAAAGCGGAGGAACATCAACGGGTTCCATCGGCGAAGAATATTCCTGCGGTTTTGCCGAAGGCAAAGAAGGACTCGAATCCAGAACAGGAGCGCCGAAATCGATGGCAAAGGGCGAATCCAAAGGAACTGGCTCGGGAAGCGGCGCATCAAAAGCGACCGGAGCGGTTTCCGGCACGTTCAATTCATTTTTTTTTTTGAACCCTGAAAAGCGGGGTTGTTTATGGCGGCCAAAGCCTGTTTCAAATCCACGACCCTGTCCAGATAAGCCATCCGGGCAAAAGCGGACTCGACCAGCAATCTCGGGTTCGCGCTCCGCCGGATATTCCCCTGCAAATCCGTGAGAATCCTTGCGATGCGCAGCAAATCGCCGTTGCCCAGAGAAGGCGCGCAATTTTTCAGTTTTTCAAAAAGCGCATCCGAGATATTCAGCGATTCCGCGGTAATGCCGCCGACCTGAACATACAACCGGTTGCGAACAAACTTGGCAAAGCCCTCCAGGAGCGGAGCAAATTCCACTCCCGTTTCCAAGGCCTTGTCCACCACGGCAAAAGTTCCCTTCACGTTATGTTTTTCAATGGATTCCAACAGCGAGAAGTACAATTCGTTCGGGGGAATTCCCAACACGGAGCGCACAGCTTCGGCGTTCATGTCGTTCCCGGTGAACGCATAAGCCTGATCAAAAAACGTCAGAGCGTCCCGCATGGAACCGTCCGCTTTTTCCGCGATCATCTCCAGAGCTTCCAAATCGGTCGTAATGCTTTCCTGCTCGCAGATATAATGCAGGCGTCCCATAATCTGCTTGGTGGTCAGGCGTTTGAAATCAAACCGCTGCACACGAGATAGGATGGTCTGCGGGACCTTATTCACTTCCGTCGTCGCAAAAATAAAGATGACGTGCGGAGGCGGCTCTTCCAATGTTTTCAACAAGGCGTTGAAAGCTCCCTTTGAAAGCATGTGCACTTCGTCGATGACAAAGACTTTGTATTTGCCAATCATCGGCGTATATTGCGTCTGTTCCAAAAGGTCGCGGATATTGTCCACGCCCGTATTCGACGCCGCATCGATTTCAATGACATCCATCGGCTGGCCGCTTTCAATATCCAGACAGCTTTTGCATTTGCCGCAAGGCACCAGCGGGTTTCCGCCTGTGCAGTTCAGCGTCCGCGCCAAAATTCGCGCCGATGTCGTCTTGCCGACGCCGCGCGTTCCCGTAAACAGAAAAGCGTGATGCAGGCGTCCGCCGGCGATGGCGTTTTCAATCGTTTTTGCGATGTGTTCCTGACCGACCAGATCGTTGAACGATTTCGGACGCCACTTACGAGCCATTGCGATATAAGCCATAGTCCAACCTTTTTAACGCAAAATGATTTCGCTGTCCTGAGCCAACTTTTCACGCAGCTTGTCGTGCGCCTTGTTCACCGTTTCGTCCGTCAGCGTTTCGGTCATCGACTGGTATGTGAACGTATAAACCATGTTCTTTTGCCCCGGCTGCACGCCGACTCCCTGATAGACGCTCTTCAATTCAATCTTTGCCAAGTTTTTCACCTTGAACGCATTCAGCTTTTGCAGAAGCGATTCATTGGTCATCCGTTCCGGAACCATCAGCGACACGTCGCGAATCATAAAAGTCTGGCGGCTGAACGGCTTGAAAACGGTTTTCTTTTCGGCAGCCTTCAAGACCTTTTCCAAATCCACTTCAAAAAGGGCGGTCTCGTAACTGATGTCAAAAGCCTGAAGCACCGCCGGATGCACGACGCCGATAGAGCCGAAAATTTCGTTTCCGCAAGCAATAACCGCCTGCTTTCCCGGATGCAAGAACAGTTCCGGTTTTTCCGCCGGACGGATTTCCGCGGCAATGCCCAAGCGTTTGAAAAGGGAAACGGCAATGCCCTTGATGTCGGCGAACTCCACTTTCCGAGGCTTGTCGTCCAAAGCTTCCATTTTATAATGCCCGGCAATCACGGCGCAAAGAACCTGCTTTTCGGTAAAGCCCGGATCCCGTTCATTCTGGCGTTCCGCATTCTGGAATTGCGCCTTGCCGTTTTCAAACAGGCGAATGGAACCCGGACGGTTCTTTTCATTTTCAGCGACGGACTTCAGCAAAATCGGGATCAGCGAAGTCGGTACGCAGCCGAGTTCATCCGAGAGCGCATTCAAAAGCTTTGCCGGTTTGCTGCGCAGATCCGCATCATTCGGTTCGCCAAAGACCTTTGCCGTATTGAGGGCACTGGTAAAGCGCAAAGAAATACATTCGTGAAGTCCCAAAGCCGAGAGCGCATAACGAATCCGGCGACCCAAGACTTCTTCTTTCGGCAAATCGTTCGGCTTGATTTTAAAAGCGGGAACATCGTAAGGGATGTTGTCAAAGCCGACAAGGCGAGCGATATCTTCTATCAAGTCCACTTCCCGTTCCAAATCCGGGCGGAACGGCGGAATTTCAAAATCCATCTGTCCCAGGTGCTTCAGTTCGATGCCCGTCAGATACCGGACGATTTCCTCTTCCGAAAGCTCGATGCCCAATACCTTGGCGACACGCGACGCCCGAAGATGCACCACTCCCGGTTTCTGCTGGTGGTCCGCACCCGTATATTCCACGACGCCCTTGAGAACTTTGCCGCCAGCGACTTCCTGAATCAGAGCGCAAGCGTAATCGTCGGCATCGCGCTGCATGGAATAGTCGATTCCCCGCTCAAAACGGTAACTGGAATCCGTGCTTGTGCAAAGGCGGTGCGCCTGTTTGCGGACAACGGCGGGGTTGAACCAGGCACTTTCCAAAAAGACCTTCGTCGTCGATTCCGTAATCTCGCTTTCCACGCCGCCCATCACACCGGCAACGCACGACGGCTTGTCGCCATCGCAAATGACCAAATCCGAAGTGGAGAGCTCGTGCTCCTTGTGGTCGAGAGTCTGGATCCGCTCGCCCGCTTTCGCCTTGCGCACGACGACTTCTGCGCCGGAAAGCTTGGACATGTCGAAACTGTGCAGCGGTTGCCCGATATCCATCAGCACAAAATTCGTCACATCGACGACATTGTTCACGCTGGCCATGCCCACCGATTTCAACAGGCGAGAAAGCCACTTGGGCGAAGGCCCCACCTTTACGTTTTCAATGACGCGACCGACATAACGAGAGCAGCCGGCACCCGGTTCCACGGTCAAGCGGATAACGGAAGAAGTTTCCTCGGAAGAATCTTCTTGCAGCTGGAAAGAAAGCGGCTTAAGCTTGCGCCCGAATTTGGCGGCGAGTTCCCGGGCAACGCCACGATGGGAAAGCGCATCCGGACGGTTCGGCGTCACATTCAATTCATAAGTCGAATCATACAGGCCGAGCGAAACAAACGGAGTGCCCGCGGGAATGGAGTCGTCCAAAACCAGAATGCCGCCGTGGTCGTCAGAAAGTCCGATTTCGTCTTCAGCGCAAATCATTCCAAAGCTTTCCACACCCCGGATTTTCGATTTCTTCATCTTGAGCGACTTGCCGTCAGGAAGCGGCAATTCCGCGCCAATAGGAGCCAGCACCACCGTCTGGCCTGCAGCCACATTCGGCGCGCCGCATACCACTTGCAAGGTTTCCTTTCCGTTGTCCACCGTCGTAACATGAAGATGATCGCTGTCCGAATGCGGTTCGCAGGTAAGCACCTTCGCCACCACCAGTTTTTCATAAGGCTTGGCGGATTCTTCCATCCCTTCCACTTCCAAACCGACTGCGGTGAGAGCTTTAGCGACTTCTTCGGCGCTTTCGGGAAGTTCTACATGACGGCGGAGCCAATTCAAAGAGACTTTCATTTCAATTCCTTTTAAAATTCACGGAGAATATAGAATTTTAAATGTCCCCAGCACTATGCCCACCCATTCTTTAGAGGGGATTAAAGGCCTCCTCTGAAAATTGCTTTGGTGATTTTAGTGACTAGCATTCAGTGGATAGCGACTAGCGATCAACGGCTAGCGGCGAGTGCCCTTCGACTAGTTCGACAAGCTCACTAACCGAGGCTCAGGGACCGATTGTCGAAGCTCACTAACCATGGTTCGGCAGGCTCACCAACAACTGACAACTGATAACTCTAACGCAGCAGGTAATGCCCCGGAGCAAAGCCCGCCGAACGCAGAGCTTCGGAAGCGGAGACGCCATTCAGATGAACTTCGCCAAGATACTTGCCCGTCAAGCTAAAAACTCGGACTTTCGCATTTTTCGGAAAGGCGCGATTTTGGAGCGAAGCCGGCGACAGGGCAATCGCGTCCGGCTCTTCGGCAACGGCAAACTGGAACCAGTCCACGTTTACATAAGCGCCCGTGATCCAAAGCCGGAGAATGTGCTCGCCCGCCGGAAGTTCAACCGAACCCGCTGAAAATTTTTTATAAACGTCCCAAGAATTTTCTGCCGTCTGCAAAATGGGAATCGTATCCGTCAAAGGCGCACCATCCAAGAAAAATTGCACACTGCCCGATTCTCCACCAGCCGCAGCGACGATCTGCAAATCATAAACCGAACTTTCCAACACATTCACCGTCCATTCCATCCACTCCCCCGCCAGCGTATAGCCGACGGCAAACCCGGAATCCAGCGTCACAATATCCACGCCATCTTGACGATAAGCGCCGCCTTCATTTCGATGGTCCGTGTCCCAATAAGCTTCGCCCGCATTGCCGACATCGTAATTTTCAGCCTCGATTTTTCCCGGGATACTCGCAGGCAAGCCGCCATAAGGCGCACGAGGAATATCCCGCAACGACGGAAGATAAATTTCGTCGATTTCATTTTTCCCTATTT
The DNA here is from genome assembly GCF_900167415.1 of Fibrobacter intestinalis. GTDB lineage: Bacteria > Fibrobacterota > Fibrobacteria > Fibrobacterales > Fibrobacteraceae > Hallerella > Hallerella intestinalis. The sequence goes on along the minus strand of NZ_FUWU01000051.1, from coordinate 18,306 downwards.
TAAACCAGTCGAAATCCGAATGGCCGCCCGCTTTTTGCGTCGCATAATGGAAAAGCCCAAATCGATAGCCCATAAACATGCCAAGAGTATAGGCCAAATTGATTTTTTCCCCGATGGGCTTCCAATCTTCGCCGTTTTCACTGTAATAGAAAGTCGCCGTTCCGCTGCCCAGCGGCAAGTCCAAATCGATGCGCAAATAGGCAGAGTTCCCCGACAGAGGAACGCTCTGCACTTCCCGCATTCCCCGATACATAACAACGCTGTAAGTTCCCGCGTTTTTCCGAATGCCCACGTAGCCCATCGAATCCTGCAAAGCGACAAGCCCCGCCACATCTCCGTTTTCCATTCCCTCGCCATTCAAAGCGATTCGCCCGGAACACTTCGGCCCAAATGAGCGCATAGTCAAAGTATTTTTCGCCGTATATAGACTGGAATCCAGCCGTCCCGTAGTCAAGCGCAGATTGCCCGGATTTTGCGTTAGGGACCAATGCGAACTGTTGGGATTGTGATTCCATTGCCATTCCAGCGCCAGCGTTTCGCTTTCAAAATCATCCGAAGTGACCATGCCATAACCGGGCAAAGGCTCCGCAGGCAAAGTGAGCGTCGCCGGGGCTTTCCCGTTCTCGGCAACCGGCCAACCATCCTGCCATTTCATAGGCACCAAAAAAGGAATGCGCCCCACCGGTCCCGAATCCCGAAAAAGCATCGCATACCAATTTCCCTCGGGAGTGTCAAAAATTCCTCCTTGCGCAACGCCGTTGTCCTGCAAAAAAATTCTGCCGCTGTATTCGCCCAAAAGATTTTTGGAACGATAAACGATTTCCGTACGGCAATTTCCACTGGGCCAAGAAATGGTAAACAGGAAATATTCCCCATTTACCTTGAAAATCTGCGCCCCTTCCTGCCGGACGATAAATTGATCCGTTCCTACGACCGCATTCACATTTGTCCCTTGCAGTTTGCCGCTCCGCCCGCCGACTTTAACGCCGCTCGCATCGCCGTTCAGCTCCACATAGCAGATTTCCCCGGAGCCGTAAAAAACAAAAACGGAACCATCGTCGTCAAAGAAAAGCGACGGATCGTGATAGAAGGGCAATTGCACTTCGCTCCACGTTCCCGATTCCACGTCTGCCGTTTTGTACAAATGCGTTTTTCCCGTCGTATAGGACGGAGTCAGCACATAAAAATAGCCGTTATGAAAACGAATGGAACTGGCCCAAGAACCCTTTCCATAAGCATTCTTGCCATTGTTCAAATTCTGATTGTCATTGTCGGCAAGAGTCTGGTAGGCGTACCCAACCGTCCGCCAAGAAGCCAAATCCGAGGACTTCATCACGGGGACTCCCGGAGAAAGATGCATGGTCGTGCTCACCATATAATAGGAATCGCCGACTCGCACAGTCGATACATCCGGCACATCCGACCAGATAATCGGATTAGAAACCGTAGCCGCCAAAACAGAAGCCGCACAAACGGCAACGAAGCATAAGATTTTTTTCATTCGGAGATTTCCTAGCTACTTGATTTGAATGCCCAGCAAGTCGAACTTTTTCCCGTTCTTTTGAAGATAGACTTTCTGCCCGTCAAAGCGGAGCCTTTCATCCTTTGCCTGTTCATGAATTTGACGCCCGCTTCGAATGGCCGTCGTCGAATCCACACAGAGCGAAAAATCCAAGTAGTCGATGTTCACATAATCCCCGGTGACGAGCAATTTGATTTCGTGATTTCCCGCCGGTAGCGTTAATTTTCCGACGGAAACCATTTGATACGAAGACCAGTCCTCTCCCGTTTTTTCCACTGGAACGCTATCGCCCAAAATCCTTTCATCGACAAAGACGGCAAAGCCCGCAGCCGTGCTGCCCGTCGCCACATGGACTGAGACTTCAAAATCGCCCGCCAAAGGAGCTTCGACGGAATACTTCAACCACTCGCCCTTTCTCGTGTACCCGACCGCATACCCTCCTGCGGGAATCGTATCAATATCCACGCCGTCATCGCGATATTTGCCTCCTTCATTTTTCAAATCCGAATCGTAGTAGGCCTTGTTTTGCCCGCCCAAATCGTAATTTTCCGCTTCGATTCTTCCGGGGAGCGTTACCCTTTTTCCGCCAAAAGGTTCCTGCGGCACGACCACCGTCGTTTTGTGCATCACCTCCAGCATTTTCTGCGCATAGCGCAATCCGAATTCCTGGTAAGATTCGCTGCTGAAATGATACGAATCCTTGCCGTTTCCCTTTAATCCGGTCGATTTGACGACATAGGTATTCTCCATGATATTCGGCAAATTTCCCACCTGGTTCAGCGCAAAACCATAACAGCAACCGCCCGCATCGGAATCTTCCATTTCACCGGCAAGAAACGGAACCGTGTCGGCACTTAAATTCAGCGCATTCAAAATATCGTCGCGAGTTTTCTTGACCTCGCTTTGCCAGTCATTTCCGGACATCGCGCCCGATTCGCCCTGGTGAAAAATAAACCCCTTGATTACCCCCTCTTTCATCGCTTCTTGAGCGACTTCGACAATTCGTGCATGGGCGTTGCCATCGGCGCCATAATCCTTTGCCCAGTTGACAAGCCAGGACGCTTCTCCCGCCAGATACTCCGCATATTTGTCCTTGTCAAAAAGCTCGATTTTTGTGCCTCCCACCGCCACAGGGATTACCGCAACAGTCACCCCGGGAAGGCTGTCCGCCATATACCGGCCAAACCAGTCCGCGATGGAAAGCCCTTCGCCGCAATGGAACATCGGGGGAATCGCCGGATACAGCGCGCCGACATTCGGACGACCAAGCTGGGTGCAGGCCGTTGTCGCATACATCTTATAGCGGGGATGCTCTACATCGTCGATGCCTTTCCGAATTTCCCCCGCACCCGCCATATTGGACTGTCCGTATGCGATATAGATATGAAAATTCGGGTCCGGAGCAGCCGCCAAAAACGAAACGGCCCCCAAAATGGTGCATACAGCGGACAAAAATCCCGACGAAAAATCCAATTTCATTTTCCAATCCTCTTTTGGCGATTTCTAAAATCGTCTTTTGCCAAAAGATATTCTCCTCCAAAGTCCGGCGACATCATCCTCAACCAGTTTGCATGGATAAAAAATCCACAGCGAAAGAAATGATTCTTGTCGCATCCCGCCGCAATTCATATTGCATCGTGCCAATTTCCCATAAAATGTGTATTTTTCTTTCGGCGTCAAGGTGACGCTAAAACAAAAGGTCGCAAATTATGCAAGTCGATTTGAATACAGTTGATTGGAAGACGCTCCCATTCGGTTACTACGATACCGACTACAATGTCCGCTGCTACTACCGGAACGGACAGTGGGGAAAAATCGAAGTATCCTCTTCCAAAGACATCAGCATTCACATGGCCGCAACTTGCTTGCATTATGGCCAAGAAGGTTTTGAAGGACTGAAGGCTTACACAGGCAAAGACGGCAAAGTCCGCATTTTCCGGGTAGAAGAAAATGCCAAGCGGATTCAGAATACGGCAAACCGGGTTCTGATGGCCGTGCCCCCCGTTGAACTGTTCCGCGAAATGGTGCATACCGTGGTCAAAGCGAACAAGCGTTTTGTTCCCCCCTACGGATTTGGTGCCACTCTTTACATTCGTCCTTTGCTCATCGGCATGAGCCCGGAAGTCGGCGTGAAGCCCGCAGACGAATACCTGCTTCTGATGTTCGTGACTCCGGTAGGTCCCTACTTCAAGGATGGATTCAAGCCTGTCGATATGATGATCAGCCGGAACTACGACCGCGCCGCTCCCCAGGGAACGGGCACCGTCAAAGTCGGCGGCAACTATGCGGCAAGCCTGCTCTCCCTTGCCGAAGCCAAAAAACTGGGATACTCCAGCACCATCTATCTGGACGCGAAGGAAAAGAAATACATCGACGAATGCGGACCGGCAAACTTCTTTGGCATTAAAGGCAACACTTACGTCACGCCAAAGTCCGAGTCGATTCTGCCTTCGATTACCAACAAGAGCCTGCAACAGCTAGCCGAACATCTTGGATACAAGGTGGAACGTCGGCAGGTTCCTTTTGAAGAGCTCGCCGAGTTCAGCGAAACCGCCGAATGCGGCACCGCCGCGGTCATCACTCCGATCAAGAAAATCGTGGACCCCGTTGCGAACAAGACGTTTACCTACGGCGACGGCGTGAATCCGGGTCCGGTTTGCACCCAGCTTTTTAATACCTATACAGCTATTCAATTCGGTGAACAGCCGGATCCGTTTGGCTGGACGGAAGTCGTAGAATTCTAATTCTCTTTCGGCTTTTTATCAAGCAATCCCGCAGGAAACCGGCGGGATTTTTTGTTTGCCTACAAGTGCGATTTTGATGGCGAATTTGTGATGGACACTTCTAAAAATTTCTTTTTTTAGGGAATTATATACAATCTTCCATCAAATACTCGTAATTAAAAAATTTTTCCAACGCGGAACTTTTTTCAAACGGGGTGTTTTCTTTCACAAGGTGAACTCGGTTATCAGTTATCAGTTTCAACTCCCAACTTTCAACTAACCACTAATCGCTAACCGAGCAAATCGGGTGAAATTTTGTATACAAGCCCCATTTTTATAATGAATCACGAATTTCTTTTGAACCCCTAACTCCAATTGCGAACTATGGATAAATTAATTTAAATTAGGAAAATATACTAGAATAGATAATGAAAGAATTTTTGCCTAAATTCACGATCCTGTATACCGAAAGCATTTCCTACGAAAGCCCGCTTTCCGCCCGTCAATCCGGAGTGGAGAGGGTCTGGAACGCAGCGGGTTCCGCAGGGCGCATCGTCGAGAATGCAGGCTACGCCTACGACTATTCGGGTCGCCTGACCGGAATGTCCGGGAGCAGGAACGCCAGCTACCGTTACGACGTCGGGACAAAATCATCCACCCAACCGATTCGTCCTTCGCCGCCCACCAAAAAATTTTCCATATAAAGCTTAGCCGCCTGACAAGATTCCGGCAAGGATTTTCCAAGAGTCAGATTGGCGAGAATCGCCGCCGAAAGGGTGCAGCCTGTGCCGTGCTTATCGACTCCGACCAATCGGCGAGAGCTAAACTCGTAGCGTTTCCCCCGCCACCAAAGAATATCAACCGCCTCTTCGCCGGTCGCATGACCGCCCTTCAAAAGAACCGACGACGGGCAAAACGGAACAAAGCTTTCCCCCGAAATGGCAAATCCCAAATAGGCAAATTCCAGGCGATTCGGAGTGATCAAATCGATTTGCGCCATGACCGCCCTGAATTTTTCCGCATCGGCTTCCGCAAAAAAACGAAATCCGGCGGATGCCGCCATAATGGGATCCCAAAGGATAAAGGCATCCCGACTGTGGGAACGAATCCATTCGACAATAAGACGGAGCGTTTCCACATCGCGCACAAGCCCGATTTTGTAAAAGCGATATTCGCGTACTTCCCGCAACTTGTCCAGCTGTTCCAAAATGCGTTCGGCAGGAAGAAATCCCGGGCTTTCAAACGAACATTCATTCTGCACCGTCAGCGCGGAGCAAGCCGCGACGCCATAAACCCCAAAATCCCGCATCGCTTTGATGTCGGCAAGAATCCCAGCTCCAGCACTGCCATCAAAGCCCGCGACCGTTACCGCAAAATTCATTTTTGACATAAGCGTTTCCATGCGGAAACAGGATCCGCAAACTCCCAAATTCCCGAAACGATTGCCGCATTCCGCACTCCCGCCGGGATTTCCGTCGCATCGCAAAGTACAAAGCCGTTTTCGCCAGCATTTCCCGTTTTTTCGGGAAAAAGAAAAGCCGAGACTCTCGCTGAAATTTCCGCAGAAAGTTTAGGCAAATCTTCTATGGAGTGAAGCAAAATACCGAGCGAAACGCCGGAGTTCCATATCGCTTTTTCATTTTGCAAAATCCATTCCAGCGGCTGTAAAATTCCGGCAAGCCCAAATTCCTGAGCGGCACTAGGAAAGCCGTACAAAAAAGTTTTCGCTCGAACCGATTCGGGAAGGGCGAGCAAAAAACGCCCCAAAGCCCGTTCGTCCATTCGCGGTTTTCGTACGTACAAATGCTCCATTCCCAAAGCGGAAATTTTTTCGATTAAATCGATTTCATCGACAAAACTTTCTTCGCTGCAAAACAGGGAGTAGCGCATGAAGATTATTCCTGCTTCGCAAGCTTTCCCGTCCGGACAAACTCCTGAATATCCCGAGAGATGCGCATGGAGCAGAATTTCGGTCCGCACATCGAGCAGAAATGCGATTCCTTCGACCCATTCCCCGGCAAGGTTTCGTCATGAAATTCCATGGCGCGTTCCGGATCCAAAGACAAAGCGAACTGGTCCTTCCAGCGAAAATCGAAGCGCGCACGAGACAGCGCATCATCCCGGAAATGCGCGGCAAAATGCCCCTTCGCCAAATCCGCCGCATGAGCCGCCAATTTGTACGTCACCACGCCTTCGCGCACATCGTCCCTGTCCGGAAGTCCCAAATGTTCCTTGGGTGTCACATAGCAGAGCATCGCCGTTCCGAACCAGCCGATCATCGCCGCCCCGATTGCCGAAGTGATGTGGTCGTAACCCGGAGCGATGTCCGTCGTAAGAGGCCCCAGCGTATAGAAGGGAGCCTGATGGCATTTTTCCTCCTGGCGTTCCATGTTCTCGCGAATTTTCTGCATGGGAACATGGCCCGGGCCTTCGATAATCACCTGCACGCCTTTTTTCCAGGCGATTTCCGTCAATTCGCCCAGCGTGTCCAATTCCGCAAACTGCGCGGCATCGTTCGCATCGGCAATGGCACCCGGGCGCAAGCCGTCGCCCAAAGAAACGCACACGTCATATTTTGCCAAAATGTCGCAAATTTCTTCAAAATGCGTGTAGAGGAAACTTTCCTGATTGTGCGTCATGCACCAGCGGGCGATAATGGAACCGCCGCGGCTCACAATGCCCGCCGTCCGCTTCAAAGCCAGCGGCACGAATTTCAAAAGAAGCCCCGCGTGAATCGTAAAATAATCGACGCCCTGTTCCGCCTGTTCAATCAAGGTATCGCGGAAAACTTCCCAAGTCAGGTCGTCCGCAACGCCGTTCACTTTTTCCAGAGCCTGATACATCGGAACCGTTCCAATAGGAACCGGACTGTTCCGCAAAATCCACTCGCGCGTGGCGTGGATGTCCTTTCCCGTCGAAAGGTCCATCACCGTATCGGCACCCCAATGTACCGACCAGACCATCTTCTCCACTTCCTTTTCAATGGAAGACGCCACAGCGGAATTGCCGATATTCGAATTGATTTTCGTCAGAAAATGCCGTCCGATAATCATCGGTTCGCATTCCGGGTGATTCACGTTGCTCGGGATGATAGCCCTGCCCGAAGCGACTTCGCTGCGCACAAATTCCGGAGTAATTTCCGTTCCCGTTCCGCCGAAAATTTCATCCATCTTTTGATTTTCACGGATGGCGACATACTCCATTTCCCGGGTGATGATCCCCTCTTTCGCATATTCCATTTGCGTCTTGTGGCGACCGTCTTTTTGCAGGCGTTCCGCAATCCAGGGAGCGCGCAATTTTTCGATGCCTTTGTCGAGATCGATTTTTTTAGCGGGGTCGCCGTAGGGACCGCTCGTATCGTAAACCGGAAGCACAGGACATTTCGGATCGTCCAAGCGGATTTCCCGCATTCCCACCTTGATGTCGGGATACATTTTTCCAGAAACGTAAATGCGTTGAGACTGAGGAAACGGGTTGAAAAAGGGAGACGCTTCTGCCATATAAAATCCTTTTGTTCCATGACGAACCAAGTTCCAAGGGTATAATCTCAGCCCGCGGATGCGGGCACCCCGGCCCCCAATATAGAAAACAAAAAGCCTATAAGCGATTTTTACTATATTTCCGATAAACTTCAGGAATCCTATGACTCGCAATTCTAGCTTTGGAAGACTTCTTCTCTTTGTAATTCTCGGCCTTATCATCGGCGGCGTTCTGGGCGAATGCTTCGGGTTCGTTTTTGGAAAACTCGGCGAACTGATGAATGCCGGCGGCTACAACAATATCGTACACAATTTCTTTGTGAAGCCCTTTTGGGCGTTCAATACCGGGGACGGAAACACGATGAAGCCCTTTGTGCTAGACCTTTACATGATTAAGATTTCCTTTGGTCTGGCTCTCAAATTGAACGTGATGAGTCTGGTCGGCCTCGTGGTTGGCCTTTACATTATGAAATGGTCCGGAGAACGCTAATGAAAACGATCCAAGAATTGAAAGCCGCACTCGAAAGCGGAAAAACCACGGCGGAAAAACTCGCCGAAGAATCCCTTGGCGAAATCGAAAAGAGCAAAGGGCTGAACGCCTACATTTCCGTTTTGGCAGAGCGCGCCCTCGCCAAAGCCAAAGAAAGCGACGAGCGCCGGAAACAGGGAAAGCTTCTCGGAGAACTCGACGGCATCCCTGTCGCCATCAAAGACAATCTTTGCCTCGAAGGAACGCGCACCACGGCAGCCTCCAAAATTTTGGAGAACTTCGTTTCGCCCTACACGGCGACTGCCGTTCAAAAGCTCGAATCCCAAGGTGCCATCATCGTCGGCAAAACGAACATGGACGAATTTGCCATGGGTTCCTCCAACGAATCCTCCTTTTTTGGAGCCGTGGAAAACCCCGTCGATAAAACCCGCGTTCCGGGTGGCTCGTCGGGCGGTTCTGCTGTCGCCGTCGCGACGGGAACAGTTCCTGTCGCCCTCGGAAGCGATACCGGCGGATCCATTCGCCAGCCTGCTGCCTGCACCGGCATCGTCGGTCTAAAACCGACTTACGGTCGCGTATCCCGTTACGGCCTTATCGCCTACGCTTCGAGCCTCGATCAAATCGGTCCGCTTTCCACAAACGTGCAGGATGCCGCCACCGTTCTTTCCGCGATCTGTGGACAGGATGCGCACGACAACACGACCAGCCCGCGCCCCGCCGAAAATTTCGGACAAAAAATCGGGGAAAGCCTGAAGGGAAAAGTCATCGGCGTTCCCAAGGAATACTTTGCCGAAGGCCTGGACTCCGGCTGCAAAGCCGCCATCGAAAACGTTCTGAAAAAAGCGGAATCGGAAGGAGCCGTCCTAAAAGAAATCTCCATGCCGAACATCAGCTACGCCGTGGCCAGCTACTACATCATTGCCACCGCCGAAGCGTCGAGCAATCTTTCCCGCTTTGACGGCGTGCGCTACACCTACCGCAGCAAAGAAGCCAAAAATCTCTACGACCTTTACGCCATGTCCCGCAGCGAAGCGTTCGGCAAAGAAGTGCAACGCCGCATCATGCTGGGTTCCTACGTCTTGAGTTCCGGCTTTTTCGACGCCTATTATGTACAAGCGCAAAAAGTCCGCCGCCTGATTTCCAACGACTTCACGCGCGCCTTTGAAAATTGCGACGTCATCGCTTCCCCGGTGATGCCCGGCCTTCCGCTCAAGCGTGGCGAAGGCGAAAGCGACCCGATGGCGATGTACCTTTCCGATATTTACACGGTCAGTTTGAACCTTGCCGGGCTTCCCGGAATTTCCGTTCCCTGCGGGCAAGCGGAAAACTTGCCGGTGAACATCCAATGGATTGGCAAGCCTTATGCCGAAACGGAATTGCTTTCGATTGCCGCAGCCGCCGAAAAATTCCGCTAGTATCTTCGTAAAAAAACAAACCCCGAAAGCTGGATTTCACTTTCGGGGTTTTTATTTGTTTGAATGATCTGCGCGTTGTTCATTCAAAAGGGACTTATAGATAAAATTCTACCCGATTTGCTTGTCCTTCGACTAGTTCGGCAGGCTCACTAACCGGCGGTTCCTGAGTTTATCGAAGGGTGGACCCTGAGCTTGTCGAAGGGCAGGGACCGGTTAAAAGTTGGGAGTTGGGAGTTGAGAGTTGAGAGTTGAAACTGACAACTGAAAACTAATAACTGATAACCGAGTTCACCCTGTGAAAGAAAATACCTCGTTTAAAAAAATAATTGAGCGTATTTGATAGAAGATGGTATATAATTTCCCCAGCGAAAGTCGGCAAAAGCGAATTTTTGAAGTTCAAGCCTCGAAAATTCTCGACTACTTTTTCCCATACCACGGGAAAATCTTGCGCATCATCATCCGGAAGGAATCCTTCTTTTCGCTCTCCGCCTTGGGAATTTCGCCAATTTTCACTTCGGACACGGTTTCGGCTATCACTTCCGTCGTTTCTTCCGCAATTTTCGCGTTGGCGTTTTCGGGGATCCAGGGCTGCTGCACATGACGTTCCCATTCGACGCTAGGCACGGTCGGTTCAGCAACGACAATCGGAAGGCCCAAAAGTTCCCGGGCGCGGTTGAGCGCCGCATCGATATTGGCGAGCACATTCTGTTCCCCGATTTCCTTGAGAAGCCCCGACTTGGAAAGGGCGACAATCGGCTGGGAATGCACACCCGAAAGCAACAGGCGCGTTCCCTGTTCTCGGCACTTGGCGAGCAAGCCCTCGATCATCTGCTCACCGGCCGCATCGATGGAAGGGACCTGGCGCATCCGGAGAATCAAAATGTCCGGATGGCTGTTCGTCATATCGAGAGCGGTCTTGAATTTTTCCACCGCGCCAAAGAAAAGCGAACCCATGATTTCAAAAACGGCAACGCCATGCGGAACATGACGGCTTGCGATATTATTCGGGTCGGCAAGCTCTTCGTCGTCCTGGCTCAAATCTTCCGTAACGCATTCCACTTCCGCGACATCGGACATCCGGCGAATAAAGAGAATCGCCGCCAGCAACACGCCGACTTCAATCGCAATCGTCAAATCCATCACCACAGTGAGTACGAAAGTCACGAGAAGCACCGACACGTCGCTTTTCGGCGCGCCTTTCAGCAATTTGAAAAAGTTTTTGTAGCCGCACATATTGAACGCCACCTGAAAAAGCACCGCCGCCAGAGCCGCCATCGGAATCATCTCGGCGTATTTGCCAAAAATCAGCATAATCAAAAGGAGAATCACCGCATGGACAAGCCCCGAAATCGGGCTTATCGCACCATTGCGGATATTGGTCGCCGTTCGGGCAATCGCCCCCGTCGCCGGAATGCCTCCAAAAATCGGAGAAAGGACATTGGCAATTCCCTGACCGACCAGCTCCGTATTGGAACGATGGCGGGTACCCGTCATGCCGTCGGCGACAACCGCAGAAAGCAGGGATTCAATCGCCCCGAGGATCGCGATGGTGAGCGCCGGCTGGAACACCTGCCTCATCATTTCCAAACTGATATTGGGCAAGTGCGGCGTCGGAAAACCCGTCGGGATGGAATTTTTTGAACCGATTGTCATGACGCCGTATTCTTCAGCATCCCAACCCAAAATTTTCACCAAAGCGGTAGCGCCGATAATCGCAATAAGCGAACCCGGAACTTTTGTCGTCAGCTTGGGAAAAAAGATGCAGATTCCAAGGGAAAACAGGCCGACAACCACCGCATACAAATTCGTCGTTTCCAAAGACTTCGCATAAAGGACGATTTTTCCGAGAGCGTCCGCGGGTTCCTTCACGCCGGGCAAAAACTGCAACCCCAAAAAATTCGGCACCTGGCCCAGAGCGATAATGATAGCGATTCCCGCCGTAAAACCGACCGTCACCGGAAAAGGAATGAACTTGATGATGCCCCCGAGTTTCGCCAGCCCGAAAATCACCAGGAACACTCCCGCCATCAAAGTCGCTGTCGCCAGACCGTCATAACCATACTGCGCCACGATGCCATAGACGATAACGATGAACGCCCCTGTCGGCCCGCCTATCTGAAAACGGCTTCCGCCAAAAAACGAAATGGCAAAACCAGCGATAATCGCCGTGTAAAGCCCCTTTTCCGGTCCCACTCCTGACGCAATCGCAAACGCAATCGCCAAAGGCAAAGCCAAAATGCCGACAATCAAGCCGGACATCAGGTCTTTGGTAAAATTCTGCTTGGTGTAACCCTTTCGGAGTTGCTTAAAAAGTTCTGGAGAATAATGAGGCAGCTTTGGCATAGGTGCCGCCAAATGTAGGAAAAAGCCGTTTTGTTTTAAAGTGTTTACAGAAAGTTTTTTCAGAGAGCCGATTCTCCTATGTTTCCAACTTTCCTCTCCTAACTTTCAACGAACCCGCTTCGGAATGACGAAGATATGCCCCCATCATAAATTGCAATTCGATCCGTTTATGCGCTTTGGAATGTTCCCAAAGTCCGTTTTGGCATCATGCCATTCATCATCCCGGGCAAAAAACGGCTCGTGGCATCGTGCCGGTTGGTGAGCATCAACAGCTTCAGCACCTGCTTGTCGAACAAGTCGAAGCACGGTTGCCAAAATAATTTTTAGAGGTTGCCTAGACTTTTAATTCACCGGCATCCAAGTTGTCCCAATTCGGAACGGCATCAATCGCCGGGCGGACTTCTTCCGAAACGAATTTCTTCACCTGACCGGGAGCGCGCCCCACGAACTTCTTCAAGTCGAGAATTTCTTTCAGCTTTTCTTCCGTAATGCCGAGCTTCTGGAATTTTTCATTTTTCAGTACGCGTTCCAAAAGGTCGTTGTCCTTGCCCTGTTCCTTGACCACTTTGCCCGCTTCCATAGACATCACGCGGATTTCTTCATGGAGTTCCTGACGGTCGCCGCCATTTTTAACTCCTTCCATAATGATGTTTTCAGTAGCCATAAAGGGAAGTTCCGCCATGATGCGTTTTTCAATCACCTTCGGATAAACCACAAGCCCATTCGTGACATTTTCCGCGATAATCAGCATAGCATCCATGGCAAGGAATGCTTCGGGAATGGCCAGACGCTTGTTGGCGCTGTCGTCCAGAGTACGTTCGAACCATTGCGTCGCCTGGGTGAACGCGGTGCTGTTCACCTGCGCCATGACAAAACGGGCCAGCGAACAGATTCTTTCGGAACGCATGGGATTGCGCTTGTAAGCCATGGCCGACGAGCCTATCTGCGTTTTTTCAAACGGTTCTTCCACTTCCTTGTTGCCCTGCATCAGGCGCATATCCGTAGCAAACTTGTGCAGCGACTGGGCGATGGAGCAGAGGGTCTGATTCACGCGATTGTCCCACTTGCGGGTGTAAGTCTGCCCGGTGATGGTAAGAACGCGCTTGAATCCCGCCTTGGCTGTGACACGGCGATCCAGTTCCATGATTTTTTCTTCGTCGCCGTTGAAGAGATCCATGAAGCTGGCCTGCGTTCCCGTCGTTCCCTTGACTCCGCGGAATGGAAGCACTTCGATGAGGAAATTCAATTCTTCCAAATCTATCAGCATGTCCTGAAGCCAAAGGCAAGCACGCTTGCCGACGGTCGTGAGCTGCGCCGCCTGGAAATGCGTTGCACCGAGTTGGGGCATGTCCTTGTATTCCATGGCGAATTTGGAAAGCTTGTCCATCACGCGGCAAAGCCGCTTCCGCACCAGAATCATCGCCTGCTGCATCTGGATCAAATCGGTATTGTCTCCGACAAAAGCGGAAGTCGCCCCCAGATGAATGATTCCTTTCGCCTTCGGGCATTGCACGCCGTAAGCGTAAACGTGGCTCATCACATCGTGGCGGCGGCGTTTTTCTTCGGCTTCCGCCACATCGAAGTTGATGTCCGTCGCATGGGCTTTCAATTCGTCCACCTGTTCCTGCGTAATCGGAAGTCCCAGTTCCATTTCGGATTCGGCAAGAAAAATCCACAGTTTGCGCCAAGTCTGGAACTTGTACTGCGGGCTGAAGATATAACTCATTTCCTTGCTAGAATAACGCTTGATGAGCGGGCTTTCAAATTGATCACGCATAAAATTTCCTTTTTGAATTTTGTGTTTTAATTTAGAAAAAAGAAGAGAATCAAATCCCAATCCTCTCGACGGCAGGCAAAATTTTCAGCGCATCCTCTGAAAAAGAATCCGCCCTTGTGGCGCGCGATAAACGTCCGGTATTTTTCCCCCGAGATTTTCCATAAAACCTTCCACGGCTTCGGTGTCCGTCAAAATCCGACAAGGCATCCTTTCGCTTTGGCGAAACGAGACGATTTCCTCCCCGGCATAGGCGACATACGAAGAAAGCCCCACCGTGTAGAACGCCGCGGAATCCAAGGCGACAAAGGCTCCGTCCTGCTCCACCTCCGCTCTTTCCAGACGAAGCGAATCCCCCACCGAAAGGAAAATTCGCAGGCCCGACACCTGCAAAAAGCCGCCAAATTCCGCTGGCCATTTTGAAAGCCCTTCCCGAATAGCGCCCAGGATTTCCCCGCCGCGTGCCCGGATCAAAAGCATCTCGTTTTCAAACGGCATCGCATCCAAAACATCTCGATAACGAACGCTTCCCGCCGGAATGGACTTCCGAATAGCACCGCCATTCACAAGAGCGATCTGCGCCCCCGTAGCAAAGCGCATGGCATCGGCTACAAAATCGCCCAGATTCGTTTCGGCATTCCGCACGGCACGATTGCCGCCCGAATCTTCAATCATCAAAGCAAAATCGGCGTAGGCAATTTTCCCATCCCATCGCCGCGAAGCATCCGCCAAAATGCTGTCGTAAACCGCCGACACTTTTTCACTGGCAGATTTCACACTGTCCAGCGGCAACAAGCGAGAATGGAAAATCCCCTCCGGGGAAATATCCAGCAGCCCGACGTTTTTAAAATGCGAGCCCGTCTGCGAAAGGAGAACGCTGTCGCCCGTCTTGTTTTGTGCAAAGCGTTCCTGGATAACGGAATGGGAATGCCCATCCAGAACGGCATGGATGCCTGTCGTATTCCGAATCAAATCGACAGAAATCGCCGGCGGTTCCATTCCCAAATGCGAAAGCAGAAGGACATAGTCGGCACCGTCCCGCCTTGCCGCATCCACAGCCGACTGCACTTTTTGCGCCAACCCTTTTGCGGGAACCCGATAAAATTTGCGGAGCAGCGTATCATGAAAAGCATAGGATTCCGCGAACTCGGTATGAGGAGTGAGCACTCCGACAAACGCAACGGTTTTATCGCCGACCCGTTTTAAAACCGAGGGAGAAAACACCGGCAAATTTTCCCGTTCAAAATTGGAGCAAACCACGGGGGCTTTCAAAGAACCCGCCACTTCCAGAAGCCGCGGAATTTTATAGTCGAACTCGTGGTTTCCCAAAGCGACAGCGTCATAGCCTACGGCATTCATCAACGCCACGACGCTCGCCCCCTTCGTCATGCTGCAAAAAGCGCCGCCCTGTAAAAAATCTCCCGACGAAACGGTGAGGACATCCGCCGTATCCCGCACGGCATCGCGAACGGCGGCGAATTTCGCATAGCCATCGCCTTGACAATGCACGTCGTTTTCATAGACGACCACAATACTGCGCTCTTTTTTCGGCGAAGCGTTTTCCTTTTCACAACAAAAAAGCAGCGCGCAAACGCCAAGCAACGCAAAAATCTGGCGTCCAAACATTTAAAGTTCTTCGGCGAATTCCGGCATGGACTTGCGCACGGAATGCCGCGGCGAAGGGCCGCCCTCGTTCGGATCGGCATATCCCAAATCCAAAAGGCAGCTCACCTTCCAATTTTCGGGAAGTTCAAAAGTCCGCGCAATTTCCACCGCATTGAATCCGCGGGCAAACAACGTGGCTAGCCCGAGTTCCGTCGCCTGCATCATCATCGTCGTCGCGACAATGCTCGCATCCAAGTCGCCGCATTCATGGTCGTCGTTGTAATTCCGCGCGCGGTAGCACTGCTCCCTGTCATAGCAGACCATCAAAACGGCAGGCGCATTGTATGCCATCCGAGTCACTCCACGCAACTTCGCCAGCGCTTCTTCCGACTGGATAACAAAAATTTTAACCGGCTGATGATTCAGCGCCGTCGGAGCAAGGCGCCCGGATTCCAGCACCATCTGCAATTTTTCCCTTTCCACAGCCTGCGCCAAAAATTTCCGGCAGCTGTAACGGGATTTGACCAAATCGATAAACGACATCGAAACTCCTTTTTCAATATTCCCCAAAGCACTATTCCGCAATGGGAAGGGCAGCCTTCGCCTCTTCCGGCGGGGCATTCAATTCCTTCAGGCTGTCCACCTTCAGACTGTCGCGCTTCGGGAACATGTTCTGATAAATCACAGTCCGGCGACTCGCCATAAAGCGACTATAACGCGCATTCGGATTGTGCTTGCCCGGGCTTGCGAGAACCGCCGCCATATTGATAGCCTGGTCCAGATTCAGCTTGAACGCGCTCTTTTTAAAATACTCCTGGCTTGCCGCTTCACAGCCAAAAATCGTCTGTCCCCATTGCGCGTAATTCAAATAGAGTTCCAAAATGCGATCCTTGCCGAGCATCTTCTCCATCAAAAGCGCATAGGCGAGTTCCTTG
Source organism: Fibrobacter intestinalis (assembly GCF_900167415.1). GTDB lineage: Bacteria > Fibrobacterota > Fibrobacteria > Fibrobacterales > Fibrobacteraceae > Hallerella > Hallerella intestinalis. The sequence goes on along the minus strand of NZ_FUWU01000051.1, from coordinate 2,020 downwards.
AACTTCCGTTCCCACGAGCGTTCCCCGGAAAGGAAAAGATTCTTGGCGAGCTGCTGCGTAATCGTGCTGCCGCCGAATTTCGTTTTCCCGTAATAGCGGTTCGCATCCAAAGCCTCGGCAATCGCCCGCACGTCAAATCCCGGATGGTAATAAAATCCCGCGTCCTCGCTCGCAATGACCGCCTTCCGCAAATGCGGGCTGATGCTATCCAAAGGAACAAAGCGGTGCTTCAATTTCACGTTCGGGTTCGAATCGACAAGCGCATCCATGTAGCGGCTCATCTCGGGATTTTCGTATTCCAGAGTCTTCACGTTGTCATAGATTTCGTAACCATACAAAAACGCCCTGTATAAAAGAAACGAAGCGACCAGGGTAAAGGCAATGGCATAAAGCGTCAGGGAAAGCAGCACCAACCGGACAATCCGATTCAAGATGCGGTATATCCACTTGAAAACACAGCCGACAATACCGATTGCCTTGCGCTTTTGTGGCGGGATTCGATTCCAAAAATCGAGAACGGATTGTTTAACACGAAATTTTCGCACGGAGCAATTATATAATATTCTGGATTCAAGCGGAGGCGTTCCAAAATTTTTTCGCCCGTTTCCGCTTCCGGATTTTCACAAAAAAAACGTACATTACGCCATTTTCTTGCCCGCCTTGGATTTCGAAGTTGGAAAAAATGAAAAAACTAGATTTCGTCCTTTCGTGCGGAGCTGTCGGTTTCCGCCAAGACTTCTTCTAAAAAATGACCGGGTTCTTGTCCAAAAAAACGGGCAATACGGATGAAATTGGGGAGGGTTAATTGCGTGTGCCCAAATGAGCCGCTTTTGCGTTTGACGCCGACTTCGACTCCATAAAGGGTGTTTTTGTGCAAAGATAGCTGAAAAGCCATTTGATCGCGAGAAAGATGACGTTCCTTTCTGTAGTTTTTGATTACTTTGGCGACCGCTTCCGCAAGGATCGAATCCTCCTTTTCTGACGGGAAAACAGCTTTATTCATGATTAGTATTTAGAAAGTCGCCGGGCGCATTCTGTCACAGATGTCTGTATTTATTTACAGAGGTCTGTGAATCTTTCGATGGGATTGTTTTTGTTGGAAACTCAAAAAAGCACAGACATCTGTACATTTCAGAAAAAAGTTTATTATCTTTCATTTTGTCACAGATGTCTGTGATAAAAAAATAGAGGTATATTATGAAGAAAGTTGCTTACAAGAAGCCGCAGCTTGTCGCCAAGAACAATCCAACCGGCAGCTTTGCCGCGGGATGCCCGACAAATAGCTATGGCGATACAGGGTCCTGCCGCCGCTGTGAGCGTGCTCAGTAATCATAACATCAAAATCCTGCCTGTGAATGCGGGCAGGAGTTTTTCACAATTTTTCACAGAAATGAAGCAAACAATGGACATAAGAAATTTTATTTCCAAAGACCAATATTTTTTAGACATTATTGTCGAAGTTTATAAAAGAATGGATTTAAAAAGCGACGAGCCTTGGCTTACACCGGACGAAATGTATCAAAAGATTCAAAAGGCGGATCCGGAACTTTTTAAACAGATTGAATCATTCTTCGCGTCGTATGAAGAATGGTATAATAAGTCGGGGGCGATTTCGCAGGATGAATTTAAAGCAAAACGAAAGTCAATCGTTGATTACCTTGATCAAAGGTATGGGGAATAATAAAGATGTACCCTTGTATTGTGAACTTTATTTCGATCCTAATTGCCGTTATTGCGGTTGCCGTCGCTATATAGTCCTCCCTTAAAATCTCGTCCAACCCGCATAACTATTGGGAAAAACTGATTTCTACCCTGTGAAAATATTGCAAGGTTTTCTAAAATATGACTGAAAACCTTGCATTTTTTTCATGTACAGACCGCCAAAATCCCACGCACAGACAAGCCTTTTCTGCTCCCTTGAGGAACAGTTGAACCACAAGCACCCCCTCTACGTTCTCGCGAACAAGATTGACTGGAACAAGTTCGAGACCGAGTTTTCCAAATTGTTCGACGAAAAGAT
>NZ_FUWU01000042.1 GCF_900167415.1 Fibrobacter intestinalis | reverse complement strand
AAGAAAAACGCGACTTACTACCAGAAGAAAAAGGCTCACAAGCTTTTTTGCAAGAGGGCTGGCATCGAGCCTATCAACGGCCACCTGAAAAGCGACCACCGTATGGGCAGAAATTTCTACAAGGGAATCTTTGGCGACATGCTCAATGCAAAGCTTGCTGCGGCAGCGTTCAACTTCAAGAGGGCCATGAGGCGCTTTTTTGCCCTGTTGGAATGGCTATACTGTTTTTGCCTTCTGTGGAACGGAATGAACAAAAAATGCGAACGTCCTTATCTTGCGTTCGCAAAGTGACTTTTTAAGGGCTGACTAATATAGAATGACGGGTGAACAATCCAAGAATTGCCGTCCACATTGAGGAGCCCTCAACCAGGGCAATAATTGCCAAATTTCGTAAGAGCGCATCCTGTCGCCAACAGGCAGGTCGCTCGCAATGGGACCCGTGGCCAGTGAAAAAGCCTGAAATTCCATTTCGCAATATGGAACCATTGAATTTTTGTCTAGTCAAAGCCTACTACGGGCGGAACAAAAAGCCACAGATCCTTCAAGATTGCATCCAGTTCCTTATACCTAGGCGAGCTCCAAATGGTCCTGTCTTCCGTGATGAGCTGGTTGGGATAGTAATATCCCAACACCCCAATGACAAGGCCCTTTCTATCGAAAAACTGCATGGAACAAACGAAATCGTTCACAAACTTTACATCCTCCTCGGGAGATATGGAAGGTTTTTTGCTTCCCGTTTTTTTAAAGCTCAAAAGCAGTTTTTTCACTTTGTCCATTTTTTCCTTTGGAATATACGCCCTCACACCAATGGTGTCGAGAAAGGGAACCTGCAGCACCACCACTCGGTCTGTTCTTTCCACGACAAATTTCAAATCGCTCTCATCTCGAATTGACACTTTTTGCGAATATAAATATTCAAGGTGCGTCATTGAAGAATAGCCCTTCATCTCCGTAGCCAGAACCGACGCGACCGCCAAACAAACAAAAAGGATCGCGTTCTTCATCTATTCCCCCACATACCATTTTTCATGCTTATATACCTTGGGCGTGTACTTTCGTAAAGTATCTCTTGGAGTAATCAAAAAGAGGGGCAGCCCCACCTCTTCCGACAAGAAAAGATCTCCGCTAACATTTCCATTTTCATCTCTGAGGCGAGTTGAAAATTCTTCACTATTGTATTGAGGATTCTCGGCCCCGTGAGAATGAATGATGCCAACAATTTTTAGATCTTCCAGGCTCTCTTCTTTCCTTCTTGCTTCTAAATCAGAGAGAAGAAACCCATCTACATCACCAATAACAGGATTTCGAAATGTGCGAAACAATCCATTCGAGGTTTCGAAAATGTAGCTGACATATTCCCTGTCTTCATATATAGAGAACAGATTGTTCTCCTGCGCCCACTGGCGAGCGGTTTCGTTCATTGATTCAGATACGAAACAACGTTTTTTTGCCAGCCTGTCTTCGGCGATATCGAGTTCCCTACCAAAATTCCTGACAAGAGTATCGTGTTCATCCTTCGGGAATTCAGGCTTTCCGAAATTCCAAGCAAAGGAGTCTTGTTCATCCTTCGGGGATTCTGGCTTCCCGAAATTCCAAGCAAAAGTGCCCTGTCCATCCTTCGAAGATTTGGAATTGTTAAAATTCGGCATAACGCCTCCTTTGATGAATGTTTTGTAATCCTAGCATCGCTCTACCACGCCCAAAGTCGTCCCTTCCTGATTTCCTCGTCAGGACCGCCAATTCAACGGCAACAAGCACTGCACAAGCTAACAGCACAAAGATACATTAAATTTTGTCCAAAAGGGCAATGTTTTTGCAGGGCGGATTTAAGTCGCCAAGTAAATTTGTTTAACTAGCCTAGAAATATACTCTAACGGAGTTAAATATCCAAGCCGTTTTCTAGGCCTGTTGTTCAATTTCCACTCGACCCATTTGACTTCAGCCCTTGTCAGATTCTCGAATGAAGTTCCTTTGAGCAGATATTGACGGATCAGTCCGTTCATGTTCTCATTCGCTCCCCGCTCCCACGAGTGGTACGGGTGTGCAAAGAAGTAGTCGACTTCGAGCTTTTTGGCGATCCTTGCGTGTTCCGCGAATTCCTTGCCGTTGTCCGATGTAACCGTGTGCAGAAGTTCCTTGTAAGGCTCAAATGCGGCGACCATCGTTTCCGCCAAATCATCGGCATCCCTTGTCTGCAGCGGTTCCAGAATGCAGAAGTTCGACATCCTGTCGTTGGCCATCCGCTGGTCCTTTATGGAACCGCATCCGTCCTTGGCTGGAGACCGCTGGCGATACTTCTTGTTGCCGTGCCTGAGATGTTTAAACTCGGGATTTCCTCGCCTGCTTTGTCGCCCGCTTTTCGGCCTTCTCCGGATAGTATCTTTTGCTCCGCCATTACGGGAAATTTCCTTTGAAAGTCCTCCCGGCGATATTTCCTGCATTCTAGCGATATCCTTTTGGAGTATTCCTGCTTCAAGCAGGGCCTTGATTTGGTATCTTTTATCGCAGTTAAGTCTTATCGCTTGTCCTTTTCTTGGTCGAAAACACAAGCTAGAAACCTAGCCGGGATTTTTTTGCTTTCTGCCAAAATTGGATTTACTTAGCGATGATAATCCGCGAGAGTATTTGGTGGAAAATCATATATAATTTCCCCCAAAAAGAATATTTCTTTAATCAAAGACTTTTTCTTCGAGGCAAAAACATTCCCTTCAAAGGGTGAACTTTCCTTCAAAACGAAAATGTCTCGCCAAAATGCGGCTGCCCGTTCAAAACGGATTTTTTTTCAAATGTTGAATGCCTTCGCAGAAGAGGGTGAATCATTTTTTATTTCGAGCCAAATCGTTTTCTAGCATCTTTTTGTATTTTAAAAACACCACATTCAAGAGGGTTCATGATGAAAAAAGCAACGTTCATTCTTCCCACCCTGCTCTTGCTCGCCGGGAGCGCCTTTTCCCAAAACGCATTAACCGCCTCAGAATCCAACCCCAACGCCATGGGCTGGATGCAAGGATTTCCACCCGAAAAGGGCAAGCTCCTTTACGCCAAGGACGGTTCCTTTTTCACCTTCCCGGGGCTGCGCTACAGCGTAAACCACATCCGGGAATTTTACCCAACAAAAGTCGTCCCGGCATCCGAAGAAGACGATCATCCGTTCAAAATCAAGCTGGACAAAAAAATCGACCAGATTCAATTCGTGCCCTGGGGAGAAACATCACCCATCACCTGGAAAGAATCCCTGGACAGAAACTATACCGACGGCATTATCGTACTTCACAAGGGTAAAATCGTTTACGAAGCTTACCCCGCAGGCCTTACCGCCGAAGGCACACACGCCGCCATGTCCGTCAGCAAATCTTTTGCAGGCACCATCGCCGCCATTCTCATTGCGGAAAATCGGCTGGATTCCAAAAAACTGGTGACCGACTACATTCCCGAATTAAAAGGCTCTGGCTTTGAAGGGGCCACCGTCGAAAATGTTCTGGACATGACCACCGCCATCCAATACAGCGAGAATTACAACGATCCCAACGCAGAAATCTGGAAGTTTTCCGAATCGGGAAACCTCTTCCGCCCGGATTCCTACAAAGGCCCCCAAAACTATTACGAATATCTGAAAACCGTCAAAAAGATTCCCGGCAAGGAACACGGCGAAGAGTTCGGTTACAAGACCATCAATACGGAACTGATTGGCTGGATCGTCTCCCGCATTACCGGAAAAAGTCTCGCCGATTTGGTTTCAGAAAAAATCTGGAAGCCCATGGGAGCGGTTTACGACGGCTATTACCAGCTGGGCACGGACGGCATCGCCTTTGCGGGCGGGGGCTTCAACCTGAACTTGCGGGACATGGCACTCTTTGGCGAACTGCTCCGGAACGGCGGCGTTCTAGATAAAAAAAGAATCTTGCCCAAGGAAGCGGTTCAAGAAATTTCCCGCGGAGGCAGCCCCGAAAAATTCAGCAAGGGAGGCGAATATCCAAAGCTCTCGGGCTGGAGCTATCACAATATGTGGTGGATTACCAACAACGCCAACGGCGCATTTATGGCCCGCGGCGTACACGGACAAGCCATCTACGTGGATCCCGCGGCAAAAATGGTGATTGTCCGCTTTGCATCCAATCCCCAATCCTCCAACAAATTCATCGATCCGAATTCCATTCCCGCCTACGAAGCCTTGGCGGATTACTTGATGCGCAAAAAGTAATCGTTCAGGATTTGCGAAGAATCAACCGACGATACCCCTGAGCATTCCACTCGGGGGATTTTTTAGCAAATGGAACGGTCGCCTCGTTCCGAAATTCAAAAACATTGCCGTCATCATCTTTCCATTTGGAACCCGACGAAAAATCCTGCGCATCCAAAAGAACGGAATCCGCAGCCGAAATCAAAACTTCCCGACCGCCACCCACAACATTTTCCTTCGCCACGCAAAAATCCGGAAGCCCGAACGGTTCCAATCCCAAAGTGAATAGCGAATCCGAAGTTTCTATAAAATTGACAAAGGCTTCCAGCGGAACATCGCCCGAAACGAGTTCCAGAAAAACTTTCGCACTCCAGGCGCATCCCGAATTTTCCACATAAATGCCAGACGCCAAATTTTCCAAAAGCTTTTTGGCGACAGGCAAAAACGACAGAAATTCTTCGGGAGACTTTGCGACAAATTGCAAAAAGAGAAGCGACCGGTGAGCAGAAATCGCCTTAGATTCTTCTTCGGAAAGCGGCGCGTGCTCGGCAAAAAGAGCTTCCAAAGCGGCAGCCGGTTCCTGCAAAATCGGCGAATAAAACATCGGCGAGCCGGGAATAATCACCTGTTTTTTAGAAAGATCCAAGTGCATCTTCTCCATTAAAATCCGAGGAGCCTCGTCCAAAGAAGAATCCAAGGGAAAAGCAATGGTAAAAGGTTTCATAAAACGATTCCATTTTTAGGATGTGATTTCAAAACGGCGGCGGCTTCAAGCAAAGAATCTTTGGAAATCTGATTTTGAAAAAGCAGCCCCGCGATTCCCGACGCCAAAAGAGTCTTGCCCAAATAAAGCTGTTCTGTCTGCCCCGGAGTCGGCACAAAAATACAGGAAGCACCCAAAATTCGCATATCCATAACCGTACTGTAACCGGAACGAGAAACAACCGTTTCCGCATGGCGAATCGTCTCGGCCAAAAGAGGGGTCTCTAGATGATTGAAAACCGAAACGTTGGGCGGCACGGCGGGCAAATCCGAACTACCGGGAAGCCCTCGAACAAGAGCATGGCGCCCCGGAATTTCAGAAAAAGCCCGCAGCAATTTTTTTTCAAAAGCCGTCCGCATGGGTTCCGGACCCGAAAGCAGAGCCAAAAAGCGAAATTCTTGAAAAGCATTTTCCGTAGCTTTATTTTCCATTTCGGCAAATCGGGATTGTGGACCTACATAGCGAATTTTTTGATTCAAATTTTCGTCGGCATAAGCAACGTGCGAAAGCCTTCCCGCGAGTCCCGGAAAACGTTCCTCGTCGGGAATCCATATTTCATCGAAGTCTTGCATTTGACGGCAATGCCAAAGAATGCCGATTTTTTCAAATAGGCGAAAGACGCCGGGAAAAGCGATGCGCAGCTGGTGCGTCATGTAAATGTTCCGAACACCCTTCGCGTAAAAACCAAAACGGTTGTCCGAAAAAATCACATCGTATTGGCGTTCCCGAACCAGCCGCTCTGCAATCTGATGTTCCTCGGCGACGACTTTTTGAATCCGATGCAAATGGGTTAAAAGCCATAGCGGGAATTCAAACCCGTGCTTCGGATAGCGAATCGCATAACTCGGGATGGGAATTTGCTTCAAATCCGGAAACTCCGTTTTATAAAGTGCGGCAATGCTCCCCGAAACGGCCAATTCCACCGTCGCATTTTGCCGCAAAAAATCCCGGATGATGGGAATGGAGCGGGTCGCATGCCCTAGCCCCCAATCCAAAGGCGCAACAAGGACCTTCATCATTTTCCGCCCGACAGCCAAGCATTCGCCCAGTCGCCATGATCGCAGTTCTTGTCCCCTCCACGATCCAGGCGCAATTCCAAAGAACGCGCACCGCGGATCTTCACTTGAATCGGCAGAGATTCGCCTGAATAAATGCGCCTCGAACGCCAGACCGGCTTTCCATCCGTCCAAACGGCAAATTCCGCACCGTCGCCACAAGCGCTTTCGTCATCCAGCCCGACAACGGCGTGAAGCATTTCAAAATCTTTCGGCAAAGAAAAGAGCAGACGGGAATTCGCGTGGGAGCCAATGCCAAAGCGGAACGGCTCTCCATTTATGCGCAATGTGTGGTGTTCCACGCTCTCGTCCATCTGGGGTTCTCCCCAATCCTGTTCAAATTCCACCATCGGCAAAGTCGAAAGGAGCGCCACGTCGTCCGCATCCACAAAAGCATCGCGAATGATGCGCACCGTATCGTCTGGCACATAGAACGCGAAAGAATACCGGGAAAGCCCTGCGGGCAAATCCGAAATCGTCAAGGAATCCGGCGAAGAATCCAAAACGCCTTCCATCAAAAGATCATTCCCCCGCCAGACGTGATAAGCCACCGACTCCGGGAAATTTTTGGACAAAGCAAACACGCCTCGCCCATCTTCAAGCTGCATTTCCCCAACAGAAATTCCTTGCGCATAAAGGGAAAGTCCGTGTTTCGCGACCACACGATGCACCGTCAGCGGATAGCCAAACAAACGGTTCTCCACGAGAACTTTTTCGACTTTGTATCCTTCCAGAATGGAATTGATTTGATCCGTCGTTTTAAAACCGACAACTCGCGACTGGCGATTCACCTGCCCATAACCATCCTGCCCGCGCACAAGATAGATATTGCCGCCGCTTTCCGCCTGGTATTTGGCAAACTCGTCTGTGCCCCAGCCCATAAACGTCCTTTCGCTAAAACTGGAATGACCCGAAGCCAGCATTTGCCACGGACGCGCATAAATAAAAATGGAATTTTCCGGGAACTTTTTCAGATAGGAGTTCAAATAGTTTTCTTCGCCGAGCAATTTGTTTTTGTAATAAAGCATATTCGCTTCAAAACTGGACGTATGCCAAAGCGCCAGCCCCGTAGAAAGCGCAACGGCAATTAACGCAGCCACTTGAGAAGAACGCTTGAAATTTTGCAAACGGACTTCCAAAAAATCGCTGACGCCCAAAGCCATAATCAAAGCAAACAAAGGCAACGCCACCAGAACATAACGCTGGTTGATATCGATTTCAAAAGTGCCGGACACATTCAAAAGGATGACAAAAATCTGAATGCAAAAAAGAAATCCCAGCACAAATCCGCGGCGATAACGTTTTTGAAAAATCATCCGATACAAAAGCCAGAGCGTCGCCAAAAGAAGAATCACGGTAAATGTCGTATAAAACGGATTTTCCAAAATGTCGCCCCGAGCCGAATCGCTGCCCAAGTTCAACATTCGCACCGTATCGGTCTTTAAATTGAACCAAAAATTGGAAAGCGAATGCGCCGCATGAGTGCCACCCTGAAAATCATAGCCACGATAAGCGGCCATCGTATTGACCGCAGGCCAACAAACGGCGACAACAGAAAGAACGAAAAGCGGCAAGCGATAAAATTCCGCCCGAAAATAGCGGAAATAGTAAATGGCAAAGGGAGCAAACGCAAACACGGTTTCCTGCCGGGTTCCCGAAAACAGGCCCAGCAACGGAACCGTCAAAAGAAAATGTTTCCACTTGACTTCTTTCGGGGGGACAAGCGCATACCACGCCATCAAAAATGCCAAAAGGAATATATACAGGACTTCTGTCGAAGCGGAACGCGACTGCATCAAAAGAATCGGCATTCCCCCTAAAAAAGCCGTCGCCGCCAAAGCACGCCAATCGCTTTTCAGCCAAATCGACAACGCCAAGAAAAAGGCGACCAGACTCATCAAATAAAACGGCAGATTCACCAGAAGAGCCGTATCCCGGTTCGGATCGGCAAAAAGAAACACCAGCGAATAGACAAAGCCCAGAGCCTTGCCTTTAAAATTATTCACTTCGACTCGGCAATCCAAAACGCCATCTTTCCAAATGCCTTCATTGCAGATGCCACCGCTCTGTTCAAAATACATCTGCAATCCCATCGATTCCCAACTGGTTTCATCGGATAAAACCCGGTGCGAATTTTCAATATGGTTTACAGAAAAAATCGTGAAAAAAATCAGCAGGCCGAATAAGACCGCCAGACTTTTCCTGGAAGGACAATGCGAACGTACTCGAGAAATCAGTTCTTTCGCATTTGCCACAACACCCACAATCAATGCCACAAAGGTGGCAAGAGTTGCATAATATCCCCATTGAATATCCCAAGCACGGGCAAAGGAAACGGAGAGATGATTAAAAATCAAAAATGCACCGAGAAGGACCAGCAACGTTAAAAAAATAGCTCGCCCTTCCTTGACGGTTATCGGAAATGAATTCGCTTCTTTTTTCATACGCCAAAGATAAAAATAATTGGTTCAAAAGCAGCAAAGCCGAGCCTTCGTTCCCCCTCATAGCCATTCAATAAAGCAGAATCATCCCCAGCTTCAATTTTTGAGTTCCGGCATTTTGGATGAACGATTTCGGTGAATATTCTGCAAAAAATCCCAGTGGCATTTTGAACTGGACAAAGGACTGCATTCCAATCGTCGTAAGCATTTTTCGGCTGGAATACGCCGGCAAGTTCTCTGCCAGAATTTCGTCCGCCACTCTGCCGCCCGAATTAAAAGCGACGCGTTCCCAAGTCATGTAAGCGCCCAGGGAAAATTTTTCCGTGACATCCAGCAAAAAACCGCAGCCCAGGGAATAAAGGATAAATCCGTCAAAACGGCCCCAGGAATCGTCCGCTTTAGGCTCGTAATCGTCGTCCTGCAAGTTGGGATAAATACCGCCCACAAAGGAAACCCCCGCACCGCCGTAAAAAGGCCCCACCCATTGCACAATGCTCGGACGGATGCCCGCATCCAGCGGAATGGTGACAGGAACGGAAAAAAAGATGCCGCAGCGATTTCCTAGAAGCGAATAGTCCAGGGAAAACAGTTCCGCACGGAAATGGACGGCCCCCCCCCCCTCTATTATATCCCCGCGCCGCCGTAAAAAGGCCCCACCCATTGCACAATGCTCGGACGGATGCCCGCATCCAGCGGAATGGTGACCGGAACGGAAAAAAAGATGCCGCCGCGATTTCCTAGAAGCGAATAGTCCAGGGAAAACAGTTCCGCACGGAAATGGACGGCCCCCCCCGCCAATCCCGTTTCGTGATTTGGCGAATAAAGCCGATAAGCATCATTGCCTCCAACAGAAAGCCCCGCTTCCGCAAAGCGATACTTTTTCTCGTCCGTCGAATACTTCAATGCGCCGGCTTCACCCACGAAATTCCCGGAACTCGTCATGGCGCAACCGGCAAATAGCAATGCAAGCGCGGCTACAAAAAAGAAGCGGCTACCATCGAACATCGGCAAGCTCCAGGTATTTTATAACGCCACTACCATCCCACGGCGTTCCCCACAAAATCTCGCCGTTGGAATCCACAACGACAAGACCAAGCAATTCCTTGCCAAACGCACTCCAATCTGTCAAATGCACTCCGATATTTCCCGATGACACGCTTTGTCCCGGATAAAGGATATGGGAATCAAACGCAATTTCAAGTTGCCATACATTTCCAGCAAGGCGAGAAAGTTTCGGCGAGGATTCCGGAGTGAACCAGTCTTCTGTAGGTTGTGAAAAATTTTTGCCATCAGGAGATTGAATATAAGCCCGAATTTTGAAATTTTGAAGCGAAATAGAACCCGTATTCTTTAATTTGAATTCCGGTCTCCATAGATTCGGTTCAAAAGAGCCCGCATCCGTATAATCCAAAGAAACCGATTTTTTTTCATCAACAGTCAGATTTTCCGCAAGAGCTGGCGGAACTCCCCAAAGAATATTCCCTTCCAAGTCATAAACAACAATTTTATCATTCAATTTCGGATAGCCGACATTCCTATCCGCCGAATAATCATGGCGGTGATTCCAAGGACTCCAATCGCGGTAATGCAGTCGGATTTGATAGCCGTTATTATCAGGGTGAATGGATTGCGGCAGAATGGTTTCCGAAGAAAGATCTAAAATAAATCTCCACTGATCTCCACCCAAGTGCTCCACATGAATTGGATATTTGGGGTAGTCGATTTCGGCAACCGGTTCTCTTGCCGGGTCGGCGGTAAAATAATAGGCGATTTTAAATCCTTCTACCGCACTTTCTCCACCTTTTGCCACAACAAATCGCGGTCTCGATGTATTTTTTTCGGCAAGGCCTGCTTCATAATGCAGCACGACAACATCTTTTTCACTGCCAATTCGAGGGGTTGTCACTTGCGGACGTTCTTGCGTTGCTACATCTGCAGCCGTTCCTGAACCTCCTAGAATTGCAGCCACTGCCGAAGCTCCTGCATCGCCATAAATTTGAACATCGACATTTTCCGGCAAGGAAACAGGAATTTGCCATTTTTTCTCCTTCCCATCGTAACTATTCGCAAAGACTTCCAAAAGATTGCCGTTTCTTTTTAAGCCAACCTGCCAACGCGTTCTATTATTAGTCAAAATTTCCAAGTGTTCGATACCCGAAGCATTCCGATACCACACATACGTTCCCAAATTTTCATCAAAAGCGGCAACCAGACTCTCACCACCATCAATAGAAAAGCCTATACCTTGAAATGTTGGCGTCAGATAAAGTGGTTTCAGACTGAAGTCTCCAGAGACAGCCAATTCTTGAACGGAAACAGGTTTTGCTTTTTCTACCGGAGTGACAACAACTCCATTTTTCACTAGGGTCGGAATTTTAAGAAAATAGCCTTCATCCATATCTTCCGGGCAAAGGAATGAATCCAAGGCACAGAGCAAATCCAAACCCATCCGAGAGGCCCCGGGAATATTCACCGATTGAATGGATACTCCAAGGGCGTCCACATCTTGCTTAAATTCGCCAATTGCATTTCCATGCAAAACCAAATTTACCGGCGATACGTCAGGCGTTTGCGACAGATAGATTCCATAAGTACGCGGTTTATGAAATTCGGGAATAGATACGGATTCCTCGTAGCCAAATTTTTGGCTTTCAACAGGAACCAGCAAATCCGTTTTGGAAAGCCACTGTTCGCTCAATGTATTGATAAAATTCGCCAGCTCATAAATGCCAGCAACGTTTTCCGCTTCAACATTTTCAGTATGCTTAAGATATTCATTCAAAATTTGCACGGCATCCACACAAAAGTCCTTAACCTCCTCATCTCCCGTACAAAAAGCGGACGCTCCCTCCTGAATCTGTCCGAGATAGTAATTTTTGAGGCCCCTCATATCATAAGAATACATTGGTTGCAATGGCAGGGGCTTTCCATTCGGCAATAGCGGATAAAAATTCAAACGCTTAATAAAATCGGAACGCTCCCCCAAATGAGAACCTTGTTGGTGCATTTCAAAAGCGATATCCCGCAGATTTTTGAGCGCGCCGATTTGAAATTTCTTATCATCATTATCGGCTGGCATTAATGGCGTCTTTTTTCGTGTCCTTGTTTCATAATCGCCCAAATAATTTCCACGCATTTTAATAGAAACGTCCGTTTCATATCCTAAAAACGCTCCTGCCATCGTTATAACGGAAGCCGTTTCCCAACTTCCCAAAAAACCTATCAATACATTTTTCCACCACTCCCTATTCCAAGCAGCCCCCGCCCCTTCTTTTATCAGCCGTTCCCAAGGAACATCCAAATCCGCCTCGAACAAGACCTTATCCCGATTGATTGCCGGCATTTTTTCCGCATTCTTTTCTAATTCGTGTTGATTTTCTATATCGTCGAGAAGAGTCGCAATAGATGAGTATTCGGGCATAGCACTCAAGTCTTCCCTAGAATCGGCTATCGGCGTTCCCAAGTGGGGAGTATTCACAGAAACCAATTTGCGTATATGATTCGCCGCATTCGCCGTTCCGGTGGGATAATTTTCCGGATGCTCGTTCAGCCCACGGAGCATTTCGCGAACGACAAGTCCACCCTGACTGTGGGCTACAATGTCTATTTTCAGGTGTTCATCCGTTTTCCATGCTTCCCCAAAATGCAAAGTTAATTTTTCTTGAAGTTTTTCATACAAGGCAAACGAAATGGAAGAAGACGCACTTCCATTTACCCATTCCGGCGAAGGCTGCTTCCCATTTTTATCCACAGGAGCGTTAAAAAAAATAAATGCCATTGGAGTTTATTTCGTCTCTAGAGATGGTCAATCCTTGGTATCGGGCCAAAATATCCGGCAATCCGCCATTGAGATAAGCTGAGACCATGCCATTCTGAAATTCTGTACTATTTTTATCCGAGTTGGGAATTTCAACACCCCAAGTATTTTTATAATCCGCCTGAAATCCGGGAACCAACAGAACGGGAACTGCCAACTTGTTCACTCCGCCTTGATATTTAGGATAAGCAACCTCGCGTCCATTCCAAGCAGCTAGCAAATTCATTATCGGGACAACATTTTTACCGTCCTTTTTAGCTCGTTCTCGGTGAGGTTCAAATGTATTCGTGGAATAATCATACGAACCTACATCCAAAGAATAAGTTTTGGTATCCACGTTATCATCACAGCCCACTTGACAAGACCAAAGCTGCACCCTCCATTTGAAAATCCCGTTATAAGTAATGTTATTTCCGCATGTGACCGTGTATTCCATTTCATAGAACAACATCCAATGCCACCTATCCACCCCATCATGATCCACTTTTTTTGTCAATTTTTCGGACAAGGATTTTACCGAAAACGCCCCCTTTTTGAAGTTGATTCCAGAATCATCGACAATATCAGCACAATGGTCAATAAGAAGATACGAATCTTCATCGTAGTCAGCAATGAGATTTTCTCCAGCTTTGGGACCCGGAGAACTAATAGATGAAACATAAGAAGAATCGCGAATTCCCGAAAAACTGGGCAAAATTTCCGTTACCGCCGCATTCCAAGACTTAAGTGCAAAAGCATTCATCGCAAAAAACAAAACATAAGATGTTAAAATTTTCTTCATTATCATTTTCCTATTTTTCGTAGGAAAAGTAGAAAATCTTAAGCAAAATCGTCAAATAATTTGTTCTTTTTTAGTAAATTTTCCACAACAACAAAAGAAAATCATTTTTTAATTTCATTTCGTTAAGCGTATGAACGATTTTACATAAAACAACATCCAACAATAATAAATTCTTTCCCTAACAGGCCGCAAACAGGAACGCCAACGAAAACGGCAACCATCCGAATTGTTCCAAAATAGGCGCCATCATTTGAGCAAAAAACTTCCGAGTACAAAAAAACGGCAGCCGCAAAGGCCGCCGAATTTCAGACAAGAACAAATTTTACTTGACTTCAAGATAATAGGACTGGAGAGTCTTGCCGTTCGACGACACGACAACCAGCTGCTTTCCTTTCGGGAGAGTTCCTTTGACTGCAAAAAGACCTTCTGCACGGTATTCCACAGCAAGATCCGTCTTTTTGGAAACATCCGGGAAAATGCCCTGCTTGTCTTGATCGAAGCCCTGGCAGTCCGCATGCGCAGAAACCGCAGCCGTTGCCGCCGGATAAGAAGCCACTTCCACAGCGGTCGTCACGGAACCCGGATTGCAATAGAGGAAATCGACAGCCGCATCGACGACCTTCGCATCGGGAAGCTTGTTCAGCTTGATGTCTTTTTTGGATTTCTTCTTTTCCTTTTTCTGGTTCGGGGCGGAAGCCTTCATATCCTGTTCAAAGCTGATGCGGAGACCGGCGAGAGATTCCTTGCAGGTCGTCGAGAAAATCGCCCATTCGTTGGCAATCTTGGTTGAATTTTCACCCGGAACATAAAGGCCCGGAGAGACCGTGTCCGGATATTCATACAATGTGATTTCCTTGTTCGGTTCCTTGTCGGTGGTCGTAAAGGTCTGCTGCCCCAAAATGTATTTGTTGCGGCGCGCCTTGATGAGATACTTGCCCGTAGGAACTTTTTCAAACTTGAACTTGCCTTCTTTCAGCATATCCTTGTAGGCATATTTCTGGGCGTGCGTTCCATAGATAGTGGAATCCATCCAGACGGTCGGCATTTCAACAGGCTTTCCTGTAAACGCATCCACGACCTGACCGGAAATCGTTCCTGTTTTCTGGCAACCGACGAAGGAAAATACAACAGCGGCTGCGGCAAGGGGGAGCAAAATTTTCTTCATAACAAAATTCCTCAATCTGTTTTTGATGGCGCAAAGATAGTTTTTTTCAAGGAAAGTTTTTAGCCTGCTTCTAAAAAAGGCTTTGATTTATCGAAGGGCACTTGTCGCTAACCGCTAATTACTAACCACTGATAACTGACTTTAGTCGCGGCCTTAAATCGTCTTGGAAAAAACGCCTTCCCGCTGCGCGTTCCGCATCAGAGGATCCAGTTGCATCGCCAAATAGCGGATGACAAGGGTTCCAAGCTCCGTCGCTTCCATTTCGTTTTCGGATTTTTTGACAATCAGCTTGTCCTTTTCCAAATCCAGAAGCCTGTCCCAGCCCGCACCGACAACCCGCTTTTCTTCGTCTGACACCGCCAGTCGACGATTGCACATCAAGCGTTCAATGACATCGCGAATGACGCGTTCCTCATAGGAAAGTTCTTCGCAACGGATTTCCGTCATGGCGTTCGCTTCGACAAGTTCTACATACTTCCGGCTTTCATGCACATTCTGCAAATACGCGTTATCCAGCTGGGAAATGCCGCTGGAGCCGAACGCATACACCTCTCCCGTCGTCGCCCGGGTGCAATAGCCCTGAAAATTCCTGTGCAGAAGCCCCTGCGACAGAGCAATCGCCAAGGAATCCGCCGGATCCACAAAATGGTCCATGCCCACATCCATAAAGCCGGCCTTTTTGAAAATTTCCCGCGCTCCCAAAAAGAAAGACAGCTTTTCGTGCGGCGTAGGCATGGCAAAACGCTCCAGCGTTTTTTGCGCTTCTTTCAACCAAGGCACGTGCGCATAGCTGTAGAGCGCAATCCGATCGGGGTGGACATCCGCCGCGGTCTCTACGCTTCTGTAAAAGCCGGACTCCGTTTGCGACGGCAAGCCGTAAATCAAATCCAGATTGATTCCCGAAAAATGCAGTTCGCGCGAAAGGGCGAGCAAATCCCGAATAGGCAAAAGGGACGGATCGCGCCCGATATTTTTCAAAACCTGCGGATCAAAATCCTGAATCCCGTAGCTCACTCGGTTAAATCCGATTTTCGCCAATTCCCGCAGCCGTTTTTCATCTATGGACGCCGGGTTGCATTCTATCGCGATTTCCGCATGAGGAGCAAAAACAAAACGTTCCCTTAACTTGTTCAAAATCCGTTCCAGATAGGAAAACGGCACACTCGTCGGCGTGCCGCCGCCAAAATGCACCTGCGTCACCGGACGAGAAGAATCAATCCAAGGGAGCTTTTGGTCCATTTCCGCCAAAAGAGCGGCGAAATAGCGTTCAGAGCCCGAACCGTCCGCGGGCAAAAGTTCCGACGTGCAGCCGCAAAAAAGGCAATGCTTCAGGCAATAGGGAATGTGAAAATAAAAGCTCACATTCTGCGGCTTGAGCGCATTCGATTCCCGCCAGAGCCGTTCAATCTGCGACAGGTCCTTGGCAGCATGAAAAAGATTGGCCGGGGGGTAACTCGTATAGCGAGGCGCGTTCGTATTGTATTTCAAAAGGAAATCGATGATTTCGTGATCCATGCCGTTAATATAACAAAGTGAAAAATTCCTTTCCATCAATTTCCTTTGCGTAACTTTCAAGAGAGCCTCGCCATCTTGCCCGTCAAAAGGCCAGTGCCAGCAACAAAATTTCATTGATATTTCAAAAAGTTTACAAATTTTCAAAAAGATACTACTTTTTTTACGCTTTTTTTGGATGAGGTTTTATGCAACGCTTTTTGCCCACCGGAGCTACGACAGTTCTTCTCTTTTTAGTTCTCACCGCCCAAGCCGGAGCCGCAGAAGTACATGCCAAAGTACGTTCCGCATTAGGCGAAGCTTTGCGACAGAAAAAGGAATCGGCGGAATGGTCCGCCGTACGAATCGGCAATAAAATTTTTGAAAAGGATAGACTGAAAACCGGGAAAGAGTCCGAAATCGTAATGGCTTTGCCGGATGGCAGCATTGTCGTTGTGGAAGAGGAATCGGAAGTCTCCCTAGCCGAACTGAATACGAAAGAAAGCGCCCCACAGACACAAGTCGAAATCCTTTCGGGAAACATCAGCTTTTCCGCCCAAAAACAAGTCCATCAGAAATCCTCCTTTTCATTTAAAACAAAACACGCCGTGGCTGCCATCCGTGGAACGAGCGGAGTCGTAGCCATATTTCGCAATCAATCTATTTTTAGCCTTGCTTCCGGAAAATTGCAGATAAACAGCGATCTCTTCTTAAACGGCGGAGAAACGCTTCTCTTGGACTCTGCCGAGCACCGCGTCCTGCAGTTGGCATCTTCTGGAAATATAGAGTTCATCAAAAGCATTGAAGAAATCATCAAGGACTCGACTATCTCTTATCCCGAAAAGCTGGAACAAATCCTCAATGCGGATTCGATCTACCAAGAAAACCTGCAACGCCTACAATCGCAAGTTTCCTGCACCTTGGATATACTCCCCGATACGGTTTTCAATCCAACCATCGAGCTGAAGGGAAAGTGCTCCGCCCAAAACGGAACGCTTCACGGTGCGCCGTTGGCCTTTTCCCAAGATGGCATGTTTAACCAAACCGTGGAATTGGATTCAACCGGATTTGGACCGAAAATTTTTCATCTTCATTGCAATGTAAACGAATACCAAGTGCCTTGCGGCGAATTCAAAACGTATTTCACAATGCGTAAAATTACGACAGAACTGGATTCCTCTGCGGGTTTCCAACTGAAAACGCTTTCGCCGGTCATTGCCAGCAAAGACGGGATTCTTCTGGAAGGGACTTATAAAACTCGAGATTCCCTCGCCATTTTGCGCATGAACATCAACGGCCAAATCTCTTCGGGCAATTTGATTTCCGAAGCCGACGGGAAAGAGCACGCGTTTTCCTACCAGGTGCCCGTAGCCAACAAACAGGAATTTTGCAATTTTTCCAAATTGTCCGTAAATTTCGCCTCCATGGAACGAATCCAAAGGGAAGAGCTGGATATAGACGTTCAAAAGGTCTGCGCCCAGAAAAAACGGAGCGCATCCACAGTCCGTTTCAATTCCTACGATTCGCTGCGCTGCAACGCCGATTTTTTCGTTTCCAAAGCCCAAAATGATTCCGCATCGCTTGAAGTCCTTTTAGACGGAGCTTCCTATTTTAAAGAATCCATCTCCAAGAGCGCAAAAATTCGCGTTCCGTTAAAAAGCGGCATTCATGAATACAGCGTCGAAATCCAAAATTCGACAGGCAATAAAACCCGAACAACCAAAAGACTCGGCTGCTTCCCCGCCCAGAAATTCAGCATTTCCCTATTCGGAAATAAAACGGAAAAACTGAGAATCCCTCCGCCGCCATACGGTTCGACGGACGAAATCAGCAAGACTCTCCATTTCAAAATCCGCCTGGTCGAAAATGATCCCGAATATCTCACCCTTGTTTCCGTAACCCAAAACGGGCGAACGATTCTACGGGAAACAAACTCCCAAATACAAAGTCTGGATTACCAGATTCCTGTCACTTTGCAGAGAAACGGCAAGAACGTTTTTGAAATCAAAGTCCTTCACAAAAACGGTTCTTCGGAAACCGCCAGTAAAATTTACGAGGTTCGATAATGGCATTTCAAAAACGAACGGCAATCCTATTCTTCGCCGTTTCTTTGACCTTCGCGAGTACAGCTCTTTCCAGCGACCTCTCCCGAGTTTTAAGCAACGGCACATCGCCGCATTTCATTTCGGAATCGATAGTCGTCCAAGAAGGCGACAGTCTGGTTTTACCGGCTGGAACGGTTTTGCGCTTTGCCGCCAATGCGGGAATTGAAATCCGGGGAGGTTCTTTCGCTATTGCGGGCACTTCGGCAAATCCCGTGATTTTGGAATCCCAAGATTCCTCTGCGTCTTGGAAGGGAATTTCCATCGCCGAAAATACGCCGGTCATTTTACGCGGAGTACAATTCCAAAACGCCCAAGTCGCCATTTCGATGGAAAACGGAGTACTTGAATTGGAAAATGCGAAATTGGAAAATTCCAAGACAGCTGCGATTATCGCGACAAATTCCCTTTTGCACATTCGCCAAGCGGAGTTCATCAAAAACCGGACAGCGCTACTGCTTGCAGAAAACTCCAACGCCGGGTTTACCGATTTGACCGTGAAAGAAAATAAAATCGGTTTGCAATCCATGCAGAACACAACGATTCGAATCCATCGGGCTCATTTTTCGGAAAATGAAATTGCGCTATTCGTTATGGACGATTCTGAAATTTCGCCGAGCCAAACCGAAATTAAAAGCAACCGAGTCGGCGTTTTATCCCT
Organism: Fibrobacter intestinalis; assembly: GCF_900167415.1. Taxonomy (GTDB): domain Bacteria; phylum Fibrobacterota; class Fibrobacteria; order Fibrobacterales; family Fibrobacteraceae; genus Hallerella; species Hallerella intestinalis. The sequence goes on along the minus strand of NZ_FUWU01000042.1, from coordinate 10,889 downwards.
CCAGGAATTGTCGTCCTCGCTTCAAAATTCGACATCCGAAAACCAAACGGATTTTTCTTCCGATTTGACGACGGCATCCACCCTCGTTCCCAATCTCGAAAAGAAGCCAGCAAATACGGAACAGCAGCGCGCCTGGAAGCTTTCGGGAACGCTTGCCGCCGAAATCGGATACCATCTTGTTTTTATGCGAAAGAATCGAACCCATGAAGATTTTATTTCCGGCAAGGACACCGTAAAAAAAGGCGACCGCTATGAAAATTATTTCCAAATCCCGGGAAAATTCGGAAACTGGTACGCCGAAATTTTGGCGGAAACCGCCGACGGAAAAACGCTCGAATTTTCTGCGGATCTTTCCAGCGATTCCTGGGACAAGTTCCGCGCCCACTCGGTAAAAACCGTTTATACCGATAAATTTCAGGAAATCGTCCTGGGCGATTTTTACCCGACCGGCGGAGAACTCTACCTCTCCGGAGTCAATGTTCTGGGCGCATCTTACGCATTGAATCTTTTTGAAAATCCGCTCGGCGAATCCATGCTCGCTTTTGAAATTTTCGGAGGCGAAACCAAAGCCCCGAAATACCTTGGCAAAAAAAATTACGCATCTTACAAAGATTACATCGAAGAAGGCGAAGCCGAACCGCAAAGCATGATCTTGGGCGGAAGCGTCCACTTGACTCCCGTTCACCCTTTGAATTTTGAACTCGGATTTATCGGCAGCAAGGATTACAAAGAAGATCCGTTTATTCGCGACGGAATGTCTTCCCGCATAAACACGGTAAACCCCTCCATTGATTCCAAAACTTTTTACGCCGACGTTTCTTGGAAATTCTTGGCAGACGCTTTGGAACTGCGCTTACAGACAGCTCTTGGGGTAGCCGACACCGCCGACGCAGCGATGCAACGCGCCATCAATCAGGTTTTTTATGAAGCGGGAATTTCCGTTTCCGACTTTGTCAAATTGCGTGAATTGATGAATCATCCCCAAAAGATAAAAACGCTTACCCGCCAAGAATTGGTTTCCCTATTCGGAGACAATGTCCTTCTTTCCCCCGATGAAATGCGCACGGAATTGAGCCGTTTAATAACCGAAGCAAAGAAAATCCAAAAAGAATTTGAAAAGGAAGATCCGCCGGAAACAAATCTTGGCGATTTTGAAGGGCAGAATTTGGCGTTCGGCCTTTCTTTGAAATACGAAAAAGGAAATACCGCATTCGAAGGATATGTCAAATTTCTCGGCGACGATTTTTACAGCGCGGGTTCCCCGGATCAAATCAACAACAAGCGGGAATTCGGCATTTCCTTGGGGCAAAAAATTCTGGACTTTTGGAAACTCGATATTCAATACGACCTCCAAATCGAAAATGCGGCGAACGGAAGCAAAAACAATATTTTCGGCTTTGGCGAAGGCACGAACTGGGGGCTATTCCCCGACAAAAACGCTTCTTGGTTTGACGAACACGAAACCGACGAAAACAGAACGCATTACATCCACACGGCTTCTTTAGCAAACCATTTCGATTTGACATCCCGCATAGCGTTTGACATCCGCTATGCCGCCGATTACCGCACAAGAAATCGTCCGACCAGACTTTACGCCAACTATTCGGCATCTTCGGGAATTTACAGTGACCCCTGGTTTCAACCGAGCAAGAAAGACAACATCATTGACGTCATCACCGAAGACGACACGTTAAAAATCGACGCGGACCGCTTTGCCTATTACTATTCGCTTTCCAAAGAACCTTACCTAGCAACGCGTTTTGAAGAACGTTTACTGAAACAAAAAATTTCTGCGGAGATCTTTCTCAAATTGCCTCACAACGATTTGCGAATCGGCGGAACATTTGCCTACCGCTACGATTTGTCCCATTTTGAAAAAGATTCGCTCATCGAGAAGCTGGATTTATCCGACAAGTCTTTCGGCATTTTAGGCTATTACTTTCATGGGAACGACTATGCGGAAACGAGCATTCCCCTTTCTTTTACCTCCAAAATTTCTTCGTTCCGCAATCATTTGAATTTTATGCCGCGATTCAAATTTTACAAAGCGTTCTCGATGCGGGAATACGAATGGAATTTTTCGGATTGCCTGGAAATCGAACTCTCCAAAAACTTCACCACATTGTTCCTAGAAGGCTCGTTTAGGGAAGAAATTTTCCGACGCAGCGAAGAGGATAACGCTTTGCGAGAACTCGAAATCGATGCCGAAGGACAAATCACCCTTCGAATCCACCATTCAAAAGCCCTCTATTCCGATTGGACGCTTGGTGCCGCTTATTATTACCGCCCGGACAATCGATCCAACGAATACAAGGACTTTCTAGGATCCGCATCCCTCCACTACGAATTTTAAAAGGAACTTTCCCATGAAACGATTTTTCCTATTCGCTTTTTTATCCTTCATTTTAACGACAAATGCTCACGCCCTTTCGTATTCTTGCGCCCAAGAATCGGAACGTTTCTACTGCCAGATAGGCATTTCTTCCGTCGAAGAATTTAACAATTTGAATAATTATCTAACCGAAAACGAATTCTGCTACCAAGCATGCGGAGACACTGTAGAAATATTTTCTACGGTCATCCGCCTGGAAGCGGATCTGAATTTTTCGTCCGAAGCGCCCGACAGCTCATGCTCTTCCAATTTGACTCCGATCAGAACTTTCTCCGGCACATTCGACGGGAACGGCAAAAAAATGTCTGGCATCTGCTTGAAAGTGGAATCCGAGAGTGAGATTTCGGAAGGCGGAGCGCCTTTGGGAATTTTCCAAAACAACTATTCCCATTTTGAATTGGAAGACACTTTAATCATCTCCGATTTGACCATTGAAAACGCTTATGTCGAAGGGCTTTCCAACGCGCCGATCTCCCTCCTTCTCGCCGAGAAGACCCTACCCGTCAAATTGGAACGACTCCATCTAAGCAATATCGCTATAAAAGCCGCGCAGACTTCCATGGCTGCGGAAAATGCGGCGAACGCAACCGGTTTGCTCATCGGTTACGACAACGCCCAATCGTCAACAGAAATCACCTCCGTTCATGCAGAAAACATTTCCATCCAATCCAATGACGCGTTGTACGTCGGCGGTTTTATCGGGCAAGCCGGATTTTATGACACCTATATCAAAGAATCTTTTGCGGAAATTCAAATCGAATCCTCGCCACAGGTTCCCCCGGAAGTCATCGAAGTCGAAAGCAAAATCCAAATCGGCGGCCTGATCGGTTCGGCAAACGCTCCTGTTTTTTTAAAAAACGATACGATTTCTCTTGAACAAAACTGGAACCCCGCGCAAACCTGGAGCTCCGACACGCTCAGTATCGGCGGCGTGCTGGGCTATTCGACGAACTCCCTGCAACTGCAAAACGTTTCGGTAAACGCCTCCCTGCTTTACGGTTCGGGATCGCAAAACGAGAAATCGCCAATTCTCGCCATGGGCGGCTTTTCCGGGTCGATTATCGGGCTGCTTGCCGTCCAATCCTCTTCTTTCAACGGAACTCTCACCGCCAATAATCTAAACGAGCAAGCGACAGTCTTTGCCGGCGGTTTTGCCGGAATCGCGAATTCTTCCTACGTGCTAAGAAATTCCTATGCAGCTTCCCCGGAAAAGCTTGTTTCCGCAACTTTTGAAAGCACCTTGCCAGAACAATCTTCTCCGATTGTTTTAGGCGGCTTGATCGGCTACGCAGGCATGGCCGACTCCGCTATCATCGAACAAAGTTTTGTCCGCGGGCAACTTGTACTGAACGCAACCGCCAACGTAACCCCACTTTCTTCGGTTTCCATCGGCGGTTTCCTCGGCGAAATCAATTCAAACGTATCGCTTTCAAACACCTATTTTGGGGGAACAATTCAAAATGACGTCGGCATAAAAAACAGCGCCCTCTTTAACGCTTCCCCCATGGATGTTCCGACTTTCCAAATCGAAAGCCACTATACTCTGGACACGCTTTCCAATATAACGCAGTTATTTTATACGGGAGAAGATGCCACTCTCGACACTTTTGCCGTTTACTTATACCATTCTCTAAAAGAAGCGGGCCTTCCCAAAGCCGCATCCAATTTGAACAACGGCACCAATCCGTCGTGGTATTATTCCAAAGCGGACAACGGACTTCCCCAGCTACTGAACACGCCCGCCCAAACCGGCTATTCCCCCACTTTTGAAGTTTCTTTTTTACAAACAACCGAAGACCAAATTGCAAAAGTTTTATATAAGGCCTATAGCGGAACCGACGGACATTTGGCATACGATTCCCTCGGAGCCGCCATCAAAGAAGAAGAATTGCCCTCTACTTATACACCCAATGCCGATTCCACAACATTATCATACTTTGCTTTTGATGGAACGATTTGGAAAAAAGATTCCTCCGTTGTCCTTTCGGCAAACACCGCTTACTATTTGGCAACCGTTACCGTTCCCCAAATTTCCTTTGCTTACCAAATCGAAACCGAGGGCGACGAATATTATACATATCTCGAAAACGCAACAAATCCTTATTGGTGGAACGGCGCATCCTTCTCCCTTTTCAGCAATGATTCGCTCCCAAAAATCATCTACCAAAAACAAGACCTAGACGGCACAGACGAGTTTATGTACACGAACTCGTGGATTATCTCCGAAAAAAGCGAAGAAATCGCCAGATGCCAAACGACGGAATGTCTTTTAGAGATCATCGCAACTTTTGGCTTTGAAGAAATTGTTCTGGTAAAAAATGAAACCGAGTCCGAATATTATTCATCAACGGAAATCGAGCTGAATGATTTGCAAAACGTTTCCCTCCAATATACATTCTTCGACGAAGTTTTCTACGACACGACGATTTCTCAGACGCTGCGGCTTCCCAAGCCCGCCTATTTGCAAATTTCTGCTGCCGAAATACCGGAGGATTATCCGCAGGACTCCGTCGTTGTCGTATTAAACGACACGTTGACCCTCGCCGTTGCTTTGAACGATTCCATACCTTTAGGCAACGGGATCACCATGCTGCAAATTTTCCCCAAAATAGAGTATTCCATCCGTTATGATTTTTCCGCCGTCTCCGAACAAATTTTCCGCACATCCGAATTGCCGACAAGTTATTTTTACAAGCAGGAAACACTCGAATTTCCCGAACTGAAATCCCTCTCCGCTTGCTACACGCCCGTCGAAGAAGCTGGCGATATTGTCGTCGAAGATCAAATCGGGTACATTTACAATTACCAGGGCGACATCGTCTTTTCTTTCCAAGAAATGGAAGATTGCGTAGTGGATACCAACGTCCTTTCGCTAGAGCTCGATTCCCTCGTAACGGTAAACCTCTCGCATTTTGGCGAACCCCTTTCCTACGAAAACAATCAAGTCTATCTCCCCGCCATGGAAAATTTGCCGATAGAAATCCGGGTCGCCGTAACAGACACCTCCGTCCTGTTGGATTCGATTTTACTGGATTATTCTCCGATCGCCGATTCCGAAACCGTTTACATTTCCAAAGACGCATTGCTCCAAGTCAAAACGTTCACAAAGCCTTTGCTGCCTACCGTTGCCAATCTTTCTTCCAATGTCCAATTCGCCGGCAGCGCTGTTCGCTTTGTAATGCAAGTCGAATCCAACGACACCATGGGTTTGAATTTACAGCTCCGCGTGTTTAATGCGTCGGAACTTCTTGTGGATACCACTTTTTCGGGCGAATCCCTATCCAACACTACATACGACTTCTACCCTCTCCCTCCCGGAGAATATAAAGCCAGCGTCCAACTTTCGAGTAAAAAAGAAGTCCTGGCCGAAAAGGAGCACGAATGGACGGTCGCATCCGTTTTAAATAGCGAAGTTTCTCCGCAATCGTGGCAGATCCTCTCATTCGGTGCATTGGCAGACACTTTCGACATTCTTCAAAAAAATATGACGGTCTATTTCTGGGATGAAGAAAATCCGATCGGAGATTATTGGCAATACCGCCGCTTGACGGATTTGAAACAGACTTCTCCGCAAAAAGGTTACTGGTTCTTCTCGGAAGATTCCGTTTCCTTGCCTTTGACGAACCAGCCACAAAAAGCCCAATCGGATACCGTTTCCTGGCCACTGAAGCATTATTACAGCGGCTGGAATCTGATTGCGAATCCTTACGCATGGAATCTCTACGCCGGCTCCGAGTCCGCATTCTTGGATGCAGAAAACGACGAATTCCCTTTATTCGCTTGGGACGCCAAGACGTCGGAATACCAGCCCGTCGATACGCTGAAAGCCTATTCCGGAGCCTGGATCTATGCCAAAGAAAACGCCGAATACCAGCTTTCTTCAAAACCGGTCTTCCCTTCTTCCGAAGTCAAATCGGTTCTCGCCAAAGAAAAGAAATCCCCAAGCGGGTGGGCGCTTCGTTTAAAACTGGAAAGCGAAAAATTCGGTAACGACACGTGGAATGTCATCGGATGCGGCACTCAAGACATCACGCTTCCCAAGCCGCCCGCCGGATTAGACCAAAGCGTTTTCCTTGAAATCCAAAGCCGTAAAGGTGCCGCTTCTAAAAGCATTCTGAAAAAGGAAAGCGATTTCAAATGGGACTTGCTACTGAAATCGTCCAAAGCGCAAGAAGCCTATTTTTCTGTCGAAGGCATTCAAGAGTTGCAAAACGCCGGATACAAGGCGACCCTTGCCGCCGAAGGACAAACTTACGCCCTCGAGGAAAATACGAAAATACCGCTATATTTTGCGACATCAGCAAAGTCGGCGCGGATAAACGTATCCAAAGCGTCGGAAACCGTTATATCCCAAGGCATCGAAGGATTGCGTTTTCAAGTTCTCGGCGACAACTTGCAAATCCGCTTCTCATTGCCGGAATCGCTTCAAAATCAAGAAGTCCACATCCGTCTCATCGATGCGCTGGGAATCGAAACGGACTTGAAAAAATTTAGCGGTTCTCTCGGCGAAAACCAAACCGTCTTGAATGCGCCCAAGCAATCAGGCGTCTATTTCCTGAACGTTTCCGTCGGAAAATTTTCCAAGACGCGTTCTTTGAAATTCTGACGCCCCTAAATCCATTCTCACAAAACGACAGGAGTCGCCAACGCGCGCTCCTTTTTCTTTTCGCAGAAATCTTCAAACGCAAAAAATTCAAAAGATTGACAAGCGGTTGATTGTTAAAATCAAAGTTTTTTTTCTCGGCATTCCTTTTCCCGCTCCAAAGCTTTGTTAAATTAGACCCGATGAAAGTTTTCTATCTGCTTTTATTTTCCGCGGCCTGCTTTTTGACCTCCTGCACCATGCCGCTGCGCCCCAGCTACGACAGAAGCGCCGGAGAATACCGACTTTCTAAGGGAGAGGAAAACACCAACAAGGTGATGCAAAGCGCATCGGGGGAAGCCTCGGAATGGATGCCGATCATCAAGCCCTGGATAGGCACCAAATACAAATACGGCCAAGCATCCAAAAGCGGAACGGACTGTTCCGGCTACGTCATGAACATCTACAAGGAAAAAACGGGAGTCTCGCTCCCCCACAGTTCCACCGCCATGTACGGCATGGGGAAAAAAATCGACAAGGACGAACTCAAGGCGGGCGACCTGGTATTTTTCGGCGGCGGCTCCGGAGTCGATCATGTGGGACTCTACCTTTCCGACGGCAACTTCACCCACGCCAGCACTTCCAAGGGCGTCATGATAAGCCCGCTTTCCGACCCCTATTGGCAGCCACGCTACAAAGGAGCACGCAGAATCCAATGACAAAAAAAATCGCATTCCAAGGACGCCGGGGAGCCTACAGCGAATCCGCAGCACGCTATCTTTTTGGAGAAGACATCGACGTGTTGCCCATGAACACCTTCGAAGAAATCTATCAGGCCATTGAAACCGGAAAGGCCGACGGCGGAGCCATTCCCATCGAAAATTCCACAGCGGGTTCCATCTACGAAAACTACGACCTGCTCGCCAAATGGCGTCATCCCATCGTGGGAGAAGTCAAGCTGCAAATCGAGCACTGCCTTTGCGCAAATAAGGGCGCGACCATCCAGACTCTGAAACGGGTCATGAGCCACCCGCAGGCACTCGCGCAATGCAGCCATTTTTTTGAAGAATTCCCCCAAATCGAAAAAAACATTTTCTTTGACACGGCCGGTTCCGCCGAAGAAGTCGCCAAGCGCGGCAACAAGACCGACGGAGGAATCGCCAGCACATACGCCGCAAAGCTCTATGGACTCGACGTTCTCCGCACCAATCTGGAAAACATCAAAGGCGTGAACTTCACCCGTTTTTACGCCATCCAAAAAGAGCCCCAAAGAATCGCCGAATCGGAAAACATCAAAACGGTCATCCTATTCGAACTCGCCAACGACGACAAGCCAGCGTCCCTTTATCACGCCATCGGCGCTTTTGCCAAGCGGGAAATCAACCTGACCAGAATCGAAAGCCGCCCGCATCCGGACAAGCCCTGGGGCTACATCTTTTACGTTTCCCTCATCGGCAATCCAAAATCCGAAAAGCTCATCGACGCTTTTGACGAACTGAACCAATACACCAATTTCACCTACCATCTGGGTTCCTTTGCCTGCGGCAAAACCGAGCGACTCAAATACGAAGGATAAAAGGATTAACCATGCGCACCGACAACCGCAAAGCGGACGAAACAAGAACCGTCAAAATCACCACGGGATTCATTTCTTCGGCGGACGGCTCCGTTCTCATCGAAATGGGCAACACCCGAGTCATCTGCAACGCCACGCTCCTTCCCGAAGTTCCCGCCTGGCTCGCCGGAAAAGGCCGCGGCTGGATCACCGCCGAATATTCCCTCTTGCCGCAAAGTACGGGAAAACGTGTCGAACGCGAACGCAAAGGGGCGTCCGGCAGAACGCAGGAGATCCAGCGCCTTATCGGGAGATCCCTCCGCGGGGCCGCCGACCTGAACCTTCTCGGCGAAAACGCCATCGTCGTCGATTGCGACGTCATTCAGGCCGACGGAGGCACTCGAACGGCAAGCATTATCGGAGGATTCGTCGCGCTGGCTTTGGCTCTCCAAAAAATCAAGCCGCGTTTGGGAATCGATGCGCAAATTTTAAAACACGCCGTCACCGCCATTTCCGTGGGCGTCGTCCATGGCGAACCGCTTTTGGACTTGTGCTATGAGGAAGACTCCGCCGCCGACGTGGACATGAACATCGTCATGCGGGACGCCAAGACGTTCATCGAAATCCAAGGCACGGGAGAACACGCCGACTTCGACCGACAAACGCTCGATGCGCTCATCGCGCTCGGAGAAAAAGCCTGCCGGGAAATCTACCCGCTCCAGATGCAGGCCATCGGAAACGCGCTGCCGTAGATAAGACCTCTATCCGTAACGCCCGAATCGCCGACGCTCGCCGCATGAAATATACGCCCACTACGTAAAAAGAACGGCAATCACCTTTGAATACGAAGTGCCCTCCATCGAAGAATTTCAAAAACGGATGGAAATCACCCAGCGACGTTACCCGTATTTGGTCATCCAGGAAAGCAATGCGATTCAAGGTTTTGCCTACGCCGGGAAATTTATCGGAAGAGCCGCCTACGACTGGTCTTGTGAAACCACCATCTACTTGGATCCCGCTGCAACAAAATGCGGATTCGGACGAATGCTTTACCAAGAACTGGAATGCAGGTTGCAAAAAATGGGCATTCGCAATCTTTATGCCTGCGTCGCTACGCCGGAAAAAAACGACGAATTTTTGACGACGAACAGTGCCGATTTTCACTTGCATCTCGGATTTTCCATCGCAGGAGAATTCCACCAATGCGGCTGCAAATTCGGACGCTGGTACAATATGCTCTGGATGGAGAAGCGCGTTGGAAACCATCCAGAAAAAGCCTCTCCGATTATCCCTTATCCGGAATTGTACGAAAAATCTGCCGTTTCGCTTTGACAGGATATTTTTACAAGGTACATGCGACTACAGAGCAAAACCCCTGATTTTGCATCGCCGTGCAAATATCGTTTGAACGCAAACTTAAATGAAAGCATCTTGCATCATTGCTTAATTATTTCAATTTGCCTTTGCGTAACTCCACTCTCCATATTCTACATCCCTGTAAATATGTGAGAGCATATTGTGTACAGCAAAAGTCTGACAAGATGTTCAGGGAAAGCTACGCATAAGAAAACACACAGTCTGCGACTCGTTCACAAGGTCGGAACCACGGACCTTGAATTCCTCCACGGTCGTCTTCACCTTCTGGCTGTGCGGAGCCACGAGAAGTGCGTCCGGAGAATCTATAAGCTTCCCCGGAATGAGTATTTTTGCGATACATTCAAATCCGTTGCACCATTTGAACCAGATTGTTTTTTACGTTATATTCAACAAAACCGTTTTTCTGATAGAAATCCATCAATCTTGTATTATTTTCACATTCCAAAAATACTATTCCACCACCTACAACATCCTGGCATTCCTTAACCTTAGCCATACAAATATCCAGCAGCTCATTACCCCTTATGGGATGACAAATTTTTTTTGAATAATTTTTCCCAAGCTGAGCAATAAGATACGAGGAAGCAACATAGACATTTCGATCGCTGTCATAAGAAGCGAATTTTGCCCACTTGCGCTTCGTCGTTTTGGAAATATTGTAGCGCTTAACCGCAACTTGGAAAAAATTGAGGAAGCTAATAAGGTGTATATTTCCAACCAAGGAGCCACCTTATGGCAGAAGAAAATAAACTTGAAAAACAGAAACGTCGCCGCCTGAGTGCGGAGGAGAAAGTCAAAATCCTGAGCGAAATTCTCCTCAAGGGCAGAGGCTTATCTGAACTTGCGGACGAGTACAAGATACATCCGAACAAAATTCTCGAATGGAGGAAGGTACTTTTCGAATCCGCTACGGGGATTTTCGAGCAGAAACGCCCCGACATAACCGAAAAGGCGAAACAGCGTAAAATAGACGTTCTCGAGAA
>NZ_FUWU01000023.1:39003-47860 GCF_900167415.1 Fibrobacter intestinalis | reverse complement strand
TTACTACCAGAAGAAAAAGGCTCACAAGCTTTTTTGCAAGAGGGCTGGCATCGAACCAATCAATGGTCACTTGAAGAGCGACCACCGCATGGGTCGCAACTTCTACAAGGGAATCTTTGGCGACATGCTCAATGCAAAGCTTGCTGCGGCAGCGTTCAACTTCAAGAGGGCCATGAGGCGCTTTTTTGCCCTGTTGGAATGGCTATACTGTTTTTGCCTTCTGTGGAACGGAATGAACAAAAAATGCGAACGTCCTTATCTTGCGTTCGCAAAGTGACTTTTTAAGGGCTGACTAATTATCGCTCACCTTTTTAAAAGTGTCCTCGGCTTCGCGGAGACTCTTCAAACAAGTGGCAACCCCTTCAAGAGATTCAATATCGGCGGAAAGTTCCGGGGCGTCAAAATCCCCCAGCATGCTTTCAATCAAAGAGAATTCGCTGGCGTAGCTCTTGTTCACAATCCCCTTGCCATATTTGGCAAAAACCGCCTGTAAATTTCTGGCTGCAGAGCGCTTCTCTTCGACGGGAATGACTGCATAGCCATCAAGAAGAGGCCCAGCTCCTTTACCGCTTTATCGCGAACGCTGTCGGCGTCATCCAATTTGCTTAAAATCCGGTTCTGCATGATAGCGTTCGTAATTTGTGCCGACAGGTATTCGATTTCCGCCATGGCAATCTTCAAAAAGGCATCCTTTTCAAGTTCGCCGAACTCTTTATACAGACGGATGACAGCTTCGCTTGCGCTATCGATTTCGGTAGTGCGCAATTTTGACGAAAGTTTTTTCAAGGTTTCCTCCATTTGTGAATGATTTGTTGAACGTGATTTGCATCACGCACCAGTATATTTACGCAAAAACGGCCCGCCCGGGCATAAGATTTTTGTAAAATCTTTTTAAGAAACAGCGAGCTAGCCTACGAGGAATGGGGAGAGAACCAACCGTCCACTTCATTGATCCAGCGCATGTCATCCGCCATCGCAAAAGGCAGTTTTTGCCCGCACTCTACCGCCCACAAAATGCGCTGCCAAATTCCCCTTTTCAAAAAGAATTCCGCTTGAAGCGCGTTCCGGCGTGTTCAAAGAAAAATCGTCCATCTGCACATTTTGTAGCCGTTTCCATTTGCCCACAAGCCCGCTGAAGATTTTCGGGCAGTTTTCCGTTTGCCCACAAACTGTCCGAGCAATTTTCCGATGTTTTTTGGGGATTTATATACAAAATTCCACCTCGATTTGCTTGGTTGGTGTGCTTCGACAGGCTCAGCAACCGGTTGTCGAACCATGGTTAGCGACTAGTAATCAGGAGGAGGTAGTTGGTAGTTGGGAGTTGAGGGTTGAAACTGACAACTGAAAACTAATAACTGATAACCGAATTCCCCCTTCTCGCTATGACGCAATATCCAATTCCACCCCACAAAACCAAAACTTCCCACCGCCAAGCGTGGCGGGGGATAGGGTGAAGGGAAAAGGGGCTGCCCATGAGTCTTAAGAGTTTTACTCTTTTAGACGAATTGTCCCTGGAAGGGAGCCTTTGCAAAAGCGTGCAAGGCGAATGTTGCGCAGCAAGCTTGCTTGCAGGCATTATCTTCGAGGAGACTAGTAGTATTCGTCATTGCGAACCCGCCAAGGAGAAAATCTGCCTCATTTGAAAGCGACCGTCACCCCGAACCCCAAAGGGGTTATACGACACTTGTCAATTTATTGACTTAGTGGAGTTATCCTCTATGTGGATATACGACACTTGGTAACTTTGTTACCTTAGTGGAGTTATACTCGAAGTGTAGAAGCAATCCTTTTCCCGCAGCCAAGATTGCTTCGGCTGCGCATCCCTGAAACTAGGAATCTCCGATTCCGTAGTTGAAGTATCCCTGGAAGGGACAATTCGTCTAAGGGAACAAGTTCCCAAGACTCATGGGGCTTTGCATCCCTGAAACTTGGAATCTTTGATTCCGTAGTTGAAGTATCCCTGAAAGGGACAATTCGCCTAAAGGAAGCAGAGCTTCCAAGGCTCATGGGGCTTTGCTCGCAATGACGAGGTGCCCATATGAATTGCTATGTCGCTGACGTTCCTCGCAATGACGGGTCGCTGGAACGAATATTCTTCGGGTGAATGCCGCGTCTCCGTCGTAAAAAACATCCCACAATCTACACTCCCCCTCACTTTCCGCTTTTTCGCCGGTTGCAATCCCGGCAAAGCATCTGGCAATTTTCCGGAACGGTTTTGCCGCCCGCGTGCCACGGCGTAATGTGATCCCCTTCCATCTGGGAAAGTTCAAAACGATTCCCGCAATGGGCGCAAATTCCTTTCTGCCGTTCGTATGCGGCGAGTTTCTGAGATTCCGTAAACGCGCGAATGGAAAGATATTTTTCGTCACCCGTCAAAATGAACGGATAAATTCCGGACTTTTTCGTCACATCGTCATCCAGCAAAAGGCGGGCCACTTCCCCGTCGATTTTCGCTCCGTCCAAAACTTCGTCCTTGTATTTTTTGTAAAGCGCGCCCCAGTCCACGCCCTTCATGATTTTCTTCCTTTCCTTCGTCGGTCGGAAGCTGGTTTCCACCCACGTCATCACCGACTGGAAAAATTGCCACAGCGAAGCCGCATTGGGATCGTGCTGGTGCTTTCCCATATAGCCTTCGATATCCCCGTCGGAAATCCACGCCAACGCCGTCTCCAGATATTCCTGCCGAATGGCGGAACCCGTCAAATAGTCGCCGCCGATTTTCGCCGCCGGACAACCGTTCTTGCTAAAATAGCGCTTGGCATCGTTTATAAAACTCCCCGGATAAACCGCATTGCGCAACTCCTGCTCCGTCAATTTCTCGCCCGCAATGTTAATCGTCTTGAACCACTTGAGTTTTTCGCTGTCGCTCCCGCTGCAAATATAAACCTGCAACTCGTAATTCAAAATCTTTTCCCGCTCGTCGTCCTGCAAGTTGTGAAAATAGCGGAACAGGTGGGCAAAATCGCCGTTCACATATTGGCAAATCGAAATGGTTCGCTGCTGCCCGTCAATTACTTCGTAAGTGCCGTCATCCCGCACCGCCCAATACATCACGTTCAGCGGAAACCCTTGCACCAACGTGTCAATGACCGCATCCCGCTGCTTTTCATTATAAACAAATTCACGCTGGAAAGGCGGACGGATATCCAGCTTTCCGCCAAAACCCACCACGCCGTTTTCCGCGTTGTCCCGGTAGCCCGCCGTCAAATCGCGGACGGTAATTTGATGCAGTTCAATTTTCATCTAAAACTCCTTTGAAATTTTTTTTGGTGGGGGCACGTCCCCCTCGCTCCAACTTTTCGTGCAGGCAAGCCCGCCCGAAAATTTTCCGCTACCCCCTGGCCTAGGGGACACCCCTAAAACCCCGAAGCCAAAGGAAACCGCCTTTTTATCAAATCCATGAAAAGCTACAGGGATGTCGCTTTCCCTAAACATCACGCTTTCCTTTGACGAATACAAATGCGAGCATAAGTAATTCTTCCTTTGATTTTTCCTTCCGAGCTTTTTATCATTCCGGGAATTGACGTCGCCGAACGAGAATTCTTGCATACTTGCTTTTGCCATTCACCACCGTATCTTTGGGATTGTTCATAAGCCCACTTATCGGCATCGACGGACGAGTATTCTGAAGTAAGGTCGCACTGCCCCCCCCCCATTTGTGCAGTATATTAAATCCTTACCATCGTTTCCTTTCCGAAACTCCACGATTTCAAACTGCTCCGGATTGAATTTATCCAAAAACGTAATCGGCACGCCCATCACGCCGTCGTAATCGCAGGGAATTTCGGCAACCTTGTCCACGTTGATAGCGTCGTAATTGTCGAATTTCGGATATTCTTCTGGCGTGTAATGCTTGTAAAGAATCAGATTCTCGTGGCGTTTGGGAATATCCAGATTGGTGAACCAGCAAATGTTTCCCATACTGCGCCATTTCTGCCCGCTTTCATCAATCCAGAAACGGTTGGATTTTTCTTCGTAGGAACTCGGAACCTTGAATGCCGCATAGGAAAGCGAACTTCCCAACCAAATTTTACTTTCCTTAAATAGCGGAAAAATTTCTTTATATGTAATTGCATTTTGGTTTCCGATGATCACGAACTTTTTCCCATATTCCATCAGCTGCGCCACGTATTCCCGAAAAAGCGAGAAGGGCGGATTGGTCACCACAATGTCCGCCTGTTTCAAAAGTTCAATGCACTCCCCACTGCGAAAGTCACCGTCCCCGGCAAACTGGTGAATGCCGATTTCTTCGGGATCGGGCACGCGGTTGTTGTTCTTGTCGCCAAAGTATTCCAGCCAAATCGCCCGCTCTGAATCGTTCTGGCTGAACAAATCCCGCTCCTGATTTTTGTAACAAGTCGTAATCAACTTTTTCAATCCCAGCTGCTCGAAATTGTAACTGAAGTAATGGAAGAAATTGCTCACCCGCGGGTCGTCGCAGTTGCAAAGGACGGTCTTGCCGCGGAAATGTTCCTTGTAATGTTTCAGCTCGTTTTCGATATCCGAAAGCTGCGTGTAAAATTCGTCTTTCTTGGCGTTCTTCGCCTGGTGCAGATTGCTGTTCTTGGTCATGGGCGCTCCAAGAGCCCGCTCCCATTCCGCACAGAACATCACATTTAAAAACAAAAAGGCGTGAAGTTGAATGCGCTTGTCGTCACTGCGGCCCTAGACATAAGCCTACCGAAAAACAAGCACAAACAACTCACGCCCCAAATAGGCGACAAAAAGCAAATTCCAAAAAACAGCCGAACGCCGTTCCGTTTTTGCCATTGCCGAAATACGCCTAAAAATGCAGCATCGATGCAGCATTCCCTTGCATATTCGCGTGAGCGTTCGTCTTATTCTCTTTCGGGTGAAATTGTCTAGGTTTCAGTGACGAGAATAAGAGCAAATACTCTAAAAAAATGTCTAGGGATAATATAAAATAATTCGGGAGCGGCATATTCCTCTCGAGTCATTGATAGTAGCGAAAGCACCCGGCGAGGCGCAATCCTTTTTTTTGCAGATAGGACTGCCTGCCCGCTTGCGCTCCTTGTGCAGGCTGTTGTTTTTACGTCATTGCGAACCCCGCAGGGGTGAAGCAATCCTTTTTTTTTGCAGACTAGATTGCCATGGAGCTTTGCTCCTCGCAATGACGAGGTGCCCATATGAATTGCTATGGCTTTGCACAATTCGCCTAAAGGAAGCAGAGCTTCCAAGGCTCATGGGTCGCTGGCGTTCCTCGCTGGGACGGATTACGTCCCCAAAAACTTGCCAAAACAAATAGCAAAGAATATATTTTAGATAAGCGAGATCCCCCCGTCGGATCTACGCGACAAACAATCCAGGAGTGCTAATGCCATTTACATCCGACCGCTTTTTAGACAAAGCCCATCTGGACTCCATCCAGGCAAATCTGAACCAAAATTCAACGGACTTTCTCGACGTGAACGAGCTAAATGCCCTGAAAAACTGTGCAGACTACGCCACCATCCAGTTTGTTCGGGGAAATTTACCAGCAACGGACTTTCCAGAAAGAGTCCTGGATTTTTTGGAAAAGGCGAAAAGAAACGAAACTCCCCAAACTTTTGAAGATATACGAGATATTTCAGAGCACCTCGCCCTTTTCGAGAAAAATCCCATTTTGAGCGATGTGAAGCGGGAAATCGTCCGGGGCATCCGGCAGAGGCTTGCAAACTATGCAGACGCTCTCGGCATCAATCCCTATAATGCAGACATCCGCGACAAAGAATGGGCGAACCGCGCTACCGCCTTCTCGGATAAAACAACCACAGGGAACCGAACTTCTCAAGTCATCCCCAACGACTTTCTGCAAGTCGATCTTCCAGAAGACCTTCCCCGTCGGGTTCAGGAATTCCAGGAAAACTACGACAACATCCTAAGTCTGCTTTTGGAGAAGGTCCAATTTGGTATCAACGAAATCACCGCTGCAGCCATTGCGGACCAAGTCCTGCGGGGTAAGGATTTTAGCGGACAGCAAGATGCCGCCAACTTTCTCTTAGAAAAGGCCCGGCGCTATTCGAAAAGCAAGTTCTTTGCCGAAAAAAATGCTTCGGATGACGTCATCTACACCCTCTACGACAATTACAACGCGCGGATGGTGAACGAATTCGGTGTCCTCGCCAGCAAAATTCTGCAACAAATCCGGATGGACGCTTTGAATAGGAAGCTACAGGGCATTGTCGAAAAAATGCAAGAAGCAGGGCAAATTACCCCAAATAAGTCCCTGTTGCGTTTAACAGAGGAAGACCGGCTTGCGCTTTTTAATGAACTTGCGGCCATATATAAGGCAAAACGCGCGGATGCGACGTGGCTCTACGAGATGAAAGACGTCCCGACCTATCTGAACATATTTGCCACGGATCCCTCCCAAAAAGCCCCTGGCGGCTACACGGTTCAAAAGGACGATGGTTATGAAGTAGGCATAAACTATCATTTACTCTCCCCCCAAGGTCCCTTCGTTTCGGACAGAATGAAGTCCGATCTTTTGCACGAATTCCGCCATGTATGGCAAAGGAACAATCCGGAGTGGAGTTCCCTCTACCATAGCGGTCCAAACAAGGAACATAATATTGACGTTGAATTTGACGCTTATGTGCAGCAGATGCATTTTGATGATTTGCTGGGCATTCCGGCGTCTGGACGCCCCATTGATGCGTTTCGGAAATTTTTTAAAGGAAATCCGCCAAATACCGCCACAAATAGGCTTTATCTAGCAAAATGGATCTATAATTTTTATGAAAACTATGCAAAAGGTTCTAACTACTTTCTTCCCTCATTAGACTATTACGAAGGAAAACTTTCCCAATGAACCACCTCTTTCAATGTTCCATTTTCCTTTTTGCCCTGTTCGCCCTGTTGGCAAATTCCCTGTTTGCTTTTGATCTAGAAAATTGCAAAGATTGCGTAATCAACATTGCACTCGAAGACTATCCCGACAAAGAGGATATACAGGATTCCAATTTCAAACAGCATTATTCGATACCCTGTTTTGACATTCTGGAATATGAAGGACTTAAGTGGGGGGGGATTTCTCCTACGAATCTTTTGGACCATTTCTTCTTGGAAAAAAAATCATCCCAATTAAGCGGTCTCGCCGGACGGTACAAGCTGCAAGACTCGACTCTTTACCTGACGGGGCTGGACATCTGTTTCTTTTTGCAAGCCGATGGTTTTTATCCAGACGAGAAATTCCATACAAAGGTTCCCTTGAACCTGTTGTTTCCCGGAGCGAAAGACAGCATCATGGCGTCTTTTGTCACTGGCTATATGAAGTACTCCTGTTTGAACTGTCAAACAAATGGAGACAGCACGAACTATATGAATATGGAAATCACTTTCGAACGCGGGAAAATCTCACATAAGGCATTCGTTTCGAATTCACCGATAAATCCCATTACAAAGAAGTATTTTCCATTGTGCGGCGGCTCTTTTAATGGAAAGTTCTGGTACTTGGACAACAAAAAAGAATACGATCTCATAGAGGAAGATTTCTTTCGTCTTGAGAAAAAATGGGACCATTTTTACAAGTATCCGCTGGACACAATCCAGTTCAAGGATTTGATCGATTCCCTTTCGCCCTATTACCAGAAGCACCGGCGGAACTATCTGGATTCCCTCGCAAAGGAAAAGCAGAAACAGTCTTCGGAGAAAAAGAAGAATGGCAAGTAGTGTGCATCTCCGACCCGTTTTTAGAATTGCTTTTCTCCTTTCGTAAATGATTCCATTTGAAGGTTTTTCCCAATGAATCACCTCTTTCGATGTTCCATTTTCCTCTTCGCCCTGCTCACCCTGTTGGCAAATTCCCTGTTTGCGTCTTCCTCTCCAGAAGAACCATTTTACCCATCCGAAGAAGATGTACAGGATTTCAACTTCAAGCGACATTATTTGTCTCCTTGTGAAGATATTCTAGAATACGGAGGCTATGAGTGGAAGGGATTGTTTTCTCCTATTCTAGAGGATTTCTTCCGAGAAAAATCCTCGCGGCCATTAAGCGGCATCGCCGGGCGATACAAGCTTCAAGACTCGACTCTTTACCTGACGGGTCTTGACATCTGCTTTTATGCACAAGTAGATGACGATAATCCGGCAAAAAAACATCGCACCAAAGTTCCCCTGAAAGTTCTATTTCCCGGAGCAAAAAAACAAGTTGCGGCCTCTTTTTTCTCGGATTTCACGGTTTTCTCTTGTTTGAATTGCCAAACGGATAAAAATGAAACCATTCACATCAATATGTACGCCAGCTTTCTTCGCGGAAAAATCAGTCACATGATGTTCAAAGCACATTCTCCGCTAAATCCTATGACAAAGACGCCTTTTATAGAAAGGGAGAAGGCTCTAACTGGATACATTTGGATTCAAAACTCGAAAGAAGAAATTCTTGCTGTAGATGATTTGCATCGTATAGGCCCAAAGGACGACCCCGATAAACTCGACACCCTCCAGTTCAAGGATTTGATCGATTCCCTTTCGCCCTATTACCAGATGCACCTGCAAAACTATATGGATTACCTTGAGAAGACACTAGAGAAACTGGATTCTTTGTCTATTTTGGCGTCAGAACACCGCTATAAGGAACTTAAACGATTTTTTGCAGAGAATCAAGCAGAAAATGCCAGAAATACATATAAAAAAGCACGAAGACTCTACGAGTCTTATAAATATAGCGGCAAACATTCTAGTTACATCAAACCGACTTTGGAACAAGACTAAAGGAAATTTTCCAAATGAAGCCTTCCTTGCGCAACCCCATTTTCCTCATCGCCCTGTTCGCCCTGTTGGCAAATTCCCTGTTTGCTTTTGATCTAGAAAATTGCAAAGATTGCGTAATCAACATTGCACTCGAAGACTATCCCGA
>NZ_FUWU01000023.1:0-38553 GCF_900167415.1 Fibrobacter intestinalis | reverse complement strand
TACAAGTATCCGCTGGACACAATCCAGTTCAAGGATTTGATCGATTCCCTTTCGCCCTATTACCAGAAGCACCGGCGGAACTATCTGGATTCCCTTGCAAAGGAAAAGGAGAAGCGGTCTTCAGAAAAAAAGAAGGATGGCCAGTAGTGAAAAAACCGTCATTGCGAGGAATGAACGTAGTGAATGACGCGGCAATCTCGCCGGCTAAACAGATGGCTTCTCCCCATAGAGGCCAACTCCACTAAATCGGCAACTGTCATATAACTTCGTTCGCTATGACGGCTATCCAAAGAATTGTCGCCATAATTTTCCCCTCGGGACACGATTACGAATGGAAATTTTCCATTTTGCAAAAAACGGAAAATAATATATTTGTTCCCGGAACCCTTTCAATGGAGTGTAAAATGTCCAAGGTATTGATTATCGGCGCCGGAGGCGTTTCCAATGTCGTCGTCCGTAAATGCGCGCAAAATTCCGCCGTCTATTCCGAAATCCTTCTCGCCAGCAGGACGAAATCCAAATGCGACGCCATCGCCCAGGATATTAAAAACATACCCGTCCACACGGCAAAAGTCGATGCGGACAACGCCGCAGAAGTCGCCGCCCTCATCCGGGATTTCCATCCGGAACTCGTGCTGAACGTCGCGCTTCCCTATCAGGATTTGCCCATTATGGACGCTTGCCTTGCCGAGGGCGTCAATTACCTCGACGCGGCCAACTACGAACCCAAAGACAAAGCGCACTTTGAATACTCCTGGCAATGGGCCTATCACGACCGATTCAAGGAAGCCGGGATCATGGCGCTTCTCGGTTCGGGCTTCGACCCCGGCGTTACCAACGTCTATACCGCCTACGCCAAAAAGCACCACTTCGACACCATAGACACCCTCGACATTGTGGATTGCAATGCGGGCAATCACGGTCAGGCTTTTGCGACCAATTTCAACCCGGAAATCAACATCCGCGAAATCACCCAGAACGGCAAATTCTACAAAGACGGCGACTTCCACGAAATTCCGCCCATGTCCGAGCATAAAAGCGTCGATTATCCGCAAGTCGGCCCGCGCGAAAGCTATTTGCTCTGGCACGAAGAGCTGGAATCCCTGGTAAAGCACATTCCCGAAATCAAGCAGGCCCGCTTCTGGATGACCTTCGGGCAGGAATACCTGACGCATCTCCGGGTCCTCGAAGACGTGGGCATGACCCGTATTGATCCGGTAGAGTTCCAAGGGCACAAAATCATCCCGCTGGAATTTTTGAAAGCTTTGCTTCCGGAACCGGGGACCCTCGGACAGAATTACACGGGAAAAACCTGCATCGGCTGCCAGCTCACCGGAACCAAGGACGGCAAGCCGCAAACGTACTTCATTTACAACGTCTGCGACCATGCGGAATGTTTTAAAGAAGTCAAAGCCCAGGCGGTCAGCTACACGACAGGCGTTCCCGTTATGCTCGGCGGCGCCATGATGCTTTCCGGCAAGTGGAGCGGCAAGGGCGTTTTCAATATGGAACAATTCGACCCGGATCCGTTTATGGAAGAAATCGGCAAATGGGGACTTCCCTGGCACGAATCCTTTGGGAGCAGGCTGGTCTAGAATTTTCCCTACTCATATCAGACGCCATTTTTTGAACGCCAAGGATTTCATTATGGCGACCTCGGAAAATGGCCTTGATGATTTTTAGTGATTAGAAAATAGAGGTTAATGAAAAATGGGGAGACGCGGCACTCTCCCTCGTAATGGCACTTTTAAAATCGGACCACAAACCTCGCAAGCGCAGGCAAAATTTTTCACCCATCAAAATTCGCCTTTTTTCAAATCCGTATAAACATTATTTTTCTGGCTATGACAAAAAAAATGAAATTCTGGATTTTCATACTCGGCATCCTCGGAATCGCTTTGATTGCCACGGCAATAGGGAGACAGCACCGGTCCGCACAAAATAGCGCTTCGAAATTCCAGCTCCAGAGCTTGACAGACACCCTTTCAAAAATCGCCTCGGAGTATCCGGGAGAAATCGGCGTGGCCGCCATCATCAACAACTCCGACACGATCGCCGTTCACGACAAGCCCGTTTACCCGATGATGAGCGTGTTCAAAGTACATCAAGCGTTAGCCCTGTGCAACGTTTTCGACCGCCAAAATTTTTCCCTCGATTCATCCATCACCATCCAAAGAGAAGAACTCGATCCCCTCACATGGAGTCCCATGCTGAAAGAGCATCCCGAGCCCGAATTTTCTCTGACGGTGAAAAATCTTTTGCGCTATACTCTCACGCAAAGCGACAACAACGCCAGCAATCTCCTGTTCCAAAAATTTGTGGATGTCTCCCAAACAGACAGTTTCATCGCCTCAATCATTCCCCGCGCCAGTTTCCAAATCGCCTTTACCGAAAAGGAAATGTCCGCAAATCACGACAAAGCATACGCCAATTATACGTCCCCGCTCGGTGCCGCCATGCTGATGAACCGCCTTTTCAACGACTCTCTGGTCAGCAGAGAAAAACAAAATTTCATTACAAATACTCTGCAAGAATGCACGACCGGCAAAGACCGAATCGTCGCTCCGTTATTGGACAAAGAAGGAGTCGTCATCGCACACAAAACAGGTTCGGGCTATACCAATGAAAAAGGAATCCTCGCTGCCCACAATGATATCGCCTATATCCAGCTGCCCAACGATATCCACTACTCACTCGCCGTATTTGTCAAAGACATCCAAGGAAACGAAACCCTGGCCGCCGAAGCGATTTCCCGCCTATCAGCCAGCGTGTATGCCTATTTGACGTCGTTGTAAAAAGTCGGACGTTTGTGAGCGCAGTGCTATTTCTTCCCAAATTTCTTTTTGAAAAATTCCGCGTTATTTTCTCCCCACGCAATCATCGCGTCAATTATGGGAAACAATGTAGCTCCCAACGGCGTTATCGAATACTCTGAACGTGGCGGCACTTCAGGATAAACAGTCTTTTGCAACAAGCCGTCTTCCACCAATTCTTTTAATTGCAAATCGAGAACCCGGGGCGTGGCATCGGACAGCGTCTTGTGCAATTCACTTGGTCGCATTGTCCTGTTTCGCAAAGCATCCAAAATACAGGTCTTCCATTTGGAGTTCATCAGGCTCATGGTCAATCGCAAGGGGCAATTCAAATCAATAGGATTTTTTCTTTCGTACATGGATTCTTAAAATAGAATAACCCTAAAGCAAAACATATACCTCCAATAATTTTTCGGTATTGGAATAAAGTTTCGAGACTTGTGCGGACAATCATCACAACCTATTTTGCAAGCGTCTTACGACAAGTTTCAAAATTCAAAAGGAGTAACCTATGATTCGTGATTATCAAGAAATCCGTGAAGTCGTCATGCAATATGTGAACGGCTGCGCCACCGGAAACGTGGAACAAGCACAAAAAGCCTTTCACAAGAAGGCTGTCATGTTCGGCTACCTGAATGGAGAACTTTCAGCGGGAAGTATCGAAAATCTCTACGAGGCTATCCGGCAGCTCGGCGCGGCACCCGAAACGAAAGCCCAAATGGATGTCGTTGAAATAGTGGGCACTGCGGCAACGGTGCGCGTCGTGTTGGAAAACTGGCACGGATTATCATTCACGGATTTCCATTCGCTTGTAAAAATCGACGGCAAATGGACCATCGTCGCCAAAATTTTCCACCAATAAACGATGATTTTTAAAGTGGGTGGAAACTCTCAAGCGGAAATAATGCTGACTTCCTATTTGAGCGTTTCCCCCAATGTTCCCAAGTCCTAAAATTGACACTTGCATAACAAGGATATTTTGCGTAACGATTAAAATCTTTATCCAATAAAATATTCGATCGTCTCCTTAAAAAAATCACTTTAATGAAAAATAATGGGATTTATATACAATCTGCCACCAAATGCTCGCAATTATTTTTTTTCAAACGGGATATTTTCTTTCACAAGGTGAACTCATTTTCAAAATGAAATGTTTCTTCATGCAGTGAATTTTTCTTGCAGACTGCGAGATACTTGGATAAGCAAAGCGATTACAAGCAAATCGAATAGAATTTGTTATCATCCCCCATTCTAAAAACAATAAAAAAAAGATCCCGGAATCCAGGACCTTTTTTGCGAGGAGAGAGAGGGATTCGAACCCTCGGACCCCGAAAAGGAGTCTACGGTTTTCGAGACCGTCTCGATCGACCAACTCCGACATCTCTCCGTTGGTAGAACCAAATTTACAAAAATTTTTAAAAATTCCTAGGGGCTTACAAAAAAAGCCATCTATTTCTATATTGCTCCCCCGATGACACAAATTGAAAATCCCAATAATCTCCCCGGTCAAGAAGTCCTTGATCCAAACAGCACAGCCATTCAACAAGAAAATTCGGATTCCAGCGAAAAAAGCCTGAAATTCAGCGATTTAGGACTCTCCGCCGAAGTATTGGAAGGGGTTCAAAAGGCGGGTTACGAAACGCCTTCGCCTATTCAAGCCAAAGCGATTCCTATTTTCCTCTCCGGAAAAAATCTTTTGGGAACCGCGCAGACGGGAACCGGCAAAACCGCCGCTTTCACCCTCCCGCTCCTTTCCCGCATCGCCTTTAAAAAGAACGAAACTTCCATGCTCGTTCTTTCGCCGACCCGCGAACTGGCCATCCAAGTCGCCGAAGCCATCCAGCATTTTGCCGTTGCAATGCCTCAAGTGCACATTGTCCCCGTTTATGGCGGGCAGGACATCGGCATCCAGCTCCGCGCCCTGAAAAGGACTCCGCAAATTGTCGTTGCGACTCCCGGCCGCCTTATCGACCATCTGAAGCGCAAGACCATCAGCCTGGAAAATGTGCAGGCCGTCGTTCTGGACGAAGCCGACGAAATGCTCGACATGGGATTTATGGACGAAGTGGAAGAAATCCTATCCAAAATCCCCGCCGAAGCGCAGCGCGGACTTTTTAGCGCGACCATGCCGGCAAATGTCAAAAAAATTATCGAACGTTACCTCGGCAAATACGAAGAGGCGTGCATCGAAGCCAAGACGGCAACCGTAGATAAAGTGCGCCAACGCTACCTGACCATCCGCTCCGAGCAGAAAATGGAAGCACTGACCCGCGTTCTCGAGGGCGAAACCTATGACGGTGTGATTATTTTCGTTCGCACCAAGCAATCGACTGCCGAAGTCGCCGAACGTCTGGAAGCCCGCGGATTCAATGCCGCCCCGCTCAGCGGAGATCTGGCGCAGACCCTCCGGGAAAGAACGATCAACCGCTTGAAAGAAGGCAAAATCGATATTGTCGTCGCGACAGACGTGGCCGCCCGAGGGCTGGACGTGGAACGCATTTCCCATGTCATCAACTACGACATCCCCTACGATACGGAATCTTACGTCCACCGGATTGGTAGAACCGCCCGCGCCGGACGCGAAGGCAATGCCATTCTTTTCATTACTCCGCGCGAAAGACGTCTGCTCAAAATGATCGAAAAGGCGACGCGCAAGGCTATCGACCCGATGGAAGTTCCGACCGGAGAACAGATTAGCGAACACCGCGTAAACGCTTTCAAGCAAAAAGTGTTCGACACCATCGATGCGGGAAATCTGGAAGAATTCCGCAACCTGATTGAAAAGCTGGTAGAAGAAAAGGGCATCCCCGCACTCGAAATCGCCGCAGCGGTCACCAAGCTGGCTCAGGCCGGGCAACCCATTTTCCCCACCGATCTTCCCGACATCAAATCGGTTCCCCTCCGCGAAGAACGCAAAAAAGCGCGCGAAGACAAATTCGGGAACGGCCCTAAAGAAGACAGAGCCGAACGAGGCCGCCGAGAGGAAAACGAAAACGGCGTCGAAGCCGGATTTGAACGCTACTACTTGGGAGTGGGAAAAAGGGATCACGTTTCCCCGCGGGATATTGTCGGGGCGATTGCCGGCGAATCGGGAATGGAATCTTCGGAAATCGGACGTATCAAGCTGTTCGACCGCTTCAGTACCGTGGAACTGCCCGAAGGCCTTGCTCCGGAAATCAAGCTCATTCTCGAAGAAATGACTATCCGCGGCTACCCGACAAAATTCCGACTGATGACGGACGACAAGCCGTTTCCCAAAGAGCGCCCTTCTTTTGGCGAGAAGCGCCATCGGGATTCCATCAGCCGCAAGGAACGCCGACACGGAAAGCGGGATTCCCACGACAGACCTTTCCGCGAACGCGACGACAGGCCATTCCGCAAAACCAGAAGATTCGGCAGACACTAAAGCAAAAGGCAAAAGGAAATTCCTTTTGCCTTTCTTTTTGAATGTCCTTTTTTAACCGCGAGCTTTCTGTTCCAGATACAAGTTGACAAGAGCTATCGCCGCCATACTCTCGACGATAACCGGAGCACGAATCGCCACGCAAGGGTCGTGCCGTCCGCGCGCCGAGAGAATGCCGTTCTGTTTGTCCCTGCCCGCCGTTTCTTGCGGTTGCAAAATCGTCGCCGTCGGCTTGAACGCCAAACGACAGCGAATCGTTTCCCCGTTCGTAATCCCGCCAAGAACGCCGCCTGCATGATTTGTAAGCGTATGGAATTTTCCATTTTCAAAGCGAATCGTATCGTTGTGGTCCGAACCTTTCATTCTCGCCGCCCGAAATCCCTCGCCGATTTCAAAGCCCTTGACCGCCGGAATGCTGAACATCGCCCCGGCAAGAACCGCCTGCACTTTATCGAACACGGGCTCCCCGAGAGCCACCGGCGGTTTCCGAATTTCCAAGGCCAAGACCGCGCCGACGGAATCCTTCGCCAGTTTCGCTTCGCGAATGCGCGCCTCCATTTTTGCGCTCGCTTCCGGATCCGGGCAGCGAACCGGAGAAGCTTCTATGGCTTCTGCCGTCACTTGCGAAGAATCCACATGGGAATCCACCTCGCCCACGGACTCCACCCAGCTCAAAATCTCCGTTCCGCAGGCGGTTTTCAAAATCTTGTTCGCCACGGCGCCCGCCGCAACCCTAGCGAGGGTTTCCCGTGCCGACGCACGCCCGCCCCCCCGATAATCGCGAAAGCCGTATTTTAAATCATAAGTCAAATCGGCGTGACCGGGACGATACCAGTTCGCCATTTCGGAATAATCGCCCGAATGCTGGTTCTGATTCCAGACCGCGAGACAAATGGGAGTTCCCGTCGTCTTGCCTTCAAAAACGCCCGAAAGGATGCGCACCGAATCCGCTTCGTTTCGAGGAGTCACCAGCGCATTTTGCCCAGGACGCCGCCTGTCCATGGCCGCCTGGATTTCTGCCGCATCAAGAGGAATTCCAGCTGGGCAGCCGTCGATCACCGCCCCGACAGCTTCGCCATGGGATTCCCCCCACGTCGAAACCGAAAACAACTTTCCGTAAATACTAGACATAGATGCGCCAAATATAGCAATGCTGCCGCCGCAAAAAGAACGCCGAAATCGCCAATCTCTCCGCCTTGATAAATGAATTTTCTTTTAATTGCGTTGTAAAAAGCGAGCCAGGCCCATTTTATCCGGATTTTCCCTTTTTTTTGATTTTCTTCAACTTCCATTTTAACATTTGTTTGCTATGTTTTACAAGTGTGGTTTATCCATCGAGTGATAATGAAAAAGATAACCTTCTTTGTTTTAGCATTTCTATCGGTCCAGCTCTGGGCTCAAACGTCAGCAGGTTTTGCCGGCATCGTTTTTGGCTTGGATCGGGAGCGGGTCATCGAAGAAATCATGAAACTGGGCTACGACCCGCTAGGCTCGTCGGACGGAGCAGACCGGGTGGTCATCCCCGTCTATATGATGGACGAACTGCCTGTTCAGGTTGATTTTCTCTTCAACAAAAACGATCACTTCTACGCATTTGAAGTCCGCACGGGACGCATGGAAGTCGATCGGCTTCCCAAAGTTTTCGAAGCGTTGGAATATATGTCGGATAAATTCGCAGACAGGTACGGCAAAAAAATCCGCACGACGGAACTGCAAGAAGCCGACATCAAGCCCAGCGTCCACAACCTCTACAAGCAATGGACAAACCACAAGACGCTCAATATCTATACGGCGATTATTTACAAGGACGGGCGCTACTATACGGTCGGTTCCGTCACCAGCCGCAAATTCGCCAAAGAGCCGTCCGCATCCAAAAAAGCAAAGAAGCACGACTTCTCCGATATGATGCCAAATTAAGAGGCTTTTCCGAATTCAGGGACTTCTTGCTTTTTCTTTCAGCCTTTCTTTTTCACGCTCTTCCTTGCGAAGGGCGTTCGCTTTTTCCACTTCGGCAAGTTCTTCCCGAGTCCACGGAAGCCGAGGCAAGGTCTGCGCAAATCCGGCGAGATCCACCATATCGGCAAGCGGAATCTCATCGATGTACGGCAGCATTCCCCGAATGGAATCCCCAAAGTTCATCATAAACCAAAACGTGGGGGCCTCGTCATGAGCCGTCGTTCCGATGTAATGCGGACGCCTCATATCTCCGGACAAATTCATCCGGCGACCGTCGTCTCCGTGGCAAGGTCGGCAGTTGCGCATGAACAATTTTTCGCCCCGCGCCAAATCAGCTCCCAAAATTATCCCGTTGGAATCCAATAGATTGTAAACAAGGTAAGCCATCCGGCGATCTTCAACGGTCAGCGTATCGCCACGAGAACCCGGCTCCGGCAAAGAGGAATCTCCAAAACAGACATCCATCCACAGAGCCACCGCATAAGCGGCAGGCAGAGCGCAAAGTATTCTTCCCAACGTTCTCCGTTTCATAGCTTCAACATAGCTAATTTG
This sequence comes from Fibrobacter intestinalis, assembly GCF_900167415.1. GTDB lineage: Bacteria > Fibrobacterota > Fibrobacteria > Fibrobacterales > Fibrobacteraceae > Hallerella > Hallerella intestinalis. Next base: position 29,829 of record NZ_FUWU01000023.1, on the reverse strand, counting down.
AGGAATCATACACAAACCACCAACAGATACTCGCAATTAAATTTTTCCAAGCGTGTACTTTCTTTTCGCAAGGTGAACTCAGTTATTAGTTCCAACTTCCAACTCCCAACCGCTTGTCGAACTAGCCGAAGGGTGGTCCCTGCCCTTCGATAAACTCAGGAACCGCCTGCCGAAGGGCACTCATCACCGGAGCATTGGAAGCTCCGCTTTCTTTAGACTTATGTCCCCTTTTTTCCAAAACGCATTTTATATTTTTTAGAAAATTCTTTCTTTATTTTCCATGCCATTTTCTGAAGTCACTTTCCACGGACGATGGTTGCTAGAACCGTCCGCGGCGAGAGCCAGCGCCCCCGCCACCTCTTTCAGCTTTGCTTTTGAAGGCCGCTCTTTGGCTGTAGAACTCGAAGGGGAAGCGCGATTCCGCATCGAAATCGACGGAGTCGAAACCGGCGAACTCCGAACCCGAGAAAGAAATCTGTATGTCGTCGCCCAAAATCTGGAAGCGGGACTTCATCAAGCGAGCATCGTCAAAAAGACCGAAACCGAACTAGGCTGCATTTCCCTGTTTCGCATCCAACCGGAACCCGTCCCCCGGTCCCCGTCCGAACCGAATTCACGCTCCCGACTTGAATTTATCGGCGATTCATATACCGTAGGCTTTGGCAATATGGCGCGCGATCCCATTACAGGAACGGCCTTTACGACAACGGACGCCACCCGCAGCTACGGAGCGCTGACCGCCCAAAAGCTCGGGGCCAATTTTCAGATCAACGCCTACAGCGGGCGCGGTCTCGTACAGAATTATATGGGAATCGCTCCCCGTTGGAACATCCCCAGACTCTACGAATACGCTCTTGGCGGCGAAGCGATGCTGGGCAATTCTCCTCCTTGGGATTTTTCCCGCTTTTCGCCAGACGTCGTCTGCCTGTTCATTGGCATCAACGACTGGCAAGGAGAATGCTGCCATCCCAATCCCCAGCTTTTCGATACGGCCTACGCCGACTTTCTGAACATTCTCCGCACGCATTACGAGTCGCCGCAATTCGTCCTGCTTTCTACCGACATCTATCCGCAAAATTGCCTATCGGAACGGGTGGAAAGCGTTTGCGCCCGGGAAATTTCCAAAGGCAATCGAGACGTCCGCCACCTGTATTTAGAAACTCCGCGCAACGCCGGCCTGGATTTTCACCCCCATTTTGCCCGCCACGAGCAAATGGCCAAGGCATTGTTTCAGGAAATTCAAAGTTTTTCCCGCAAAAAAATTGTATTATAATGTATTTTATTACAAGGTATGAAGAGTTTCTGGCATAAATTGATGTCCATTTTCCGTCTGAACCTGATGATTGCGTTCCTGCTCTCAGTGACAGTCATCGCTTTCTTCGGGTATCAGTACGGCATGGACGACATCTACACGATTTCTCCGTCGAGTTATCCTTATATTATAGCGCAAACCGATTCGGTCGATGGCGGGTCTTCCATTTTGGAAATCTCGCGCACGGATTCGTCCATCATCATGGACTACGAACTTCGTGAAGGCTATCCCTATCCTTACGTCAATCTGCAAATCTATCTGGGAGACGGCAAAAGCCGGGGCAAGGATCTTTCCCATTACGACAGCATCTATGTCTGGATAAAGCCCCGTGGCGAAGGCTCCGTCCGCCTCTATCTGCGAGCCTGGGACGATTCCATTTCCAAACCGGGAGAGCAATCCACTCTCAAGTTCAACGAGATCGAATTTTTCCCGTTGGAAGAAACCAGTCCGGCGGTCTTTGTCCCTCAGGAATTCCGGGTCGCCGGTTGGTGGGTTTCGCAAAACAATGTCAATGCCCATCGCGCCCGAGTGGACTTTTCCAACATCCCCTTGATAGAAATTCAGACAGGAACTGCCGCCCCGCTCGGCTACGGCACTTTGGAAATCATGGGGATTTCCTTTAAAGGAAAACTCGTCTCCTCCGAAAAGCTGATGTTTGGACTTATCGCGCTCTGGTTCTTCACTTTCTTCTTCTACCTGATGTTGCGGCTCCGCGATTACAGCATCCAACGGAATGTGGAACGGAAACGCCGCGAAGAGCTGGAACACAACTTGGTCATCCTCGAAGTGGAAAAATCCGATTACGAAAAGGCAAGCAAAGAGGACGCTTTGACGGGCTGCCTGAACAGAGCGGGCTTTACCAGCGTCTTGACCCAAGAGCAGGAACACTTGAACAACGGCGGAGGAGCTCTCTCGTTCATCATGCTCGACATCGACTTTTTCAAAAAGGTCAATGACACTTGGGGACACAGCGTCGGCGACGAAGTCCTGGTGAATCTTTCCAAACTGATCCGCAGCCGAATCCGGACAACCGACGCTCTGGTTCGCTGGGGCGGCGAAGAATTCGTCATTCTGTGCAGCGACACTCCCCTGCAAAATGCGCAATTCCTCGCCGAAAAACTCCGGACAAATGTGGAAAGCACCCAATTGATTTCCCAGCAGCAGATTACTTGCTCCTTCGGCGTTGCAGAAATGGCACCCAACGAAGACCCGAAAGCGGTGTTCGAACGCATGGACAAGGCTCTCTACAGTTCCAAGAAGAACGGTCGAAATACCGTGACCGCAGCTATCAAGAGGGTTTAATTTTTGGCAACATCGAATGCTTCGACTAGTTCGACAAGCGGCTGCTGAGCTTGTCGAAGCACACTAACCGGCGGTCCCTGAGTTTATCGAAGGGCAGCAACCGAGCTTCGACTTTAAAGGAAATCTTTTATGAAGTCCAGAATTTTCCTGTTCCGCGCACTGCTTTTGCCCGTCATCCTTTTCATTTTTTCGGGATGCGCCCAAAAGAATCCGGAATACATTCCCATTTCGCTGAATTGGTATGAATACCAAGGCGATTTGCAATCCGTCGGCGAAAAGTCTCCATCCGCAGTCATCGATTCGTCCCAAGAAGAGACTTGCCTGATTTCGATGACCCGGGCATTGATGGAAAGCCAATCCCTGCGAGAATGTTCCGCAGGTGTACAGGAATACCACGTTCAATATTTCGGCATTTCCACAGAGGGCAAAACGCAAGCGATTTTCCGCGGGCAAAGTGCCGCCCAAACAGAAAGCTTCGACATGGAAAAAGTGCCCCTTTCCCTTTCAAGCGGAAAAAACTGCAATTTTACCGCCCGCTGCAACACCGAAGGCAAAATTGAAAATCTGAAAATTTTCTGATGTTTAAGTAGCGGTTTGCAGGAACATTGTAATTCTTTACAACAAAATTTTCATTTCCTTGAGCATTCATTTCCCATTTTGACGTTATTTTTCAAATGATGAACGCCATTTTTGATTATACCGATTACCATGCCTGGCTGCGAGACGCATTCGACAACTTCAAGAAAGAACATTGTGCGGTTTCCTGGCGTTACCTGGCGGCAAAAATCGGCGGCGATCCGGGAAATCTTCTTCGAGTGACCCAAGGAAAAATCCAGCTTTCCATTAAATATATCCAGCCCATCGCCAAGTTTTTTTCCCTAGACGAAAAGCAAAGTGCCTACTGGACGGAATTGGTTCTTTTCGGACGCGCCAAGAGCGACAAGGAAGCCCTGGACCACTACGAAAAAATGCTTTCCATCAAAGGCGTCACCATCAAACGGCTAGACGTCAAAGAACTGGAATTTTACAGGCACTGGCATTCCAACGCGATCCGTTCTCTTTTGGGAATCGGCACTTTCCGCGACGACGAGGAAAGTTACCGGCGGCTTGCGGAATCCTGCACTCCGGAAATTTCCTTGAAAGAAGCGAAAGAAGCGGTAAAACTCCTGAAATCCCTGAAAATGATCCGTCTCGACGAAAATAAAATATGGACGGTGACAGATACATTCATCGGCACAGGAGGAAACTGGCGTTCCGAAGCGGTGCGACGCTTTCAAGAAGACACGATTTCTTTGGCAGGGCAATCCCTTTCTAGGCACAAGCCGCCCTTGCGAGACATCAGCACGGCCACAATGACATTCAACAGGAACAGCATAGACCTTGTGCGGGAGCGCATCCGGGAATTTCGGCGGGAACTTTTGCGCCTTTCCAGCGAGGGAACCGGAGACGATACCGTTTACCAGCTGAATGTGCAATTTTTTCCCATCGCCCTGTTGCAAAAAGGGAGCGGAAAATGAAAATGCGGGGATTCTTTTCGACCTTTCTTTTCCCGGCGATTCTTGCCATAACGTTTTCTGGCTGCGACAACAGTTCGACACAGGCCAGCGGCCCCGGCAGCGAAACGACGAACGGGATTTTCGCCACAATTCTAACCGAAGAAGGCATTCCCGCGCACACAATAGGTGCCGCTCTCCGCAAAACGGACTTCACCGCCCGAGACTCTTCCCAAGCGGCAATTTCGGCGGACTATTTCTCCGATTCTGCGGGGCTTCTGGAAATAAACGCCATCGAACCCGGCGAATACCGTCTGACAGTTGTATCTGACAGCCTTATTTTCTCGCAAGAAATTTTCATCACCGATAGCCTTGCGGACTTGGGCCAAATCATCCTGAAAAAACCGGGAAGCATTTTGGGAACCATCGCGAACCAAGAAGATCCGGAAAAAGCGAAATGGATTGGAGTTTATGGGCTCGATATCCTTTCCCGAATCGATTCCAATGGCCATTTTGTTCTGCACGGTCTCCCCGCAGGATCGTTGAAGCTTTACGCACTCAATGAATCCCAGCTTTCCATCGTCGCCGATACGCTTCTATCCATTCAATCGGCGACAACCACGGAATGGATTCATATTTCCCGCACGCCGACGGACACATTGCCCGCCGATACACTGCAACCGGACACCTCGTTTCAAGATACGGTCGCACAAGATTCCAGCGTTCAAATACTTTGGGAAAGCTTTGAAGATTCCGCATCTTTTGCCAAAAAGGCCTGGTATTTCAGTACGGATTCCTCGTCCCTGGCGACAATCTCGTTCCCTGCGGATTCCGCCTGGAAAGGAGTCGTCGAAAATGCCGACCGCCAGGGAAAAGTATTCAGCGGCTACTACTCCTCTTCGCCTCTCATGCAAAACAATAATTACGTCATTTTCGGTTCGCGAATTTCTGCGGAAGGCGTAGATTTAAGCGGCTTGGATTCCGTAACATTTTTTGCCAAAGGGACGGGTTCCCTGCGTTTCGCCCTGGAACGCTGGAACAATTCTGCATCAGACAATTTGAAAGCCTGGACAGCGGACATTCCCCTGTCCAATACATGGAGCCGATATTCCATCAAACCTTCCGATTTTTTGCAGCCTCAAGACGACTCGCTCTCTACCGGTTGGGAAAGCGTCCGGACCACCGTCACCCGCATCCATTTCTTTGGAATCAACGGGCAAGAGCTCAGCCTGGACGACATTGTCTTTTACGGAACGCATCTTCCCTAAAAATCCCCGATTCCAAACATCCAAGGGCATCCTGTAAACGGTGCCGTTGTTTTTTGCGGGCTATTTTCTACATTTTAAATATGCAAACTCTTCAAAACGAAGCGGATATCGCCCGCAACTATCTGGACAAAATCGCCAAGCTCGCCGAAAAAAAATTCGACGAATTTCTTCCGCCCGAAACGAATCTTCCCTGCAATCTGCACAAAGCGATGCGCTATTCCATTTTCGCCGGCGGAAAACGTTTGCGCCCCGCTCTGGCGTATGCGGCATTTGAACTTTTTGGCGGCAAGGGCGACAGTATCTGGTACGCCATGAGCGCGCTGGAGTTTTTGCACACTTTTTCCTTGATTCACGACGACCTGCCGTGCATTGACAATGATGATTTTCGCCGGGGCAAACCGACCGCCCACAAGCAATTCGGCGAAGCGACCGCTGTCATGAGCGGCGATGCCCTTTGCGTTCTCGCTTTTGAATTAATGGCAAAAACCGGCAACCCGAAAGCCATGGAAAGCCTCGCCCATAAATTGGGAACTTACGGTATGATCGGCGGAGAAATGACGGATATCGATAGCGAAGGAAAAGATGTTTCGCTAGAAGTCGTCGATTACATCCACTACCACAAGACGGCTGCGCTCATCGAAGCATCCCTCGTCATCGGGGCCCAACTCGCCCACGCTTCTGATGACGCAGTGAAAAAAGTCGAAGCCTATGGCAAAGCTATCGGGCTAGCCTTCCAAATCGTCGATGACATTCTCGACATCGTTTCTACAACGGAAGTCCTTGGCAAGGACGCCGGCTCCGACATCGCCAGCGGGAAAGCGACATATCCCGCATTAATCGGGTTGGAAAACTCCCGGAAGAAAGCGCAGGAACTCTACGAAAATTCCCTCCAGCAGCTCGAAGGCCTGCAAGGGGACACAACCATCCTTAAAGCCATTGCCGCATTCATCATCACACGGGTTAAGTAATGCAGCTCAAAGACGTTCAATCTCCTAAAGATATCAAGGGCTGCTCCATCTCCGAGCTGGACAATCTTGCAGAACAAATCCGCAAGAAAATCATTGACCAGGTGGCGACTCACGGCGGGCACTTGGCTTCCAGCTTGGGCGTTGTCGAACTGACTTTGGCTCTGCACTACGTATTCAACGCTCCCGAAGATATTCTCGTCTGGGATGTGGGTCACCAGGCTTACGTCCATAAATTGCTCACCGGGCGTTACGACAAATTCGAAACGCTTCGTCAGCAAGGAGGACTGTCCGGCTTTCCCAAACGTTCGGAAAGCCCCTATGACGCTTTTGGCGTCGGGCACGCGTCCACATCGATTTCTGCGGCCTTGGGTTATGCGGTCGCCCGAGACAAGCTGCACCAGCATCACAACGTCGTCGCGATTATCGGTGACGGTTCCATGACTGGAGGGATGGCTTTCGAAGCACTCAATAACGCCGGCATTTCCCAGCAGAACATGACCATCATCTTGAACGACAACAAGATGAGCATTGCGCCCAACGTCGGCGGTTTTCCCAAATACCTGAACCGCGTCATCTCCGACCCGATGTACAACAAGCTCCGCTCGGATATAGACAAGGTCATGGCGAAAATTCCGGGCATCATCGGGCATCATTTTCGTTCGCTTTTCCAAATGACCGAGAAAGCGGTCAAGAGCGCCTTAAAGCCGGGGCAATTTTTTGAAGATCTGGGAATCCGTTACTTCGGACCCATTGACGGTCACAACACGGGAGAACTCGTTTCCATTCTGGAGCGGGTAAAATCCATTCCGGGTCCATGCCTTATCCATGTCATGACGGAAAAAGGCCGCGGTATGAAACTCGCGGAATCCAACCCGAGTCATTGGCACGCTTCCGCTCCGTTTGATCCCAAAAGCGGCGAAGTGCTTTCTCCAAAAAATCCGCTTCCTTCTTTAACCAGCATCTTTGGAAATACGCTTCTGCAACTCGCCCGAAAGAACGAAAAAATCGTCGGCATTACAGGAGCTATGCCGAACGGTTCCGGCCTGGACATCATGCAAAAGGAATTGCCCGACCGGATTATCGACGTCGGCATCGCCGAAGAGCATGCCGTCACTTTTGCCGCGGGACTTGCCTGCGGCGGGCTGATTCCCGTCGTCGCCATCTATTCGTCCTTCCTCCAGCGCGCCTACGACCAGATGATTCACGATGTCGCCCTGCAAAATCTGCACGTCGTCTTCATTCTTGACCGTGCGGGACTTGTCGGTGCAGACGGTCCCACTCACCACGGCGCACTCGACCTCACCTATCTGCGTTCCATTCCGGGCATGACGATCATGGCTCCTTCCGATGAAAATAATCTTCGGGATATGCTGACCGCAGCCATTGACATGGAAGGCCCCGTCGCCATCCGCTACCCGCGAGGCTCCGCCCTTTCTCCGGAACTCCACGCAGAAACAAAACCCATACCCTTTGGAAAATTCAAAATCCTGCAGCAAGGTAAAGACATTCTGCTTTTAGGCGTTGGCTTTATGCTGCACGAACTCGAAAAGACGGCGAAGATTCTTGCCGAACACGGTTTTAATCCCACATTGGTGGATGCACAATTTGTAAAACCGCTCGACAAGGAAAGCTACCGCACCTTGTTCCAATCGCACAAAACCATCGTCACTCTGGAAGACAATTCCATCGTCGGAGGATTCGGTTCAGAAATTGCCGAGCTGCTTTCCGATTTGAATCTGGATGGTCACAGGCTGATGCGTTTCGGACTTCCCGATGCGTTTGTAGAACACGGAAAAATACCGGACTTGTATCGGATGCTCGGCATTGACGGCACGTCCATTGCAAACAAACTATTGAAAGAGCTATGACAGAAGAAAACAACAACTCCCCAAAACACGTTGTCCGGCAGACTTTTACAGGCAAATTCGGCGTCAGCGACGATCCCGCAGACCATGGATTTGGCAGACGTCCCGAAGTTCCCGATCCCGATGCAAAAGAAACCCGCAGCGAACGCCGCGCATACGAACGTTCGCAAGAGCGCAGATCCTTCGGCGACAGGGAACGCAGACCGTTCAACCGAGACGGTGAAAGAAGCTTCGACAGAGGCGAACGCAGGTCCTTCGGCGACAGGGAACGCAGACCGTTCAACCGAGACGGCGAAAGAAGCTTTGGTAAGGATTCCAGACGCCCACGCCGCTTCGGAGACAATCCGTTCCAAGAAGACGACCGTCCGATTTTCCGCCAAAAGCCCGAAAACAAGAGCATTGACGACGAAGAAATCGTCCGCGATGAAGACGCCGTTTTAAATTTCGCCGACTCCCCGGACATTCTTCCCGAATCCACCGGTTCAAATCCGCCGTGGTTCCGCCGACTCCTCGTTCTCACTACAGAAAAAGGGCGAGAACGCGAAGGCAAATTTATTGCGGAAGGCGTTCGTGTTGTCGAAGAAATCCTCGCCAACCATCTGGATTTGATTATCGGAATCTACGTCGCCGGAAAAAGAAAAGTCGATGAAAACGGCGAAGCGATTTTAAATTCCCTGGGTGAAGAAACCTACGAAGCGCTTGCCAATCTGCAGCCCACTATCGAAAAGGCCCGCACGGCAAAAGTGGACATCCACGTTATCAGCGAAGAACAGCTGAAGCGTCTCTCTTCGACAGTGACCACGCAAGGCGTTGTCGCCGTTTGCCGCTCCGCCAGCACCAAACCGAACTACGAAAAGAGCCGCAGCATTCTGACGCTCGTCGATGCCGTTCAAGATCCTGGCAATCTCGGTGCCATCTTCCGCACCAGCCTCGGGTTCAACTCGTCGGGAATCATCATCGGCAAGGGTTCGGTCAATCCGTTCAACCCCAAAGTCGTCCGCGGTTCCTCGGGCACATTCCTTCGGGTTCCATTTGAAAAGGACAGGGATCTGATCGAAGCCATCAACGAGCTGCATTCTTTTGGCTACACGATCATCGCTACGGATTTACACGGCAAGCAGAGTCTCGCCGAAATCGAACCGCGCAAACTCCGCAAAGTCGCTTTCCTCGTCGGAAACGAAGGCGCAGGAACCGACCAGCACCTGATCGACATTTCCGATGAAACCGTGAAAATTCCGATGTCCAGCGATTTGGAATCCCTGAACGTTTCCGTGGCCCACGGGATTCTCTCCTACGAAATGGCAAAAATTCAAAAGGATCTCGCCTGATGCTTTTTTCCGACCGTCTTGAAGCTCGCATCGCCGAATGCGGAAATCCCATCTGCTTGGGCATGGATCCCAAGCTGTCCTTGATGCCCGTTGAACGCAGGCATTCCCAAGTCCATACTCCAGAAGACAAAATCCGCTTCTTCTATATGGATATTCTGGAAGAATGCGAAAAGCGGAACGTCAAGCCCGCCGTCGTCAAACCGAACAGCGCCTACTACGAATGCGTAAGCATTGAAGGAATGCGGGTTCTGCACGACCTGATTACCGCCTACAAAAGCGCAGGGATTCCCGTCATTCTGGACGCCAAACGCGGGGATATTGGGAAAAGCAGTGCCGCCTACGCTGATGCAGCCTTTCGCATTTACGCAGCCGATGCGGTAACGGTCAGCCCGTGGATGGGAAAAGATTCCGTCGGGCCATTTCTGGAACATCCGGCAAACGGAGGCGTTTACGCTCTCTTGCGCACCAGCAACAAAGGTGCCGCCGATTTTCAGGACATGCCTGTCAAAGACAGCACAGCCTTTTTCCAAGTCGCCCAAAAACTCGTCGAATGGGACAATGGCAATCTGGGAGCCGTCGTCGGAGCCACGCACCCCGAAGAACTCGAAAAAATCACCTCGTTCTTTGTCGCGGCCCAGCACGAAATCCCGTTCCTGATTCCCGGAGTTTCCATCCCCGGCGTTCCTGGCGGGCAAGGCGGAGACGCCAAAACCGTTCTGCAAGCCATTGCAAATGGCGGAGGCAAGCGTCACTTCCACGTGCTCAACAGCTCCAGCGGGCTCAATTTCGCCTGGCAGCGAAGCGGAAAAGAAGCGGAATACGCCGCCGCCTGCGTCGATGCGATGGAATCTTTAGCGGAAGCCCTCCATTAACGGCTAAATTAAATACATTACCGATATGCGATATATTGTGTGCATTCTTTTTTCCTGTCTGGTTGTAGCGGGCGCATTCCACTTTGCAAAGCCCCTGCCGCAACTCCCGCAAAAAGAAGAATTTCTGCCCAAGGCGAATTATGCGAAAGCGTTCGCCATGGGGCACAATGTAACCGCAGCCGGATTGTTCTGGATTCGCGGGGTCATCGATCTCGGCGAAAGCTATATCACCGGAAATTCCTACTCCTGGCTTTCCCATGTCGGCAACCTCTCGACCCAGCTCGATTCCCTTTTCTACACGCCGTATCAAGTCGTAGGCGGAATCACGCACAACGACGAAGCGGACACCACCGATTTTATCGTCATGCGGCGAGGCACTCGGGTTTATCCTGAAGACTGGCGTTTGGCGATTTATCTGGCGCTCCGGCTGGCAAACGGTCCGACTCACAACTATGCAGAAGCTTCCAAAATCATGGAACCTTTTTCGACAAGCCCGGACTCGACGATTCCCAAACATATCCGTTCCATCTACCGCAATTTTGCCTTGAACACGATGCAGACCGAAATGGCGCTCGAAATGATTATCAACGACGTCATGAATCCGGAATACAGCGATTTTGTCCACGGCTTCACTCCCAAAACCTTGCGGGTTTTAAAACAGGATACTTCCGCGGCAGAAGAAGTCAAAAATATTCTGGAAAGGCTTTCCAAGCGTTCCATGAATCCGAACGATGCGTTCAACAAGCTGCTTTCGATGAAGAAACTATAAAGCCAAACTTAATTGTTCATTTTCTAAAATTTTTTTGGAAAATTCAATAACTTTAGGCACATCATAATTGCAAACTAACGCTTCCACCACACTTCTGCGATTTTCCAAATGAGCACCATTATGATAAAAATGGTCTTTTGTAACAATGTTAAAATGATTCCAATATTTTTCAATCATTTCATTTGCACGCCATTCACTGTGATGCCATGTAGAAAGAATGAATTTTCCCTTAAATTCTCTTAACAAGTCGAATAATTTCTTTTCATCCGTTTCTGTCCAAGTATTGAAATAATCTACAGAACGACCATAATAGGGAGGGTCGCAATAAATCATATCATCCTTTTGAGCATCAAGAATCGTTTTTTCAAATGACTGATTCAAAAATTTCCATTGGGGTTTGATAATCGATGCAACGTTATTCACCTGATTAACAATTTTTGTGATATAGGCAGGAGCAAAACGGTTTGGCTTTTTGCAAAACGGAATATTCCAGTTCCCTTTCTTTCCGAACCTCATCATTCCATTAAAGCCTGCTCTAGAAAGAAAAAGAAAATCGAACGGCGAATATTCTCCGGAATTGAATCTTTTGCGAACTTCAATATAATGATCATAGCCCTCACTTGAAGAATTTCGCAGCAAAATATCTTCTTGTTCAAGATAAGAACGAACATTACCTCCCGTTATTTCCCCGTTTTGAATTTTTTTATAAAAACCGATGATATGGGGATTCGTATCAGCTAGTACGGCGCGCTCTCCTGCTAAATTAAAAGCAACAACACCCGTTCCCATAAATGGTTCAATCCATTTTCCTTTATATAAAGGCAGACATTGTTTTATCCAAGGAACCAGCTTGGTTTTGATTCCCTGACTTTTTATTGGTGGAACTATAACAGACATCTTTAGTTCCTTGGCAAATATTTTGGATTAATTTTTTCGAGAAGGTCCAAACGCCCCTTAAATTCTAAAAAATCTCGGATGTTCTTAATTTTTAGAGGTTTTCCATCTTTTATCAAAACCGCTGTACCAAAATTCATCCAATATTCGTCAAAAATTTTTTCACCCAGAGAAGAAAATACACCATTCCCTTCTTTTAAATCTTCTATATCACTTATAGAACCTATATTGGCTGTATTTCCAGAGCCTTGTTTATCACTTGCTATTTTCCATTTTTCAGCGACAAAAAAATCAAAATCTTTTATGACAGAAACAATGGATTCCAACTTTTTGACACGCGTAACTTTTCTATAGCCAACCATAGATTGTGTAGCATCTATTTCTTCCGTTTTATAGATATTTAATTGCTCCGAATCAGGAATTTCATTTCTTGTATAAACAATACCGAGACAATAATGTGCAGCATATTGATTGTAAGGGAACTGAATATTTTTACTTTTGTTTCTCTCCTTAAAATAGCTTCCATGACTCCCCAAGGTGAAGCCAGCAGTTTTCCCATTCCGTCTAAACGTCGTCTTTATATCCACTGCGAATTTAATACTTTCATTTTCTTCACAGACAAATGTTAAATCAGGATACCAGTTTTGCTTATCGGCAAGAACGACTTTATAACCGAATCGTTGAGCAAATTCCATAATTTGAGGAAATAAATGTATTTCTAAAATTTTAGAAATAATTTTCGTATCAGCAGAAATGGTATAAATGTTTTTGTAAGCATCAATAAATCCTTTTATCGTCCAACTTCCGTCCTCAGTGGCAACAACTTCAGATAAAGAAGCGACAAACTCATTCAGCGACGTCTCAAATGACTTTTTAAATTTGCCGATATCGTTCATAACGTGAAATATAAAAAATTTGGCTGTCAAGAAAAATTAAAAGCGGTACGGCAAGCCTACCAACCTATGCGAGCCGCCACCCTGAACTTGACTAAGTCAATAAATTGCCAAGTTTCATAACAGCTTCGCTCGCAAACATTTAGAAATTTGGGTTTAAAGCCTTAAGCAAGGTTATAGCGTATAGATGAAATTTTGCATAATGTGCTAAATCTCATAAATAAATGAGAATGAAAACCAGCGACAGGCCTTTATTTGACGATTAAGAAGCATTCTTTAACACGGCAATAAACGCATTGACACAACATTCTTCCTGTGATTCATTATATAGCGGCTATAATAAGTACGAAAGCAAATGAAAAGTAGGGGGAGGAAAAAAATCATGGCATATTCCCCAATCCAAAATCCCGCGAAAGGCTTATTGAATTACAGCTGAGTTCAAAGCCTATTTTCCAAACTTCATTTTTTCGACAATTTTTCCGAAGTCGTCTAAGGCTTCAAACTTTGCGTATTCGCGAATGGTTCTGAAATCTAAGTACAAGTTCATCAAATCAGAGCGGAGCGATTGAATGGAATAGTTTGAATCTTCTGCGGAACGAATCGCCATCCGCCACAATCTTCGAGTAACGTCATTTAATGCAGACACTTTATGAAACATTGCATATTGCTGCATCCGATTGATTACTGAAAACAGGGCAACATAAGGAATGGGGCTAAAATAAGCCTGTGTCATATGCGCTGAAAATTCACGATCAATATTCAACGTCAATTCGGGATGCTCAATGTTATCTGCTAGATGCTTTGCCTCATGAATAGCCACATCCATTTGAAGGGCGGTTTTGATATAAGCAAATTTCTTTCCCTCTAAATCTCGCCTTATCAAATCCATATAACTTTGGCTCGCTTTTGACACATCTAGATTCAACCCTATAGAACGCCAATATTTCGTAAAACGAACATCTGCATATTTTTCAAAGCCTTTCGTTTTCATTTCCGTCATCAGTTCTTCCGCTTCAATAGCAATCATATCATCCAGAAGAATAACGGTATTGCTCCCGATTCTAAAATACCCCGTTTTAGGCTGCAATAGTCCCGGCATAATTCGTTTTAAATTCAAAATTCTAATGGAAAATTTTCCATAGCAAGTTTCAGGAAGAATTTCTTCCTTTATTATCAAAATATTTGCAGAACTTCTAAAAGAAAAATCCACATAATAATCCTGCGACATCATAGTCTCATTAAGAATATGCAAGAATTTTACCGAAGATGAACCGCCATCAAAATAAAACCGAACATTGCCAATAAATAAATCCAAGGCATTATGTATTTTATTAGGGAAGAACTTTCCAAACAATTTGCAAATTCTATTCTGAAAATCAAATGATTCCAAGCCCACATTTTGAAGTTCATTACGAGACAAAAGATTCAAATAGGGACCTAAAACATTGATAACAAAATCCTTCCGATTTTTTTCATTAACCTTATGACGTTCAAGCAAAGTCATTTTATCTTCTATGGCTGTTTTAAAATCCCTCCGCAGAGCACTACCCGTTTTTTTTGAAAGGATATGATTTAAAACTTCAACAACGTCCGGCATCTCCATTCCAAAGGATTTTGCTAGTAACGCAACATTTTCTTTATTCTTTGAATTTAAATCCAAATCTGTTTGGCTGTATATATGATACGCCAAAATATCCTGTTCCATTTTGACATCGGAGGAGCAAGAAACAAGGAAAAATAAGAAAATAACAAGAAAAATTCTGTACATAAACTCAATACAACTTAAAATATTTGTTATTTATGGCACACTTTATCTGCCAAGCGGATTATAAAATAAAGGCTGCATTTTGAAAACGACAAAATCGCCTTTTGCCTCGTTACGAATCTACCGTCCCGCCTTCGCCCGCTCGCTGTTCCGACGAAGGCCCAGCAATTCAAAAGCGTTCGCGCTGCGTACAAAGTAATCCCGAGCGATGTCCGGGCGTTTTTCGTTCAAGCCGCGGTAATAGAGGATCGTCGCGGACATAAACGGACGATTGGCACGAACGGCAAATTGCAAAGCCTCGTTGTAAAGGGAATCCGCAGCGTCATCCTGCAGCAAATGCGCCACCCGCGCCGAAGCGAAAGCCATCTTGCCCGGAGCTTCCCCATCCAAAGCGTCATCCGCATCTTTCAAATAAAGCCGCGCGTTTTGAGCGTCTCCCTTTCCTGCAAACGCCATCGCCGCCACATTTAAAATGCCTCCTCGCAATCCGCCCGAAATTTCTTTCAAAAACTTTTCCGAAAGCGAGTATTTGATATCGATGACCTTGTCGTAATTTTCCTCTTCCAGATAGAGTTCCATCCACGCAAGATAATAGGCGCCCAACGTATTGGTATCCAAATCCGATTTACGAACCAGCTTCAGCAAATCCTTCGCCATGTTCAAATCCAGACTCTGCACGCGGAGCATCGCCATCGAAATCAAAATGCGCCCTTCCGAAACAATGTCCGATTCCTTTCGAGAAGAAAGCAGCGCCCGTTCGTACAACCCATTTGCTTTGGCAAACTTTCCCGCCTGTAGAGCCTTGTCCGCACGGAAAGCGAAATTTTGAGAATCGGCGGCAAGGAGCGCAGTGGAAAGGAAACAAATCGCAACGAAAAGGCGGCGCATCACCAGACGTCCTCCGCAACAAACGGAACGGAATCCCGCTTGGGCAATGAACGGCGGATTATCCACATATTGGACGCGCCTTCAATCAGGTTGTCCGCATTCAAAAGCGTTTCTTCGCCTTGCGAAACCAGCCCATTTACACCACCCACCATCCGGTTCAACGAATCCATGGCCCCATTCATCTGTCCAAAGAAGCGATCCAGAGAAAGGAACGCGTTGTCGATTTTCTGCGGCACGTTTTCCATTTCGTTCGTCATGGAGAAAAGCTTCTGGGTAAGGGAATCCGTACGGTACAAAATGCGAGGGACTTCGCCCGAAAGGACATCTAAAAGCCGAATGCCTTCATACGAGAAATAGTCAAGGCGATCCAGCTGGGTGTTCAACTTTTCATAAACCAGCTTGGAGCCGAGAAGCGCGCCAATTGTCGTGTTGGTGTCCATGGTCAATGCGACAAGCGTATCGGCGGCGTCTATCAAAACCGTAACGCGTTCCAGCACTTCGTTCAGCGTTTCCAAAACCGTTTCGATGTCCTGCGCTTTCCCGCCGGTAATCATGTCGCCGTCTTCCAAGACCCTTCCTTCGCCCTTGCGAACGTCTATATTCACGACGCGTTCCGAAATCACGTTCTGGTCGCGAATGGCAAAAATCATCGCCTTGTCCGTAATCCACGGCTGGAATTCCTTCCGGATGGTAAATTCCATGCGGACCAATCCAGAGGCATCGATATTCAAATTCGACACTTGCCCCACCCGGACACCGTTGATTTGGACTTCCGTTCCCGGATGCAATCCCTGCGCTTTTTCAAAGAAGCTATAGAGTTTATATTCTTCGACTCCGATGACCCCGGCCGATGTCAAGCGGGCATAAAAGACAAATAGAAAGACCATCAGCGCAAAAGTAATGAACACGCCGACCAGCAGGCCTGACATTTCCATCCAGTTGATCTTTCGCACCGGTTTTAACAACCTGCCATCTCCTTATCGATTCAACGTTTTCAAAAATAAAATTTTCATTTTCAAAATTTTCCCGCTTATAAAAAATCGCGCAGATTGCGAAACATTTCTTGCGCAATCGGCAAATCCGAACGAAGCCATTCGTCAAACTTGCAACGCTTGGAAAGTTTTTTATTTTCCAAAAAGCACAAGTCCGCATTCAGCTCCTTAGAAATCAGCAGATCGTGCGTCACCAGGATCAAAGACGTTTTGAACATCGCCTGCATATTGTCAATCAATGGTATCAGCGTATTGCGATTATAATTGTCCAGGCCCGATGTCGGCTCGTCCATCAAAAGAAGCCTCGGGTCCATCGCCCACGCCCTTGCGATAGCGACACGTTTGGCGACCCCCGAACTCAACATGTGCGGGAAACGATCCTGCACACTGCGAACCCGCATCAAATCCAAAGCCATATTGACGCGGGCTTCAATTTCTTCGTCCGTTCCCCGATAATGATAATATAACGGCATCGAGATGTTGTCCCGAACGTTCAGGTTCGAAATCAAGGCCGCATTCTGGAAAATCAATTCCACGCCACGCTCGGCGACTTCCAAAGCCGAATGCAAAGAGGCGGGAAGATATTCGCCAAAATAATAGATGGCTCCATCGCTAGGCATTTCCAGACCCGCAATTAAACGGAGAAGCATGCTTTTACCCTGGCCGGAAGCGCCCGCAATGCAAAGGATTTCGCCTCGGCCCAGTTGCATATTCAAACCTTCGATCAAGTCTTCCGAATCGCCCGGATAGCGAAAATGCAGGTTTTCAATCCGTAAAGCTTCGCCCTGATTCATCTTTTCTCCGCAATGTCCACAGCCATTTCCACGCCCAATCCTTAAATAATTCTCGACATCTGGGTCGCATAGTCAAAGATGTAAAAGAACGAGAACAGAACATCAACAACAATCACATACAAAAAGGAATAGATGACCGAACAGGAGGTCGCCTTGGGCACTTGGCGAATATCCCGTCGAATCGTGAGCCCACGATAGCAGGCATTGATAAAAATGATGATTCCGAAAAAAATCGGTTTGACTATTGCCAGTACAAAATCGGTTAGAGTGAGGGAAGAAAGAATCGCTCCGGACAAAAAGTGCCAAGAGATGTTCAAATTCAACGATTCCCCAGAAACGGCGATCAAAAATTTCGTAATCAAAAAGCCAGAGCAAATTCCGCACACGGAAAACAGTACATTGGAAATCAGCATGGCGATAACGCCGCCAATGAGCGCGGGCATGACAAGATAGCGAATGGGATTGACTCCCAAAGTCGAAAGGGCGTCCACTTCGGAATTGATGGCCATGGTTCCTATCATCGTCGTGAGTGCCGAGCCGCTGCGTCCCGCGATCAAAAAAGCGGTCAAAATCGGTCCGACTTCGCGAATAATGACCGCCACCATCAAACCGCCAAAAGAACTTGAAAAGCCGACACGGGGCATTACCGTAAGCGCTTCGACAATCGTAATCGTTCCCGCAAGAGCCGCGACGACAAACAGGACTGGAAAAATTTCAACCGCAGTGAAGTAAACCTGTCGAATAATCCGCCGCAAGTCCCTGTTGAAATTGCGTTCTTTTGCAAAAATCGAATGGATCGTCTGTAGAAAAAGAAAAAACTGTTTTCCAAAAACGGTCGAGAGGAAACAGCGTCCCAGCTTGTTGAACACCGAGCCAAAAAAACTCCAATCATCCAGTGTTCTGTGGATTTTCATTTTACCTCGACGGCAACAGACGAAAGAATTTCCTGCCAGATTTCATCCAGCCCGATTTTACGGAGAACGCTGATTCGAACAGGGCGAACATCTTTTCCAAAAATCCGAGAAATGGCATTGCGAGTTTTGGCCTGTTCCGACTGATTCGCCTTGTCGCATTTGCTCATCACCGGAAGTACGGGGCAGCCAAGAGAACGAATATTTTCAATGACTTCCACGTCGATGGGCTGCGGGCCGATTTTCGAATCGATTAAATAAATGATGCCGCGAAGCTCCTTGGCATTTTCCACATATGATCGGATGCCGACTTCCATTTCCCGGACTTTTTCAAAGTTCACGCCGGCAAAGCCAACGCCCGGAAGGTCCACCAAATAAAACGCCTGGTTGATTTTAAAGAAATTGATTTCCTTGGTTTTTCCCGGTTTAGAACTAATCCGGACGAGCTTCTTTTTCCCGGAAAGCGCGTTTAAAAGAGAGGATTTGCCAACATTGGAACGTCCCAAAAAGGCGATCTGAGGAAGTCCATCCGAAGGAAACTGCGACGGTTTTGTCGCTGCCGTTATAAATTCCGCTTCTACCATCATAATCCAGTTCTCGATTCAAATGCACGCAAAACGGTGACTTCATCAATATATTCCAATTCGCTGCCCATCGGAATGCCCCGAGCCAAATTAGAACGTTTTACCGGACTGCCGGAAAGAAGTTTGTCAATCAAAAGAATTGTCGAATCCGCTTCGGGGCTGGAACCTAAAGCAAAAATGATTTCTTCGATTCCCTCGGACGCGATACGACGAATAAGCTGCGGGATGTGCAGATTTTCAGGCCCGATACCATCTAACGGAGAAAGGACTCCTCCCAAAACGAAATAGAGCCCATGATAAATGCCCGCATTTTCAAACGGCAAGATGTCCGAAAATTTTTCGACGACGCAAATGGTTTTCGCCCCTCTTCTCGATTGGCAAATCGGACAAGGATCCTCTTCGGCAAAGGAATGGCAAAGGCTGCAACGCTTGACTTTTTCACAGGCGTCCGCAATCGCCGCCGAAAGCGGTTCGATATTTTGACGTGGACGATTCAGTACAAAGTAAGCCAATCGGCGAGCGGTCTTTTTTCCGATTCCGGGAAGGGCGGCAAATTCCTGTACCAGCTTTTCAAGACTTGGCGATTCAACCATGACTGTTCCATCCATAGGCAGCATTCAAGCAGTCCGCAAGATTCTGCGCCGAAAGGGAAAGCCTTTTTAAGAGCGTTCCAATCCGTTCATTGCGATCGTTTTCCACAGCATCCGCCAAAGCCAGCAATGTTCCCAATTTCCCGGAGCCGTGCAAAAGCGCACCGGTAATTTCCTTATCGACTTTCAAATCCTCGAGAATCGTCGGCATCGGCGCTTTCACAAGAGCGTCCATCCGACTAATAATCGCCGTAATAAAAGCCTGTGCGGGAAGAGGACCGTCCGGGTCGATGATTTCGGCAAGCGATTCCACAAAGCGCGCCCGTTGCGAAACATTCTGAAAAAGCGGCGTCCCTTGGGCAAAGCGCTCCATTTCCGGTTGAGCATAAAGCAAGAGCATCAACCAATCCTGAATTTGGGGAATCCCCAGCCAGGCGATGGCATCTTGAACGGTTTCTATCGAACGACGGCGGAACGATTTTTGGGAATTGGCGTATTGGACAAGACTTTTCGAAAGGGCGCTCTGCTGCAAAAAGACCTTTTCTATATCGGCAAAGGAAGGCTCTCCGCGCAAAAATTGCAGCAAGTGCAAAATAAAGGCCAGCGAACCGTCCAGACGTTTGCCCTGAACCACTTCGGGCTGCGCAAAGAAAAAACCTTGAAAATAGTCGTAGCCGTCTTTCAAGCGTTCCTGAAAATCCTCTTCGGTTTCCACCTTTTCGGCAAGAAGCAAAATGCCCCGCTTTTTAAAATAAGGCACCGCCGCTTTCAAAGCTTCGGCAGAATTTTCCATCAAATCCAGCTTGACATATTTCACATAAGGAAAAAACGGCTCCAGGCGTTTTAGATTTTCCTTTTCAAAAACCACATCGTCCAACGCAAAATCA
Source organism: Fibrobacter intestinalis (assembly GCF_900167415.1). GTDB lineage: Bacteria > Fibrobacterota > Fibrobacteria > Fibrobacterales > Fibrobacteraceae > Hallerella > Hallerella intestinalis. The sequence continues at coordinate 9,454 of NZ_FUWU01000023.1, read as the reverse complement.
AATCCGCGGGAATGGTATTTTTTCACGACAGCAACGATTTCTTTATCCGCCGAAACGCTCTCTAAAATTTCAAGGACAAAACGCTCCGTATCCAATGGACTGAAAATTCCGTCCAAAAGCATTTCTCGGCTGCAATTGATAAATGCCTTGTGGTTTCCCACCAACTTGGAAAGCCCGATGTTATTCAAGACATTTTCCAAGACCTGCGCCGTTTCGCGAACGCCATTGTGTATTACCGCCTTGTTGTTCGGAGAATCCCGAAACAAAAGTTCATAAGCGAAAATACTCTGGTGCGCATCCAAAATCGGCTGCCGCGCCAAATAAGCTGGAGATTCTTTTGGACTCATCCGAATTAAATCCGAGCGGACTTGATGGCAAAGAGCAGAATGCTGCGGGCACCGGCATCCCAAAGTTTATCCATAATCGCGTTGGCTTCGTCCTGCGGAACCATCGCCTTGACCGCATACCAGTCGCGTCCATGCAATTTGGAAATCGTCGGCGCGTCTAGCCCCGGAGTCAAGCTGCACGCCTTATCCAAAATTTCGGAAGGACAATCGTATTCGATCATCATGTAATTTTTGGCGACGAGCTTTCCTTCAATCCGGCGAATCAGCGTATGGACTTCTTCCAAATCCTGCTTTTGCGGATGGCAGAACAACGCGGCGTTGCTGCGGAAAAGAGGTTCGCCGACAATACGAAGTCCGGCCTGCTTCAATGTCGTCCCGGTTTCCACGACATCGACAATCGCATTGGCGACCCCTAGGCTCACGGAAATTTCTACCGCGCCTTCCAGCACGACAAAATTCATGTCCTTTTTGTAGTAGCCGCTCACGATGTTTGGAAAACTGGTCGCAATCGTCGCATCCTTGAGATCTTCCAACGTCTGGACGGGACTCGCATTCGGAACCGCCGCGCACATCTTCGATGCACCATAAGGCAAATCCAACACTTTTACCGCAGGGCTTTTCGCTTCGGCGTTGAAATCGATTCCCGTAATGCCCGCGTCGATAATACCGCGCCCGACATACATCGGAATATCGCTGGGACGCAAAAAGAAAAACTCGATATCATTTTTCGCGTCTATCTGGGTCAGCGTTTTATACGGCTTTGTCGCCTTGTAACCGCATTCTTTAAGAAGCTCCTGAGTCGGTTCAAAGAGCATTCCTTTGTTCGGGAGAGCCACCTTAATCATAATTTCGCATACACCTCTTCGAGTTTAATTCCCTTTTCCGCCATCATCACGGCGACGTAATAAAGCACCTGAGACAATTCCAGGCATTGAGCATCATGCGATTCAAATCGAGCGGCCATCCAAGATTCAGCAGCTTCTTCCACAAGCTTTTTGCCGATTCCATGGGGACCTTTCTTGAAAAGTTCAGTCGTGCCCTTGCCTTCGGGCATTTCCTTTTTTCGCTGACAGGCGAGCGCATACATTTCTTCAAAAGTCATAAGAACCTCGATTTTGAATTTTGCCACAAAATTAGCAAATAATGCGCTCCCGAAAAGGTTTTCGCCAAAGAAAGCCAGCCGAATACGGTTCCAAGCAGCAAGCGTTTTTTTTAAAATCCGAACTTGGAATGCAACAAAGCCCCGCCATCGCAAGCCAATCCGCCCTTCCTTCATTTGAAGCGACGTTGGCAAACGATTTCCGATTGTGCAATAGCGACTCCCGCTTATAAACATTTGCTCGAATTTGCAAAAATCAATCCTTCGATTCTATTATTCAAACTTTTAAGCATTCCGCCAAGCCTTCGATAATCTGATTTTCCAAACAAATTAACTTTTCCATTTTCGTCCATATTTCTCGAGTTAGGGGTTAGGGATTTGTTGGAAGTTGGGAGTTGGAAGTTGGGAGTTGGAAGTTGGGAGTTGGAAGTTGGGAGTTGGAAGTTGGGAGTTGGAACTGAGAACTGGGAACTGAGAACTAAATTTAATTGCGGGTATTTCGTGAAGAATTGTATATAATCCCAAAACTTTCATTCAGAATTTTTGCTTGCGGTCACCGCGACCCATTTTTTCTACTTTAGCAGCACTATGAAAAAGGTTGCAATTATCGGAGCCGGCATCACCGGCCTTTCTGCGGCATTCTACGCCAAAAAAGCGGGAAACGCGGTCACTGTTTTCGACAAAAAATCCCATGTCGGCGGCGTTATGCAGACGCTTTCCCAAAATGGATTCATTTATGAAACCGGACCCAGCACAGGCGTTGTCAGCCTTCCCGAAGTGACCGAACTTTTTGAAGATTTGAATATTCATCATCTGCTCGAAGAGGCTCCAAGACTTTCCGGCAATCGTTTCATTTTAAAAAACGGCAAACTGCACCCCATTCCAACGGGACCTTTGAGCGGACTTGCAACGCCTCTTTTCTCCTGGAAAGACAAATTCGGAATGCCTCTAGAGCCATTTCGTCCGCGCGGAACTGACCCCGAAGAAAATCTGACTTCATTTGTACGCAGACGGCTTGGGAATTCCATTCTAGAATACGCCGTTGATCCGTTTGTTTCCGGTGTGTACGCTGGCACTCCGGACGATATGATTCCCAAATACGCATTGCCCAAGCTCTATAATCTGGAAAGGGATTATGGCAGTTTTATTCGAGGCTCCATCGCCAAAATGAAACAGCCCAAAACCGATCGCGACAAAAAAGCGTCCAAGAAAACTTTCTCAGCCAAAGGCGGACTCAGCGTTCTTGCGGAACATCTCGAAAAAGACATCGGCAAAGAGAACTTTGTGATGAACGCCAATCCGATCGTCATCCCTGCCGCCGGAGAATACCAAATTCAAGTCGGCGAAAAAAATTTCGGACCTTTCGACCGTGTGATTTTCACAGCGGGCGCAGACCACGTTTTCGAAGCGCTGCCCTTTGCACAAGAAAAATTTCCCAACGCCTCGCAGGTTCTTTACGCCAAAGTCGCCGAAGCGGCTATCGGTTTCAATCATTGGACAGGTCTTCCGCTGAACGGATTCGGAGCCTTGATGCCCTCCAAGGAAAAGCGAAACATCCTGGGCATTCTGTATATGTCGTCCCTGTTCCAGAATCGCGCACCGCAAGGGGGAGCGCTTCTCGCCGTTTTTGTCGGCGGGCTTCGCCATCCGGAATTTCTGAACCTGAACGATGGGCAATTCCGGGAAATGGTCGGCAAAGAAGTCGCAAGCATCATGCAGATTCCGCATTTTGAACCCGACCTTTTTGAAATCACCCGGCACGAGCATGCGATTCCCCAATACGACAAGAAAACCCCTCTTCGAGAAAAAGCCTACAAAGGAATCGAACAGGCTTACCCCGGAATTCTGATGGGCGGAAACGGCATTGACGGCATCGGCATGGCAAAGCGAATTGCTCAAGGGCGCGCTCTCGCAGAAAGGATCCGCTAATCCTTTGACCTTCCCTTTTTGTATAAAAAAAACGAAAAGGGCGACCACTTTTTGCCATTTGACGCTTCTTTTCGCTTTTCAATTTTCTATATTAAGTGCGTTCACACCTGCCCGGGTGGTGGAATGGTAGACACTGGGGACTTAAAATCCCTTGACCGCAAGGTCGTGCGGGTTCAAGTCCCGCCTCGGGCATTACCACTAGAAAAACCATGATCGAATACTATCCGGATTCCATCTACTATCCCCGTGAAACGGTCGAAGCCAAATACAAGAAGGGCGAGCTTGCCAAAGTGGAAGAACGCTTGATGGGCTTTGCAGAACGCCACAAGAACCGCGTCTGGATTATTTCCAAAGAAGATAGTTCCGAACCGAGTAACGAAGTCCTTCTGGACAATCTAAGAGCCTATCTGCTTGTTCGCGGTTCCCTTCAGCCCGCAGCGGACATGGCGGATTTGATTAAAGAAATCAACAAGGAAGTCTGGTATCGGAACGAAGAGCAAAAGGGAAAAGAAAATCCCCAGGAAGTCGCCATCAATTGGGAAGAGCAATATGAAAAAAAATGGCGTCAGGCTCGAATGTTCGAAGCATTTGTTCTAATCGACATTTGCAAAGACAAATTGATTCAGATTTTGCGAACTCCCGGCAAATAGACCAGAAATTTTTCACAGCCTAACAAATCTCTTTGATCAAGAGCTGAATGCTTTTTCGCCCATTGAACACGTTCCAGGACGGTTCAAAAGCGATAGATATTTTTTTCCGCTTTTCTTCAATGATTTTTTTGGCTTTCGCCATACCGAACGCAATGCCCGCAAAGGACGAGCTGCCGCTCTGCGATAATTTCAATTGCAGATGGCCGCCGTGCAATTCCCGTAATTTTTCGACCTGTACATTTTCAGCAAATAAAACCGGATAAGGATTTTTCCCGCCGAAAGGCTCCAGATTTTGCAAAGCATTCATAAAATCCACATTGATTTCATTCAACGCCGCAGCAATCCGTTCTGAATGTTCTTCCACAGGTTCACCGGAACAGGAATCTTTTCGACTGGTCGCCCATGTCACCAGACGTTCCCGCAATGTGGGAATATCCTTGTCCCGCAAGCTGAATCCCGCGGCGTTCGCATGGCCTCCCCAGCGCAAAAAAAGATCGCGGACATCAAAAAGCGCCTTGTGCCAGTTGAATCCCGGAATCGCCCGAGCCGACGCCTGGGCAATGCCGTTTTCCACCGTCAAAACAGCGGTAGGACGATTAAAAGTCTGCGCAACCTTTGCCGCAACAATGCCTATCACTCCCGGATGCCAAGATTCACCATCAACGACAAGCACCGGGGGAAGTTCCGAACCGTAACGTTCTTCAACCCAATCTACAGCCGCTTTGGAAATATCGGCTTCCGTTTTTTTGCGCAATTCATTGTATTTGAGAAGCCTATCCAAAATCGACGAAACTTTTGACGTATCGTCACAAAGAAGAAGTTCCAATGCGACATCCGGTTTGTCCATTCGTCCGGGAGCGTTCATCAATGGCGCGATTCGAAAAAGCACGTCTTGCCCGCCCACATAGGGCGCATTTTCCAATTGCCGACGACACAGTGCGCGCACTCCGGGCCAGCGACTTTCCAAAAGCATCGAAAGCCCGCGACGTGTCAAGTAGCGATTTTCCGGAGTCATTTCGACCAAATCCGCCAGCGTTCCCAAAGCCACCAAATCCAGATATTTGTCCGCAGAACCTTTATTTTCCTGCTTCAACAAAGCGTCGATGAATTTATACGAAACACCCGCGCCACAAAGAGCCTTGTTCGGATACGGGCAATCGTCCTGACAAGGATCGAGCAGAACATCGCTCGCCGGAAGACCATCCCCCGAAGGCTCATGATGATCAATCACCATGACATTCATGCCCTTGGATTTGGCATACTCGATTTCTGCTACCGCCGTAATCCCCGTATCAACCGTCAAAAGATGCTGGACATTTTCCGACAGCATCAAGTCCACAATGTCCGTCGAAAGTCCATAACCAGAGCCGACTCCAAAACGGCAAGGCAAATGCCAGGAGGCGTCAATGCCGATTTCCGAAAGGCCTCTTTTCAAAAGGGCGGTTCCCGTAAGGCCGTCCATATCATAATCCCCAAAGATGCACAGCTTTCCTCCGCTTTTTCTAGCGGCAAGAATCCAGTCCAGAGCCTTTTCCATTCCTCGCATCGGTCTTTTTTCGTCCAGCGGATTCAAAATATGTTCCCGCGTACAATGGATTCGTTCATACGCGGCAGACAGCGAGCCGCAACCCCTTGCGACAAGAATCCGGGCGATCAGATGGGGCACATGCAACTGGTGCGCGATGGATGTTGCCAGCAACTCGTCGTTCATTTTTTATAGCCTTCAAAAAGTCCAATCGAGAGCGTCTGCAGAGCGACAATCACCGAATTTTTCCGATTGGCGATTTTTTCCGATGCCGATACGATTTCCAGAATCGCTTTTTCCAAAGCGACAGAGCCAAAACGCCCTAAATCCAAAGTCTCCAGATTTTGTCGCTGATCGGGCAAGCGGCACGCTTCCCCCACCAAAAGCCGTAAAGCGTCCCCCACCAGAAACTCCACAAAGTCCAGCATCACAATGGCCGAATCCACAGCGGATGCGTCCCTCGCAAAATACTTGTCCAAATCAAAAAACAAATCCGAATAATTGCCTGCTGCGCTGTCCTTTAAAAATTGGAAAGCGCGCGTTTCATTTTCGGCGATATCGCTGTTGTAATACATCGCCATGCCCGGAGAGCCAAGAGCCATCCCCAAAGCATCGGGCGATAAAGATTCTCCCGTGACCGTACGAGAAATTTCTTCGGTTTCGGCAAGGGAAAGCGAGGGCAGACACAGAGAATTGCAGCGGCTTCGAATCGTCTGGAGCAAACGTCCCGGAGCCGAAGACGTGAGAATAAAATAGGTATTGGGCGGAACTTCTTCCAGCGTTTTCAGCAAAGCGTTGGCAGCCGATTCATTCATCCTGTCCGCTTCCGCCACAATGACAACCCGGGAATTTTCGCTCGTCAGCGAGAACTGCGAAGTCATTCCGCGAATCTGTTCCACGGCGATTTGCGCAATGCCAGAAACATAGGATACCGAATAGGGATTTTCAAAAATCTTTGCGATATAGCCCGCTTTGATATCTTCTACGGTTTTCGCTTTGGAATTTTCGCTGACATCTGTCGCCGACTTGGCATTTGCTTCCGCTGTTTCCAAAGGGATAATCCAACCGTGAGTGTTTCCGGGATTCGACGCCAGACTACAGCCCGAACATATTCCGCAAGGCACCTGTTCCGAATTCGTGCAAGAAAGCATTCTGGCGACTTCTATCGCCAGCGCCTTTTTTCCGATTCCCCGATTGCCTTCTATCAGCAACGCTTGAGGAAATCGTCCGGCGGCGTAAGCATTTTCCAAACGCTTTCGGGCCGCCTTTTGGGATTCAGGTCCGTGTAAGCAGAATTTCGTCATTTTTTCTTCAACCATTTCAAAGGATCGACGGTATCGGTTCCTTCGCTAATTTGGAAATACAATTTAATTCCATTTAACGAAGCGAGGTCGCCGACAGTTCCAATATCTTCGCAATTTCCCACCCGATCGCCTTCTTTTACCCGAATAGAGCTCATGTGTCCATAAACGGAATAAACGCCCCCCTCGTGTTCAATAATAACGGAAGGTCCTCGCCCATCGATTTCCGTAACCATCACCACATTTCCCGCTGCCGCCGCTTTAATTTTGTCGCCCTTTTTCCCTCGGATTTCAACGCCCAGATTCCGGGTCATAATATGCAGAACCGGATGTTCGTGCATGCCGTATTCCGCGATGATGCTCCCGTTCAGCGGCAAGCATTTCGGGCCGATCGGCTTGACCGGAATACGGGGAAGCGCATTTTTCCCTGTTACTTTTTTCTTGGAATTCTTTTTTTTCTTTGCCTGCGCCAATTCCTGTTCCCGCTTTTTTTCCAGCTGGCGAATCAGCGAAAGCATTGTTTTCTGGTTTCGTTCAATTTCTTGAATCGCTTTGGTCTGCAAACTTTTGCTTTTTTGTACCGAAGCCAGCACGGCGCCCTGCGTCTGGATTTGCTGTTTCAGCCCCTCTTCTTCTGCCGTCTTTTTGGATTGCAGACTGCGCAATTCCGAAAGCCGCCCCGAGGCTTCCCGCTTTTTCAGCGCCCGCTCCCGCAAAAGCCAAGAAAGCCGATCCATTTTTTCGCGGTCGTCGGTCAAAATGCGGTTCACATAATAGATCTGTCGCTCCGGCGAGGTTTCGCCTTTTAAAATGGCCAGAATTTCTTCCGGCGTTCCCCGATCTCCGTGGATATACAATTCGCGAATCCGCTTTTGCATCGCTCGATTGCGCCGTGCGATTTCTTTGTCCAAAGAATCCAAGGAATGCCCGATTTCCGCAAGGAGCTGCTTCATGGTGGATTCATTTTTTGCGAGAACCTGCACATATTCCTTGGTCCGGTTCAAGTTCTCGTCCAAAACGGCAATCGTGTTCAAAACGCCCTTTTCTTCGGATTCCAAAAGCCGAACTTTTTTGCGCTGCTTCGCCAGATTCGCTTCCAGATTTTTCAGTTCCGCCCGTTGCTTGGCGAGCTGCGAACTTGTCGATTTTTTCGCCGCCCACAAAGGCACCGTTCCCAAAAGAACAATCCAAAAAACGACGAATAAAAAACGGAACCTCATGAAAACATTTGCCTACTTTTCAAAAGCATCCCGCCGAAGAAATTCCCGAACGCTCCGGTAACTCGAATAGACAGAGACCAAAGTCACCGCCACCACAACCAAAAGCAGCAGATAGCCGAAACCCGAAAGATAATACGCTAAAACCGGAAGCTCACGGCAAAGCGATTTTTCGGCAAAGAGCAAAAGCAGCACCGCCGCGCCACTGGCAAAAACCCCTTGCATCACTCCTTCCAGCAAAAAGGGAAATTCAATAAAAAACGATGACCCGCCCGCATATTTAATGTTTTCTACCAGAAGCTTGCGCGAAAAAAGCGAAAGACGCACCGCATTTCCGATAATCAAAAAAAGCGTCACCAAAATCAGAACCGTCGTCGCTATCGGCCAAAAAATCAAAGGGAATTTCCATTCCGCAATCCTGTCCACAAAAGCCGTCGGCGATTCCACCGCATCGAATGCCGGATTTTTTTTCAACTGGTTCACTAATTCATGTAAAATGACCGGTTCCTGATAACGCGGGGACAAAGTGAAAATGAAAGAAGCCGGAAGTGGATTTGCCGTCACCAGGTCCAGCATGTCTCCCGAAAACCGCGTTTTAAAATCTTCCATCGCAGCGTCTGGGCTTTTGTAATCGACAGATTCAAATTGCTTCACCATCAGCAGCTGCCGGCGCAAACTCATCGCGGAATCTTCGGAAACGGGATCTTTCAAAAAAGCTTCGATTCGATAAAGCCGATTTTCCACCTGAGAAAGGCGATGTGCGCCCATCAAAAAAGCGCCCGAAAGCCCCAAAAGAACGGCGCAGAGAAAAATCGTCACCAAGGACGGAAATACAACAGTCCGGTGTTCTTTCCAACCGCGAAAAGCTTCAAAAATAAGATAACGCATCAAGCTAAACACAAGAGAGAATATAGTTTTTTGAAAGGGATTATACACCATGCACGATTTTTAGAGATAACCCAAACGGAGAAAAGTCAAAAGCTACAAAATGTGCAGATGGGAAATTTTGCAAACGCTCCTGAAACAAATTCAAAGGATTTTTTGAAACGACTATATAGTCAGCCCTTAAAAAGTCACTTTGCGAACGCAAGATAAGGACGTTCGCATTTTTTGTTCATTCCGTTCCACAGAAGGCAAAAACAGTATAGCCATTCCAACAGGGCAAAAAAGCGCCTCATGGCCCTCTTGAAGTTGAACGCTGCTGCTGCAAGCTTTGCGTTGAGTATGTCGCCAAAGATTCCCTTGTAGAAATTTCTGCCCATACGGTGGTCGCTTTTCAGGTGGCCGTTGATAGGCTCGATGCCTGCCCTCTTGCAAAAAAGCTTGTGAGCCTTTTTCTTCTGGTAGTAAGTCGCGTTTTTCTTCGGGACGTCCGGTATCACGATC
>NZ_FUWU01000004.1 GCF_900167415.1 Fibrobacter intestinalis | reverse complement strand
GACGTCCCGAAGAAAAACGCGACTTACTACCAGAAGAAAAAGGCTCACAAGCTTTTTTGCAAGAGGGCTGGCATCGAGCCTATCAACGGCCACCTGAAAAGCGACCACCGCATGGGTCGCAACTTCTACAAAGGAATCTTTGGCGACATGCTCAACGCAAAGCTTGCAGCAGCGGCGTTCAACTTCAAGAGGGCTATGAGACGCTTTTTTGTTCTGTTGGAATGGCTATACTGTTTTTGCCTTCTGTGGAACGGAATGAACAAAAAATGCGAACGTCCTTATCTTACGTTCGCAAAGTGACTTTTTAAGGGCTGACTACCTAATCGTTCAACTATGGCATCGGAGATGCCAAGTTTCAGGGATGCAAAGCTCCATGAGCCTTGGAAGCTCAGCTTCCTTTAGGCGAATTGTTCCTTTCAGGGAGCTTCGTAGGAGACTGCCATTTCTCCCAACTAACCAAGCAAGATTCTTGCGTTAGCGACCGACGCCCGGATGGGTTCGGACAAATTCTTGAATTTGGCTGAACGGACGCCGCGCTTCGCGAAGGATTTTGCAAAAGAATGCGCGGCGATAACGCTAGGGAGCGCCCCGCTTGGCGGGGAACGCCCAAAGAAAAACAGAACGGTTAAAATTCGTAGAAGACGCGTCCGCCGATTTCTAGGCTATGGTGCCACAGGGTTTCGGAAAGGTCATTGTATCCACTGGAGCTTGTGCTCACGCTGCGGATGAAGTGCGGGCGGTAACGGACGGCGATGTCCATGCCGAACGGGCGAATTTTGTAGCGCATATTGGCGGAAAGGGCGAAGGCGTTGGCGGCAAAGACGGCGGATTCGCGAAATTCTCCTGAGTATTTGTCCATGCCGATGGCTGCATCGTGAACGGAGAGGCGGGAAAAGGAATAGGCCAGGCCGGGTCCGATTTGAAAATCTTCGGGCCAGAAGAAATAGTAGCGGTATTCGGCGGCAAATCGCCAGTAGTTGGCGTCGTTGCCGGTTTCGTAATCGGAGCCTTTGCCGTAATTGACGTCGATATTCCACATTCCGAAGGAAACGGCGACGGTGTGCTGGTTGAAATTGACGCCGATTTCGGCGAGCGGCAGAGGAAAGGAGCCGATGGAGGGAATGAAAATTCCCTCGTCCCCGTCCGATTTCATATAGCCTTTTCCGTCGAGGTCGCCGCCCAAGGAAAGGGACGCGTCCAGCCCGATGGAGATGAAGTAACTGCGATGCCAAATGATTTTTTCGTGGCTTTCGGCAAAGCAGAGCGAAGTCCAAACAGCGACTGCAAAAAGAAGGAAGGCCTTGCGCATCGGTTCCCCTACATGGCTGCGTATCGGAACATTTCGTCGATGCAATGCTTGGCGCGGTGCATGGTCTCTTCGGGAAGTTCCACTTTGGTTGCCGCTTCCGGGTGGCGCAATGTTTCCAGAATGTTTTCGAGCGAATTCGATTTCATGTATTTGCACATGCTGCAGCTGCCGATGAAAGTCTTGTCGGGAAATTCGTATTGCATCCGCGCGTTGAGTCCGCATTCGGTGAGGAGCAGGATCGGCGTGTCTTTGGGCTGTTCTTTGATGTAGGAAACCATTTGTCCGGTGCTGCCGACATAATCGCTGAGCAGGGCGATTCCCGGATGGCATTCTGGGTGGCTGACGACGCGTAGCCCGGGATTTTGTTCGCGGAAAAATCGGATGAGTTCCGGGTCGTATTTTTCGTGGACGTAGCAGCAGCCGGAATACAGGACGATTTCTTTTTGAATGCCATTTTTGCGGAGCATTTCTTGCAGGTTTTTGCCCATGAGGCGGTCCGGTACAAAAACGATTTTATCGTTTGGCAGGTTGGCGATGATTTTATAGACGTTGGAACTGGTGACGCAGACGTCGCATTCCGCTTTGACATCGGCGGTCGTGTTGATGTAGCAGGCGAAGGTGTGGTCCGGGTATTTTTCGCGGAGCTTGCGCACTTCTTCCCCGGTGATGCTGTCGGCGAGGCTGCAACCGGAAAGCGGGCCGGGAATATAGACGTCTTTGGTCGGGTTCAGAATTTTGGCGGTTTCTCCCATAAAGCGGACTGCGGCAAAGACAATCATGTCGGCTTGAACTTTGGTGGCATCCTGGCTGAGCTTGAAACTGTCGCCATCGTAGTCGGCAACGCCTAAAATGATTTCGGGAGCGACGTAGCTGTGGGCAAGGATAACCGCGCGGCGTTCTTTTTTCAGTTCGTTGATTTCGTTGATGAGGGGAACCAGCTTTTGGCAATGCTCCAAGGTGTAATTGCAGAGAACGGAGCCGGGCTGGACGGTTTTGAGACGGTCGAAAAGTTCTTGAGCTGTCATAGTGAAACCAATTTACAATTTTAGTGGGGCTGTGTTGGGGGAATCCACTTCGGCTTTTAAGATTTGCCGGCTTTGATGGGCGAATAGATTCTGGCGGCTGGAATTTGGTAAAGCTTGTTTTCTTCGATGCAGTAGGCGGAGAGTTTTTTGCCATAGACGCAGCCGGAATCCAGTCCGTGGAAACCGGGAATATCGACGAGTCCTTTCGCCGCCCAATGCCCAAAAACAATCGGTTTGGACCAGGTGACGCATTCAAACCAGGCAGGGTTGGCCGGGGATTTCATCTCTTCGGCGGAACCGCTCCAGGAGCGAATCGAAAGCAGCACGTTGGGATTCATGTCCTCTAGACGCTGTTTGCCGGGTTCGAGTCCCGCGTGGACAAGGAGTGCTTGAGGCGTATCATACCATAAAGGCCATTTTTTGACAGCATTGGCAATCCAGAACGGATCTTCCAAAGAATCGAAGAAGCGTTTTATTTTGTCCGTCCAAAGTTCCTGCGGAACGCTGATGTATTTCAGCAGATGCGCTTCCCAGTTTCCCAAAACGCTTTTGAAATGGTTCTGCTCTACGGTCTGGACGGTTTTTAGGGCGTTCGGTCCTTTGCCGATAAGGTCGCCTGTAAAATAGATTTCGTCGTCTTCCGGGCTAAAGCGCACCGCGTCGAGCATTTTCATCATTTCGTCGTGGCAGCCGTGCACGTCGCCGATGAAAATGGTTCGTTTCATTCTTGCGCTCCGAGGTCTTGTACGGATTTACGGAGCGATTTCTCTTCGGCTGGGGTGAGTTCGCGAAATTCGCCGGTGGGCAAATTCCCCAGGGAGATTCCGGCGTATGTGACTCGCTTCAAATCGCGGATGGTGTAGCCGACCGCTTCGAGCATCCTTCGGATTTCGCGGTTTTTCCCTTCGCATAGGACCATTTCCACAAAGCCTTCGTCAAAGAAAATTTCTTCAGCGTGACCGTGTTCCATAACGCCCCGCTCGTTTTCTCCGATTTCTACGCCATCGACAAGACGTTGGGCGTCGCTGCGGGAAAGGGGGTGCGTTGTCCATACATAGTAACTGCGGGGAATTTCAAATTTCGGATGCGTCAGTTTGTAGAGCAAATCGCCGTCGTCGGTAAACAGAAGCAGCCCGCGGCTTTGCAAATCCAGACGTCCGATGTATTTCATGGAGCGAAAGGCCGAGGGCAAATAGTCGTAAACGGTCGTGCGTCCTTGCGGATCGTGAGCCGAGCAGACGCAGCCTGCGGGTTTGTGAAAAAGGATGATTTTGGTTTTGGCCGGCAGCTGGACTTTCCGCCCGTCCACTCGCACGTCGTCGGATTCGGAAACGGAAAAGCCCGGCTGGTTTAGAACGGTTCCATTGACGGAAACCCGTCCCTGCAAAATGATTTCATCGGAAGCCCGGCGGCTGGCGACTCCGCATAAAGAGAGAAATTTGTTGATGCGCATTTAAATTCCTTGATTTGGCTCTTGTTTTTCGGGATATAGAAGCCCAAAGCGAAGTCCCGCAGTGCTGATTCGAAAACTTTCGGCGTGCAGTCGGGAGAGCAGGCTCCTGAGCCAGAAAAGCCCGCAGATAATCACGTCGCTGCGCCCTTTTTCCAGTCCGGGCATACTTCCCCGGAGTTCTTTGGAAACGTTGGAAATTTTGGTGATGACTTTTTCCAAATCTTCCAGATTCATTTCCAGCCCTTCGATTGCCTTGAAGTTGAATTCGGGCTGATTCAAAAATACCATGGCGAGAGCGGTCGCCGTTCCTCCGACAAGATAGATGGGCTTTTTGGCATAAGGTCGCAGAGGGTTGCCCTTGAGAACTTCCTTTTCCCATTTTTTGTATTCCGGGCCGGGAATGACTCCCATTTTTTTGAAGAGGAAGAGGGAACCGATGGGAACAGATACGGCTTTTTTTCCGTCTGAAACTTCGGTTGATCCGCCGCCAATATCTACGGTCACGATGTCTTTGCCGTGCCATTCTTCGACCGCTCGGAATGTGTAGGCGGCTTCTTCTTCGCCGGAGATGATTCGGGGGTTGATCCAAAGGGCTTTTTCGACTGCCGCCATCAATTCTTCGCCGTTTTCCGCTTTACGTGCGGCTTCGGTCATCGCGCAGGCTTTGATTTCTGCCCCAAGAGCGTGGGCGGTGGAACGGAAAGACGAAAGAATGCGGGAAAGTTCCTCGAGCCGGGCTTTAGAAATTTTTTGCGCATTGTAAATGTCTTCACCGAGTCGGCAGATTTCCACTTTTTGGATTTTGGGTAGCAGGATTTCTTTGCCGCTGTCGTCTTTTTCAAAGTCGGCAATCAGAAGGATTGTCGAGTTGCTGCCGATATCCACGGAAGCGGGTAGAATTTTTAGGGGATTAGGCATCTTGTTTTAAAAGTCCTTCGCGAATGCGGGCGGCAATCTGTTCCGGATTTGTAAAGAACTGTTTTGCCAAAGGAATCGCTTCTTCTACCAATTCCGCGGAATATTTTTGCATCCAAGCGGCGACGATCTTTCCCGATTCGCTGCCGAGTTCCTTGCCCGTTTTGATTTCTTGCGCCATTTTGAGTGCGAGAAAAAGGGCGAGTTCAAAGGCTTTCGGATTTTCTTTGTTTTCGAGCAAGCTGTTTACCCGGGAAATCTTTTCTTCAAGTCCCAGGGATTCTATTTCTTTCAAGTCGTTTTCGGAAATCATAGAAATAATGTAGAAAAGTGACGCGGAAAGCTAAGGAGAGTATTTGTGGAAGCATCTCGGCAGAGCAAAAAAGGGGGGGGGCGATTCTCCACCAAATAGCCGCGATGAAAAATTTGGGAATTATGGACAATCTTCCACCAAATACTCTCAATTAAAAATTTTTCAAAGTGTGAACATCTTTTTCGCAAAGTGGAACTCTTTTTTTCAATACAGGAATTTCTTTTTCACAAGGAAAATTTCTTCTCGCAGACTGCGAGGTGCTCGCCTACGCCCATGAGCCTTGGAAGCTCCGCTTCCTTTAGGCGAATTGTCCCTTTCAGGGATACTTCAACTACGGAATCAGAGATTCCGAGTTTCAGGGATGCCTTATAGGCCAGCGGGCGGAAGGGATAAGGGGGCTTCCAAGTTGACGCGTTGCGTCCGCGGCGGCGGCGGCTCAGTAATGCCTGCAAGCAAGCTTGCGGCGCAACATTCGCCTTGCACGCTTTTGCGAAGGCTCCCTTCCAGGGACAATTCGTCTAAAAGAGTAAAACTCTTAAGACTTCATGGGCGGCCCCTTTTTCCTTCACCCTATCCCCCGCCACGCTTTGTGGTAGGAAGTTTTGGTTTTGTGGGGTGGAATTGGATATTGCGCCATAGCGAGAAGGGGGAATTTTTTCAAACGGGGCTTTTTCTTTCGCAAGGGGAAACTCGGTTATCTGTTATCAGTCCCAACTCCCAACTCTTAACCGGTCCCTGAGCCTGTCGAAGGGCAGCAACCGGTTATCGAAGCGCACTACCCCCTAACCACTTCCCAATAAATCGGCTGGAAGGCTCCTCCCAAAAAAGAAAGGCTCGGATGAATCCGAACCTTTCTTTTGCACAAAGAGAGAATGGAAAAATTACTTGGCTTTTTTGGTGGCGGTCTTTTTCGGAGCCACTTTTTTCGCTACGGTCTTTTTCGCCACGGCGACTTTCTTTGTTGCCGGCTTGACTGCTTTGACAGCTTTAGTGGTCTTGGAAGCCGCTTTTACCACCGGTTTTGCCTTGGCGACGGCCTTTTTCGGGGCCGCTTTTTTCGCTACGGGCTTTTTCGCAGCGGCAGCTTTCTTTGCCGGCGCTGCTTTGGCAGCTGGAGCCTTTGCCGTTTTTGCTGCCGACTTTGCAGCCTTGGCGACTGTTTTTTTAGCTGCAGTCTTTGTTGCCGGAGCCGCTTTTTTGGTAGTCTTCGTGGTTTTAGGTGCCATATTTTTGTTCCTTTTTTTTGATGTTGATAACTATAATTACAAAATAACTTGATTTACACAAAATATCAACACTTTTTCAATTTTTTTTTCGCAGCGATGCCCGTTACTTGGAAAAAAATGCTACAGGGATTCTTTGCGCACAAAGTCGATGTAGGCTTCGATTCCTTTTTTGGCTGTCTCGTAGAGATTGCAGAACCGGGTGGCGAACGGAGGAATTTTGCCCGCATGGATGCCAAGGGCATCGTGTAGAACGGTAACGTGCCCGTCGGTATGCGAACCGCCGCCGATGCCGATAGTGATGGACTTCACGGCTTGGGTTATCTGTTTTCCCAAGGCTTCGGGAATGTGCTCCAGGACCATTTCGTAAACGCCCATTTCGGAAAGCGCTACGGCTTCTTTCAGAATCCGCCCAGCTTCTTCTTCGGTTTTGCCCACTTGTTTGAAACTGGTCGCGGTCTGCGGCAAAAGTCCCAGATGCCCGCAGACTTCAATGCCGTTCTGGAGAAGGGTTTCGATGATTTCCGGCTTGTAACCTTCAAGTTTGACAGAAGACGCTCCCACATCGATAAAGCGTTTGGCGTTTTCCAATGCTGTTTTCGGATCGCTGTCGCTTTGAAAAGGCATATCGGCGACGACGTGGGTGTTGGGAGCACCGCGGACTACTGCGGAAACAAAAATGAGCATCTCGGGCATTCCCACGGATTGCGTGCTTTTGTAGCCGAGCATGGTGTTGGCAAGGCTGTCGCCGACGAGAATCTGGTCGATTCCCGCAGCTTCGGCAATTTGAGCAAAGCCAAAGTCGTATGTGGTGATTTGGGCGATTTTCCGTTTGCCCTTGCATTCAAGAATCTGTTTTGCTGAAAGCATAATTTCTGACCTCTTGCAACCAATGGTAAGATTTGACTTCCCGGTTTTCGCCGAGATGATTTTTCAGGTATTTGAAAAATTCGCATTCGAGGAACCGCGGATTGTGCAATTGTTCCCGAGTGGAGAGCCGGGCAATGTCTGCCAGAAATTCCGGGGAATGCTCCGGCTGGAGGACGCCTAGGCAGTTTTGGCAGAGGGCTCCGCCGTTTTCAAACAGGAAATCCGCGGGGAAATTTTGAATTTCGGCTCCGCAACGGACGCATTCATGGAGGGAAAGGGCGTAGCCTTCGCAGTCGGCGACGTGCCACATCCAACGGACAAGGGTTTCTTGCGGCTTTTCTCCGCGGTCCAGAATTTGCAGGGCTTTTTCCGTGTAGCGGAAGACCAGCTCTTGAGAGGGGCCTGCCGACAAATAGCGCAAAAGGATTTCGGCGATGACTTCCGCCATGGCGTTTTTTTCCAAGTCCTTCCGCAAATGGGGAAACCAGTCGATAAGGCTCGCTTCGCGAATGAAATGCAAATCGCTTTTCCCGGAATCGTGAAAGACGATTTCGCTTTCGGCAAGGGGATCCAGGGAGCTTTTAAACGGGCAATTTTTGCTTTTGGCACTTTTGACAAGGAAGGATTGCACGCCAAAATCGGAACAGAATCCTTTGACAATCAGCGAAGAATCGCTGTAAGGCATCCTGTGCAGAATAATGACTTTTGCCCGTTTTAGCAATTATTTCGCTCCGAAACCGTCGTCGAGCCTTTTGCCGCCGAGGACGTGGCAATGAATATGCCAGACGGTTTGTCCGGCGTCGCCTTTGCAGTTGAATACGAAACGGGCTCCGCCTTCGCCAAGGCCTTCTTGTTTTGCTAAAAGCTGTGCACGGTAAAGCAAGCGTCCCATCAGCGGGGAATCGGATTCTTCGAGTTCCATCAGACTGGTGATATGCTTTTTGGGAACGACCAGAAAATGGACGGGAGCTTGCGGGTTCAAATCTTTGAAGGCGTAAAATTCGTCGTCTTCGTAGATTTTAGTGGAGGGAATTTCGCCATGGATGATTTTACAAAAAATACAATCGGACATAGAATACCTTTGTTTTGCGAAATTATAATAGCAAAAAATGGGGAATTATATACAATCTTCCTCCAAATTCTCACAAATAATTTTTTTTCAAAGCGTGGATTTCTTTTTCACAAGGGAAATTTCTTCTCGCAGACTGCGAGGTACTCGCTTACCCATGAGCCTTGGAAGCTTCGCTTCCTTTAGGCGAATTGTGCAGCGCCCCATGAGCCTTGGGAACTTGTTCCCTTAGACGAATTGTCCCTTGCAGGGACAATTTAGTTATTAGTTTTCAGTTCCAACTCCCAACTCCCAACTCCCAACTCCCAACTCCTAACTCCTAACCGGTCCCTGAGCCTGTCGAAGGGCAAGCAAATCGGGTGGAGTTTTGTATATAAGTCCCAAAAAATGCGCTTCAAAAATGCCATCGAAGAGCTTTTGAGAATGAAATGAAGCCGGAAAAAGAATGGGAAGGATAATCGTTACGCCCTTTTAGCGTTCGGAAAAGGGCCAATCGTGATGAGTGAGCCTGTTGAAGGACGGACGATCGAGGCTCGCCAAATCATTTTTCTTTTCGCTTTTTCGAGGATGAACTTTTCTATCTTTTCGCCGCTATGTTTTCGCTGGTCGTAACCCTTGTCATTTTGGCTTTTTCCATGTTCTTTTTTGTGCAGGGGAAAATCCGCTCGGATATCGTGGCGTTGGTGTCGCTCGTTCTGCTGATGGTTTTTGGGGTGGTTTCGGTAGAGGAGGCGCTGGCCGGTTTTTCCAATTCGATTGTTTTGATGATGCTCGGGCTGTTTATTGTGGGCGGAGCCGTTTTTCGCACGGGGCTTGCCCGCGTTGCGGGACAGAAAATCGTCAAGGTCGTCGGCAAAAACGAGGATGTGCTTTTTGTGGCGATCATGCTGGTGACGGGCTTTATCGGAGCTTTTGTCGGCATTACGGGAACCGCCGCTTTGATGCTTCCGATTGTGATGAGCGTTTCGGCAGGCACCCGCTCGGGCCCGAAGCGCTTTTTGATGCCGATGGCTTTTGGCTGTAGCCTTGGCGGATTGATGACGCTGATTGGAACGCCGCCGAATATGGTGGTGAGCGACGCCCTTGTCAAAGCGGGCTACCCGGCGTTGAAGCTTTTTTCATTCACGCCGATTGGCTTTTTTGTCCTTTTGCTGATGATTGCCGCCATGTTTCCGGCATCTCGCCTCCTTTGCAAAAAAAAGGACGTGCAGAAAGAAAGAGAGGCGCATTTCAAGTCCTTGAGGGAACTGACCGAAGAATACAGCCTTTCCCGCAACGTAACGCGGGTTCGTGTGCAGAACGATTCGCCGATTGTCGGCAGGTCTTTTGCCGATTTGAAATTGCCGAATACGTATAATCTGACGGTGATAGAAATCGAGCGACCGGGACGCGGCAAGTTTTTTGGAACCAACGCTCGGATGTTGGCGGGGCCGAGCAGCGTGTCGATGGGCGGGGACATCTTGTTTGTTCTGGGGGATTCGGCGGATGTGAAAAAATTTGCCGAGGAAATGCGTGCGCCTGTGATTTCGGCGGGCGAAACGGGTTCTCCGCTGCATTTTAGGAACTGGGGAATTGCTGAAGTGCTTCTTATGCCGGATTCCTCTTTGGTGAACAGGAACGTTCTTGAAACGAATTTTCGGGCGCAGTTCGGGGTGAATGTTCTGGGAATCCAGCGCAAGGGGGCCTACATTTTGCACGATTTGAAGGACGTGCACTTGGAATCTCGGGACACGCTTTTGGTGCAAGGCGCTTGGGAAAATATCCGCAAGCTGTCGGCTTCCAATTCGGAATGGGTTGTACTCGGCGAGCCGCTGGAACTGGCGGAGTCCGTTCCCCTGGATCATAAAATGCCGTTTGCAGCGGCGATTCTCCTTTTGATGGTCATTCTGATGGTTTCCAATGCGGTGCCTCCGGTGGCGGCGGTTTTTATCGCGGCGTTGCTGATGATTCTCTCCGGCTGTTTTCGCAATGTGGAGGACGCTTACAGTTCTATCAACTGGGAAAGCACGGTTCTGATTGCAGCGATGCTTCCCATGTCCACGGCTCTGGAAAAGACCGGGATTTCGGGAATGATTGCGAAGGAACTTGCCGAAAACCTTGGGGCTCTTGGACCTTATGCGCTCCTTGCGGGCATTTATTACACGACGTCCTTGGTGACGATATTCATCAGCAATACGGCGACGGCGGTGCTTTTGGCGCCGATTGCGATGAGTGCGGCAGCTGGACTCGGCGTGAGTCCGTATCCGTTCCTGTTTGCGGTGACCGTCTCTGCCAGTTGCTGTTTCATTTCGCCCTTTTCGACTCCTCCGAATGCCCTGGTGATGAACGCTGGACGTTATGTTTTCCGGGATTACCTGAAAATCGGGGGTCCTTTGCAAATCGCCATGGGTGTCGTTATGACTTTTGTTTTACCTTTGTTTTTCCCGTTTTAAGCGGGAAAGATTTTAAATTGTGTCCCACAAGACTCTATGAAGGAAAGGATATATGAATTTTTCGCAAATTATTTCCGAAGAATTGAACATTGAAGAATGGCGCATTGCCAAGGCACTGGAACTGATGGATCAGGGCGGAACCATTCCTTTTATCGCCCGTTACCGCAAAGACCAGACGGGAACTTTGAATGAAATTGAACTGCGCGATATTCAGCACCGCCGTGAATACTTGCAGGAAATCGAAGAACGGAAAACGACGATTTTAAAAAGCATCGAAGAACAGGGCAAGCTGACTCCGGAATTGAAGGGGCAGATCGAGGCTTGCAAGGACAAGACGCTTTTGGAAGACCTTTACGCTCCCTACAAACCGAAGAAGCGTACGCGGGCGACTATCGCCAAGGAATGCGGTCTGGAACCGCTGGCCCGCATCATCATGGCTCAGGAAGAAACGGACAATACGCCGGAAACCATCGGGCTTATCTATTGTTCCGAAGAAAAGGGACTCGCCGATCCGAAGGCGGCCATCAACGGAGCTTGCGACATCTTGGCGGAAGAGCTGGCGGACAACGCGACCTATCGCCAGTATTTGCGTGCGCAGATTGAAAAGCAGGGCCTTATGGTGTCCAAGGTCCGCAAGGAATTTGAAAAGCAGGAAACCAAGTTCAAGAACTACTACGACTTTTCGGAAGCGGTTTCGAAAATCCCGAGCCATCGAATGCTCGCTTTGCGCCGTGGCGAAAAAGAGAAGGTCCTCCGGCTTTCCATCGATATGCCGGATGCGGAATTTGTTTCGTATTTGCAGAGTCAGGTGATTCGGAACGAGAGCGTCTGGAAACCGTATTTGGAAGAAATGTGCAAGGACGCGTGGGAACGCTTGCTCAAGGCGAGCCTCGAAAGCGAAGTCCGCTTGCTCTTGAAGGACAAAGCCGAAGAAGAAGCGTTCAAGGTGTTCAGCAAAAACCTGCAAGACGTTCTGCTGGCACCTCCGGCTGGGCACAAGGCGGTTCTGGCTTTGGATCCGGGTTTCCGCACGGGTTGCAAAGTGGCCGTTTTGGACAAGAACGGCAAGTTTATGGATCACGGCGTAATCTTCCCTCACGAACCGCAGAAGCGTGTCGCCGAAGCGGGCGATTATATTGCCGCGCTGGTCGAAAAATACGAAGTCGATTTGATTGCTATCGGCAACGGCACGGCCAGCCGTGAAACGGACGCTTTTGTGGCGGACATGTCGCACAAGTTCAAGGGCAAGAAGCCGGCTCGTGTGATCGTTTCGGAAGCGGGCGCGTCTGTCTATTCCGCAAGTCCGCTCGCCATTCAGGAATTCCCGAACGAAGACGTGACGACCCGCGGCGCGATTTCCATCGGTCGTCGTTTGCAGGATCCGCTGGCGGAACTGGTGAAAGTCGATCCGCAGTCCATTGGCGTCGGGCAATACCAGCATGATGTGAACCAGCGCGAACTCAAGAAGCGTCTGGACGAAGTGGTGGAAAGCTGCGTGAACATGGTCGGCGTGGATTTGAATACGGCAAGTGCTCCGCTTTTGACCCATGTCGCTGGCGTTTCTTCGGCTTTGGCGGAAAACGTGGTCAAATATCGGGAAGAAAACGGGGCGTTCAACAGCCGCGAAGAGGTGCTCAAGGTCAAGGGCTTTGGTCCGAAGGCTTATGAACAGTCCGCAGGCTTTTTGCGCATTCCGGGAGCGGAAAACCCGCTGGATTGCAGTGCGGTTCACCCGGAAAACTACGGCTTGGTCGAGAAGATGGCCGCTAAAGCGGGCGTTCCGGTCAAAGATCTGGTCGGCAATGCCAGCGCCATCAAGTCGCTTTCTTTGGAAGAATTCCTTTCGGACACGGTCGGCAAGCATACTTTGGAAGACATCTTTGCCGAACTCGAAAAGCCGAGTCGCGATCCGCGTAAGGAATTCCGCTATGCCAAATTCAACGACAACATCAAGAGCATCAACGATCTTGTGACCGGCAGCTGGATGGAAGGCGTGGTCACGAATGTGGCGAATTTCGGAGCGTTTGTCGATATCGGCGTTCATCAGGATGGTCTGGTGCACGTTTCTGAAATCAGCGACAAGTTTGTGGACGACGCCAAAACGGTTCTCACCGTGGGCGATGTGGTCAAGGTGCGGATTCTCGGCGTGGATGCGGGGCAAAAACGCATTAGCCTGTCGATGAAGCAGGAACAGACGGATGGCGTTGCCGGTGCGGGTCGGAATGCGCGCAACCAGCGTGGCGGGCGTCCTCCGCGTCGTGAAGTCGGCATTCGTCCGCATGCGACCATTGCCGATTTGAAGGCGCGTCTGGGTGGAGCCAATCCCAAGAGCAAGCCGAACGTTCAGACGCAGAACAAGCTCTCGTCGATGCTGAAAAAATTCAAAAAAGGCCTGTAATTTTCAAAATAGGGTTAAATTCGGGCGAAAAGAGCTTCTTTTCGCCTGTTTTGACGTAGGCTCCTTTTTGTGAGGATAAACACATATTGTAGTGGATAACCTGTTGAAAACACAATATGTTGTGGATTTTGGAACGGACTAGCACAGCTGGTCCGTTTTTTTTGCTAATATGCAATTCAACAAATCACAAAGGATGAGATATGGTCTATGACGAGAGATTAGATGGAAATATGGATGTGGAAGCCCAGCAGCTCTACATCATGAAGCGTTCCGGTGAACGCGTGGCTTTTGACGGGGAAAAAATTGCGAATGCGATTCGGAAAGCGAATCAAGAAGAAGGAATCCTTTCGGACAAATTGACCGAGGAACAGATTGCGACGATTGTTTCCGGCATCGAAAAGGATGCGCGCAATGCGAGCCGGGATCTTTCCGTGGAAGAAATTCAGGACAAGGTGGAAAATTTCCTGATGTCCACGGGACGCTATAATGTGGCTCGCTTGTATATCACATACCGTTATAAGCACAACGAGCTCCGCAAGATGAGCAATATCGACCAGAAAATTTCGGGCATCGTCGAGCGGGACAACGAGGAAGTCAAGCAGGAAAACTCCAACAAGAATCCGACGGTGCTTTCGGTGCAGCGCGACTATATGGCGGGCGAATGGAGCCGTTACTACACCGGTCGTTACCTGCTCCCCGAAGATGTGGTTTCTGCGCATAAGAACGGCCTGATTCATTTTCACGATGCGGATTATTTTGCGCAGCACATGCACAACTGCTGTCTGGTGAATCTGGGGGATATGCTGGACAACGGTACTTGCATCAGCGGTACGCACATCGATTCGCCCAAAAGTTTTAACACCGCTTGCACGGTGGCTTCGCAGATTGTCGCACAGGTGGCTTCGAGCCAGTATGGCGGTCAGACGATTACCATGTCCCATTTGGCGCGCTATGTGGATATCAGTCGGCAGAAAATTTCCAAGCGGCTCCGTGAAGAGTTTGCCGAAGCGGGGGTTGTCGTTGCCGAAGACAAATTGAAAAAAATCGTGGAAGATGAAGTCCGCAAAGAAGTGGAATCCGGCTGCCAGACGATTCAGTATCAGCTGATTACGCTGCAATCCACAAATGGTCAGGCTCCTTTTGTTACGGTCTTCCTTTACTTGCACGAAGTTCCCGAAGGGCAAATTCGCGACGACTTGGCTCTCATCATCGAAGTCATGCTGAAACAGAGAATTTTGGGAGTCAAGGACAATCTCGGTTTTTATATCACGCCGGCTTTCCCGAAATTGATTTACGTATTGCAAGACGACAATATGGAAGAAGGAACGCCGTATTTTTACTTGACCAAACTGGCTGCCGAATGTACTGCTCGCCGGATGGTTCCGGATTACATTTCCGAAAAAGTGGCGCTTTCCTTGAAAGGGGATTGCTACCCGTGCATGGGTTGCCGTTCTTTTCTGACGCCGGATCGCTTTACGGATGCGGGCAAGGGAAATCTCAGCAATGCCCAAAATTATGTAGAGGGAAAGCATCGGTATTACGGGCGCTTCAATCAGGGAGTTGTGACCATCAATTTGGTGGATGCGGCCTGTTCTTCGGGTGGCGATGAACAAAAATTCTGGGAAATCATGAAATCCCGGTTGGAGCTTTGCCACAGGGCGTTGCGCTTGCGCCATGAACGCTTGCTGGGCACGCCTTCGGATGTCGCTCCGATTCTTTGGCAGGACGGCGCTCTTGCTCGGCTGAAGTCGGGCGAAGTCATCGATCGCCTGCTTTTCGACGGCTATTCCACCATTTCGCTCGGTTATGCGGGTCTTGCGGAATGCGTTTATTATATGAAAGGCGTTTCGCACACGAGTCCGGAGGGCGAAGCTTTCGGGTTAAAAGTGATGCAGCTTCTGAACGATTCTTGCGCGGCTTGGAAAGCGGCAGAAAATATCGACTATTCCGTCTATGGGACGCCTCTCGAAAGTACGACTTACAAGTTCGCGAAAGCCTTGCAAAAGCGTTTCGGCAAGATTCCCCATGTCACGGACAAGAACTACATCACGAACAGTTATCACATCCACGTGACCGAAGAAATCGACGCGTTCTCCAAGCTTTCCAAGGAAGCGGAATTCCAGAGGCTTTCTCCGGGCGGCGCCATCAGTTATGTGGAAGTGCCGAATATGCAGAACAATATCCCGGCGGTGCTTTCGATCATGAAGCATATTTACAATTCCATTCTGTATGCGGAATTGAATACCAAGTCGGACCTTTGCGACGTCTGCGGCTACACGGGTGAAATTCGGGTGGTCAAGGATTCGACGGGAAAGCAGGTCTGGGAATGCCCGAATTGCGGAAACCGCGATCAGATCAAGATGCACGTGGCGCGCAGGACTTGCGGCTATATCGGCACGCAATACTGGAACCAGGGTCGCACGGCCGAAATTGCGGATCGCGTTTTGCACGTCGGCATCGGAACTATCGCGGCGGATTCTTCCGAAAAAGTCAATTCGGTCGCCCGCTAATGCACGTTGGCCAGATTTACAATTCGGATTGTGCCAATGGGACGGGCATTCGCATTTCGCTGTTTGTTTCCGGCTGCACAATCCATTGTCCGGAATGCTTCAATTCGCAGACGTGGGATTTTCATTTTGGCGTCCCATACGACGAGAAAATCGAGAACCTGATTTTAAATGAATTGCGCAAGGATTTTTACGAGGGCATCACGATTCTCGGCGGGGAACCTTTTGAACCGTCCAATCAGGAAACCCTCGTCCAATTGGTGCGCCGCATTCGGAAAGAGTTGCCGCAAAAAAATATCTGGATGTTTTCCGGCTACGTCTATGACCGGGATTTGATTCCCGGCGGAAAAAGATATACGCCTTATACCGATGAGATTCTGGACTCGATTGCCGTTCTGGTCGATGGCCCGTTTATGGCTGCGAAAAGGAATATCGCTTTGCGCTTTCGCGGATCTGAAAATCAGCGAATCATTGATATGCCGCAGACTCGGAAGGCGGGGAAAGTAGTTCTGCATCCAGCCATGCAATCCGCTCTCGAATCCAGTCTTTAAGGGAATCCGCCGTATCTTCGTAGCGTTTAAAGGATTCGACGAATATCCAGAATTTTTCGCCTAGAATCGGCCAACGCTTGTATTCGTTTTTGGCGGCTGGGGTCAAGTATTTGACCGTGGAATCGACAGAATCGATAACTGCTTCAAATGCGGAATGGTGATTTTGCCAGTATTCCTGTACTTTTTGTAAAATCTCCGGATTTTGGAACAAAAGGGAAAACCATCCGTTGTTTCCTGTGGGCCAGTTTTCGGGTGAAATTTGATGCTTGAGCCCGATGCCGTAGGCCAAATCGAAATCCCAGACAGGCCCCATTTGCAAAGGGAATCCTTTTTTCCAGACAATGAAAATGCTTTTGTGAAAATAGCCGTCCTGATTTTTGGAAAATTCCTGAATGAGGTAGTAGCGGATAAGATCCTCCAAATCTATCCAATGGGAGATGGATTCCAGCGTTTTTGGGTTTTCGTTTTGCCAGAAAAACTCAAAAGAATGGATTTGATTTTTGACGAGACGGAATGCGCTGTCGGAGATGGGCGAGGGGTGTCGAATGAAAAAATGGTGGCCCGCGTCCGAAAAAAAGGCCGGATGCGATTTGCTTTCGTCATCGTCCGACGTTTTTTCCAGCAGAAATCCGTTTTCATTATCGGGAATGTTGACGCGGTGCTTTGCGACCTTGATTTTTTCCGTCAGCAGATAAATTCCACGGTAGTCCTTGTTCACGAATACTTCCACGAATTGCGAACGAGGGGAATACTCGTCTCCTAGCGATTTCGCCAACTGAAAAGAAATGCGGTTTCGCACGAGGCTCTTATCTCTGTGGTTGGAAATTAAAATCCAATCCTTGTCTTTGGGCATATCGAATAGCGGGACGGCATTTTCAAATTTCAATCGGTAGCTGTATTTAGAAAAGCTCCACGAAGAATTTCCGTGTCCCCGGATGGTTAAGTCGTAAATGCGACTTTCGGGAGAGTTCTTTCCGTAAATTTGCAATTTGGCTTTAACGGGAGTTTCTTTGTCGCGGATGCTCGTGGCGTTTTCGGTTTGAATGACAAGGCGCGGCAAGTTGGCGTAGGGATATTCGGAGTCGTCCAGCGGAAGATATTCAAATTCCTGTTCGGAAACGGAATTGAAATTCCAGAGGCATGCCGTAAGCAAAGAGGCCGCAAGAAAAGAAGCGGCGACAAGCATATTTCTGAACGGATTTTTCAACGGCGCACTCCTTAGCGAATGGACAAACTGGAAGAAACAGATATTTTTTCTTTGGCTATTAAACGGTAGAATTTACAGCGGAATAGCGGAATGGCGCAGATTACGCCGACGATGACAATGGGAATCGCAAAATAAACGGTGCCGGGCTTGTCCAAGACGCTTTTGAAGACGATTCTGAGAACCAATAGAATCCACCAGTGAACGGCCAGAATAATCATCCCGTTTCGGGAAATGTTCCGCAAAATCCCTTGGAAAAGGGAAAAGCAAAAAACTTTGGGAAAACGATTGGCAAGCAGAAAAAGCGAAAGAATGCCCCACGTTCCCGTGAGCGAGCTGAATAGGAAAGGCAGAAAATTTTTCCCCAGCGCGTTGTTCATGATGCTGAAATTCGGGTCGGGAGTTTCAAAGAATGCGTAAAGGACGGCGAATAGCAACGCCGATGCGACCAAAAGGAAAATTTTTGCATTTCCCAAAGCGAAAAGGAATCCTTTGGAAATATAGCCCATTGCAAAAAAGAAAAACGTCGTGAGAATCCGCTCGATTCCCCAAGGAAGGTGGATGGCATAGCGGTTCGACAGCCAGCCTCCGGCCATTCCCAGTGCGGCCAAAAGCAGTAACGGCATTTTTTTGCCGGACGTTATTTTATGCGCGGCAAAAAACAGCAGGCTCACACCGTAAAGATTGAAAACGAACCAGAGCGGCCCCGCTCCCACGGAAGATTTTCCCGCCACAAAAATTTTGGCCAGATTCCAGCCGATATATTGCCAGACATTTTGAATATCGGGGTGTATGCCGAGAACGCTCATTTTCGGGGACAGCGGGAAAAATTTCGCAAAGTGGTATAGCACGGGATCCATCGCGAGAAAGAGAAGGGACAGTAGAATGTAGGGAACAAGCAGAACTTTTGTTTTATGCTTTAGATATTCTAAAAAACGAGGGAAACGGCGATTGCTAAAAAGCATTCCCGAAAGGTAAAAGAATGCCGACATCCGGAAGGCCGAGCAGTGAAGCATTCCCATTTGGATATTCGCAAAAGATTGCTCCAGATGAAAAAGGCAGACAAGTAAAAGGATAAATCCTTTGCTTTCGTCAATCCAGGGAATTCGTTCTGTGAGTTGCATCACAATGAAAAATAGGTTTTCCACAATTTGCTGTGGGCGTCAAACCGTAAAAACCTTTGTTTTGGTAAACCGATTGAGAGAATTCTTATTTTTCCCATAGGCCACCTCTAAAAATGATTTTGGTTCGCCAACTGGTCCGGTCCCTGAGCCTGTCGAAGGGCTGCAATCAGCTGACCCTGAGTTTATCGAAGGGTGCTAACCTCTACCACTCGCCACGAATCACTAACCTCTGGCAGCTGACAACTCTCACGCAACAATCTTTTGAAAATGAATTTTTAGAAGTTGCCAATATTTACTGAAAAGAGGTTGTCTGTATGGACAATGATTATATTTTTTAGATAGCTCTGGAATGCAAAAGTGAAATTTCAGATGGTTGTTTTTTTGAGAGAGGATTGCTTGTGTTGAAATGGACGTGGCTTTCTGGATTGGCTTCGGATTGGAATATCTGGGAAGATGAATTGACCGTTGCCGATATGGATGCGGAACATCGCTTTGTCCCGTATGTGAAAGAAGTGCAATCTTTGCAGAACATCTATTCCCTTTCCGAAGTTAAAAATGCGGATGTCCTGGTCGGTATGGATTTTTCGGCGCTTTTAATGCTCAAATCTGTAAAGCACCGGCCCGTAAAACAAAAATGGATTCTTTTGGCCCCGATTATCGATTTTTGCCATGGGGAAGACGCGTGGCCGCAAAAGCAGGTGTTGCAAGTGGCGAAAGGCGTGCGAAAAATGCCCAAGGTCGCCTTGCAGGATGTTTTGAATTTGTTCGGACCTGCCGACGAAGAGTATTATGAAAGCTGGATGCGAACCGCCTTGCAAATGGATCCGGAGCTGATTGCTCAAGGGTTTGAATATCTGGCAAATGAAAAAGTGGATTCCCCGCTTGCGCTTTTAAATTGTGAAGTCCGTTTCGGCAAAGAAGACGAATGGATTACGGGCGCGGTCGTCGAAGCGGCAAAAAATTTATTGCAGGGCGCTCAAGTAAGTGTCCGTCCCAAGGTGGGGCATTGGCCAATGTCCCTTATCGATTAAGGCGAATCCGCGGAATGAGAATGGCCGCGAGCAAATAGGCAAAGAAAAAAGCGAGCAGGGCGTATTCGACGGCGTCTCCGATGCGGGAGTAGAGAGTGTCTCTTGTCCGTAGGGGAATGCGGCGTGTGATAACGCGTTCGGTGAAAAGCTCTGTTTTCAAATCCTCGTTGCCGTATTGATCAATAAATGCAGAAATGCCGGTATTGGTTCCGCGCACAATGGGATATCCGTTCTCGATAGCCCGGTAGCGCAACTGATTCAGATGCTGCGCGGCCGCTGTGCTTTTGCCGAACCAGCCGTCGTTTGTGATGTCCACCATCAGGCGGGATCCCTCTCGGATGGAACGTCGTCCTTCGGCTCCGTAAATGGTTTCGTAGCAGATGTATGGACTCCAGGAATAGGGCTCAAAAACGGGGCGGCTTTTTCCGGGAACAAAATTGCCCTGCCCGACATCCACATAGTTGAGAATCGGGAATACATTGTCAAAAGGCAGTCTTTCGCTGAAGGGGACCAGATGCGTTTTGATATATCGCGTGTAATCGTTTTCGTCCGGCTTAAAAAGAAATCCGCTGTTGTAAAGGTTTACGGGGCGCGGTTTTTTGCCGTTTTTGTCGTAATCGAGAGCGCCGATAAAAATGCTTGTACGGGAATTTTGAATCCGTTTGTGAATCCAGCGTTTTTCCCGATTCCGCAGCCGGAGAAAATCGGGGATGGCGGTTTCCGGGAATACGACCAGATCCACATCGTTTTTTTCCCAATCGATGCTGTCGTCGGCGATTTGCCAGGTTTTAAAGACGACGGAATCGTAGTAGGCCTTGCTCCATTTGTTCGTCTGGTGAATGTTCGGCTGAACAATGGCGATCTTGGGAGCTTCTTTCGGGTCGGCAACATAGAAGGGCGAAGCTTCCGGCTTGGAGAGAATGCAGGAACCGTAAGCCCACAACAGTCCAAAAAAGACGAAAGGAACGGCGAACAGAATTTTTTTTCGGGCGGTAAAGGCCGCCGCTACAGAAAGGTTGCTCGCAATAATCAGGGCGGTATAACCGAAAACGCCGATGAGGGAAAGCGCTTGCAAAAGCGGCAACTGATTGCCAAGAGCGTAGCCCAGGTGACTCCATGGAAAACTGAAGTCGCCGATGCTGCGGGTCATTTCGAGTCCAGCGTAAAAGAGCGGGAACAGGATTAAAAGAATCGGGAATTTCCGAATCCGGATTTCCCTCGCTTTCACAAAAAGAACCGCCGCAATCACGTTGTAAACGCTGAAATAAGAAATGAGCAGGACGAGCCCGATTAAAATCAAAAGAGCGGGCCCCACGTTCATCACGTTGTAAATCCAGTAATAGTTGATGACGTTATACAGAAATCCGGACCAGAACGAGGCGAAAATCGCCGTCTGCAAATTCGCTTTCAAAAGTACGATAAACCAAGGAACCAGAAATACAAAAGCCCCCGGACCCAAAGGCAAAGGCGGAAAGGCGAATCCGTAAAATCCCCAGCCGATAGAGCAGAGAGCCAAAGCGGTGAGGGATTCTTTTTCATGAATTCTTTTCCAGTTCCATTGAACAAAGCGGAAAAGCGCGAACAAGAGGAACGGCACAAAGACCGTGGCAAGTTGAATCAGGCCGACATGAGAATAGAGAATGTAGTCCAAGGCGAGTGCTAAAAAACCGACAAGGCAATAGGACCACAGGAATTTTGAAAAATGCCGCCGTGTTTTTTGGCGGAAGAGGAACGGCAACGCTCCAAGAAATGGCACGAGCTGGGCGTGAAACGTGTAAATGCCTTCGATATCCGGATTGGCGAGGACTAAGGCGGCGTTCAAAACAATCTGGACAAATAGGAATCCGATCATAAACCGCCCTTTCCTTGCGGATGGAACAGAAGAACGTATTCTCCTTTCGGTTCTCGGTTCTTGTAATGTTCCAGCAATTTCGTCGGCGTTTCTACCAGATGTTCTTCAAATTTTTTGGTGAGTTCGCGCATCAGGGCGATGGGAATTTCTCCAAAGACTTGCCGAATTTCATCGATAAATTTGACCAGATTGTGCGGGCTTGCATAAAAAATAAGCGTGGAGTCCGCAGAGGATTTCAATTTTTCAAGCAAGTGCAGCCGTTGAGCGCTTTTTTTCGGGGAAAAATTTTCAAAGCGGAATCGATCTGTCGGCAGCCCGCTGGATACGAGCGCATTGATCATCGCGCAGGCACCTGGAATGCTGCGCACGGCGATGCCTTCCCGGACGCATTCGCGGACAAGGTTGAATGCGGGGTCGGCGATTCCCGGCGTTCCCGCGTCGCTCACGATGGCAATATCGCCTTGGGTTTTCAAGTACTCCACGTATTTAGGAGTCACTTCTTCTTTGTTGAAGTCGTGATAGCTTTCCATGGGCGTGCGAATCTCGTAATGTTCCATCAGAAGTCGGGAATGGCGGGTGTCTTCGGCGAGGATGAGCGAAACTTCTTGAAGAATCCGCACAGCTCGATAAGTAATATCTTCTAAATTCCCAATGGGAGTGGCGACGACGTAGAGTGTGTACATAGGTTGAAATTAGTAAATGTCGGAACGGATGGATTCGTCGGCGGGGAAGTTTTGCAACAAGGACTGCTTCAAACGAGCGACGAGCTTGCGGTGCACCATGTCGGCGTGTTCCTGCATATAGCCGTTTCGATACGGCCCATACCAAAATAGTCGAGGGTGTTCCTCTTCCCAAAGGGTTGCGCTTTGTACTTTCACGCCTTCGCAGATAAGTTCCGCTGCAAGCCGAATGGAAATGTCGTCCTCTCGGGGCATGGCCGGCCATAACGGGGCCAGCAGTAAAATCCCGAAATACCAGGGGCTGGCGTAATGCTCATGGACATTGCCAATAAAGGAAAGATGCAGCGTGCAGCCAGCAGGAATGGCGTCGTTCAAATGGTGCGCATAAGCGTGTTGCAATTGTAGCGGAACGGAAACGGTGTCGCCGTCTTCTGTCGCGGAAAAATAAACGGGGGCAGCATTTTTCGTAGCCATTGGTGCCGATTCGCCGAGAGCGTCTGCTCGGTAAAGAGCGGGCGCACAGGCAGAAAATAAAATGGCGGCGAGAATGGACAGGCAAAATTTCACAGGACAAAAGTAAAATTTTCTGCGGACGAGAAATTTTCCGATAGAGGAAAGTTCCAAACCTGGCAAGCGAAAATAGCGGCGGCGAGCATCTTGTAGCCCGCGAGAAAAATTCACCTTGTGAAAAAGAACGTTCACACTTTGAAGAAGGGTTCATTTTGCGAAAGACCATGCCTCGCTTTGAAAAAGGGTTCATTTTGCGAAAGAACATGCCCCGCTTTGAAAAAGAGTTCATTTTGCGAAAAAAACATCCGTTTGAAAAAAGTTCGCTCTTTGAAAAAAAATGAATTGCGAGTATTCGAAGAAGGATTATATGTAATTCCCTTTTTTCTTTTAATTTTTCTTTGTTCGGGCAATTTTTTGGATTTCCCGTATTTAAATTGCAATATATGTGCAAGCCTTCCTATTTTTTTTCCGATGCCCATCTCGGTGTGAACCCTCCCGGAGCCATTGAAAATCGCGAAGAACGGCTTGTCGCTTTTTTACGGGACCTGAAAGGGAATGCGGAAAAGATTTTTTTTGTCGGCGATTTGTTTGAATTTTGGTACGAATACCGGCATTATATTGCTCGGGGACATTTTCCTCTGTATCGGGCTTTGGGCGATTTGGTAGATGCGGGAACGGAAGTCCATTACCTGATGGGAAATCATGATTTTGCACTGGGAGATTTTTTCCCGAAAGAGTTGGGCGTTCAGGTGCATCGTTCCTTTGT
Source organism: Fibrobacter intestinalis (assembly GCF_900167415.1). GTDB lineage: Bacteria > Fibrobacterota > Fibrobacteria > Fibrobacterales > Fibrobacteraceae > Hallerella > Hallerella intestinalis. Next base: position 78,586 of record NZ_FUWU01000004.1, on the reverse strand, counting down.
CTGCAAAAACATTCAGGGACATCATATCTATTTGATGCATGGCGACGGCATTCCCCAAAAGGATTGGGGTTATCGGGCTGCGCGCAAGCTGATCGATGCAAAATGGGCGCGCTTTTTATTTCGAAAAATCCATCCGGATTTGGGGATGGATTTAGCGCTTTTTGTAGGGCGAAACAGCCGTCGCGCCGGAGCTTCCCGGCAAATACAAATCGAAGAATATCTTCAGGCGGCGACGTTAAAAATGCAAGAAAATGCCTGCGACATTTGCGTTCACGGGCATCATCATATTCCTGGAATCTGGGAAGTCCCTGCCGGGAAAGTCGTTTCAACGGGGCAGTGGCTGTATTCTTTGCACTACGCCAAATTGGAAAACGGAAAAATCGAATTGGTGACTTTAGACCGATAGAGCCGCTTAATTGCTCAGGCGTTCTTCGGAGGCGTTCCGCAAACCTTTGGCCTTGTTCGTCCCCCAGAGCTTATCGACAAAATCGTAGCTAAGGAATTTTTCCATATAGGTTTCCACCCAGCACCAGTGCAGCTTTTCACCATTTTCGCCTTCTTCAATCCAATGGTCCGGAGCCGAAAAACGGTGAGTCGCCGGAGCTGCCGCCCATTCGTTTGATGTATCGGGAGCGTCTGTAATCGTCCAGACTTTTCCTGCGGTTCTTTGCCAAATAAACACGTTAAAGGCAATGACTATCGCCAAAAAGATGAGGCTCCACTTGAAGTTCTTTTTGGTCAGCAAGAAGATAATGAGGAGCAGAATCAAGAGTGAAAACGCTCCGAAATTATAGTGGACCGAGTAGAAAGCTTTGAAAATGTCTATCATAGATTATCCGAGTTTAAGTGTCATGACCTGACCGGAAATCTGCACGCTGTAACGGACGTGGGATTCCGGAAGTTGAACGCCAAAGGAGTGGAATGTTCCCATCATCGACATGCTGGCATGGCTTTCGATGGTGCGTACGTTCACAAGTCCTTTCTTGCCAAAAGTGAATCGGAATGTTTTTTTCTTCGCGTCGTATTCGGGAGTCATCACGGGGTTTTTGATGGTATTGATGGCGGTGATGCAACGCTTGTCCAAAATCATCGTTCCGCGCTGGTCGATGGAAATCATCGGGAGTCCCACGGAATTGCGGCAGGCGAGCAGATTCCATACGCCCGTTTTTTTCGCCCCTTTTTTCTGGAAAATGATTTTGTCGCCTTCTTTTGTCAAAATGGCGTCGCCCGAGCAAATTTTCATGCCGACGGCGTTCATGGCGCTGCGAAGGTAAAGAAGGAATGTCCCGTTGGATTGAAGAAAACGGTATGACGAGGTTTTGATCTTGCTGGTGGGGACAATGGCGATTCGGCTTCCCGCTTTATCGACCAGCACGTCCGCATACGGCGTGTTCTTCAATTTGAATTTTTCTGCGAGTTCCTTGGAAAAACGGATAAATCCGCGGATATCCAGTCTGGCTTTGTAGCTTTCCATATTTTATAACCTCATCTAAGAATTTATGTAAAATTTAGAAAAACAGCAAAAGACGGGCAAGGCAAATTCGTTACTTTGTAATCATTCCTGATAGTTCAGCTCGAAGAACTTCTAAAAAGCCTTGCCCTTTCCGTTCGACCACTTTGAATTTTCCAGCGTGATTTTCCAGCAATTTTTGCAGATTTTCTTTTTTTCGCGGGTCGTTGGCAATGATGATGGCTGGCGCGGTCGTCGCATTTTGGAAATCCATCTTGGCGCGTGTTCTGCCTAAAAAAGCAGGGAAAAATATACGATAGCGAGAGGATAATGAAGAATTGAAACTTTCAGCGGGATCCACCAGAATCGCCGCCCGTCCCAAGCCCTGCGTCAGGGAATTATAGGCTGCGATGGAGCCTGTACCGTGCCCGAGGAATAGGGGATTTTCGGCGTGGGCGCATCCGATCATCGCCCGAATGTCGCTCTCGTAGTGGGTTTCTCCGGGCTTTCCTTCGCTGCCTGCAGAACCGCGGTAATTGAATGCGACAAAACGAAATGCAAGGCTTCCTTTGGTGTTGGCGAGAAAAGTCGCCGCGTCTTCTCCGCCGTCGGCAAAATAAAGCACGGTGTTGGGCAAGCTGTCGTTCAAAATCCAGCCTTGCAAGCGTTTTCCGTCGTCTGTGATGCACATCACGGCTTCATCCCGTAAAATATCTTCGGCGGCTTTGTCGGCTTCGGCTCTGGGGAAAGCGAGTCGCCGTTCCGAAAGAAGCATATAAAAAAGAAGGCTCGCATAAATAATGGCGAAAATGCCTACAAATCGAAGAATCTTAAAGAATGATTTTTTCAAAAGTTCCATTTTGTGGGTAAAATAGCTATTTGGTGCCGTTTGTCTCGGCGAGAGTCCGCGTCGGGTGCCCTTCGACTAGTTGGAACTGGGAACTGAGAATTGAGAACTGAGAGCTGGGAACTGAAAGTTGGGAGTTGGAAGTTGGAAGATGGTCCAAAATTCCCCAAAAAAAGAATCCCGTTCTCTTTGTGAAAACGGGATTCAAGGGATGGGATTGGGTGTTCCTTGAAAATAGACAAAAAAATGTCGGTTGGAAAGAGCGTTTGCGCTAAAAGTGTTCTCCAAATGTTCTTTTGCAAAAATTGCGGCAATTTTACTCAAAATTTTGCAGAAGGGTGTTCCCAAAAAAAGAGGAAAAATTTATCTTATGTGGAGCCATGAATGTGTTTGCGTATTACAATTATCGGAAATTTTTGCAGGACTATTACGAATATCGGAAATCGGTTCAGCGCTATTTCTCTTATCGGGCGTTTGCCAAGCGGGCGGGCTATTCGTCCAGCGGATTTTATTTGGACTTGGTCAAAGGGCGGAAGTCCCTGACCCCGCAGATGGTCCCGCGGTTTATTCATGCGCTCGGACTTTCCGAAAAAGAAGGGCATTATTTTAGTCTGATGGTGGATTTCACCCATGCGGAAACGCCGGAATCCAAGCAGGCGATTTTTGACCAGATGTCGGCACTTTTGCCGAGAACGCCCAAGGCGCTTTCGCGTCAACAGGTGGATTACTACAAAGACTGGTATAATGTGGCCGTTCGGGAAGCGTTGTCCGTTTTGAATATCTCGGACAATTACCAGGACCTGGCATTCTTTATGAATCCGCGGATTACCGTTCCGCAGGCGAAGCGCGCTATCAAACTGCTTTCGGATTTGGGGCTTATCGAAAAAGAAAACGGTTTTTGGCGTTCGGTGAACAAGACGATTACCAGCGGACGGGAAATTCCGGCATTTATTGTCCACAAGTTCCAAAAGGAAATGATGGATTTGGGGAAGGCTGCGGTCGATAATTACAGCACAGAACGGCGCAATGTGTCTTGTACGACGATGAGCGTGTCGCCACAGGGACTTGAACGCATTATCCATAAAATTGACGCTTTTCGCAAAGAAGTCGTGGATATCGTCCGCTCGGATGACAGTGAATCCATGATTTACGAATTGAACATCCAGTTTTTCCCGCTCTCCAAAGAATTGGAAATCCCGGCAGGCAGGTCGGATGCGGTTCGCGCACAAGGAGGAATCGATGAAAATTGATCGGCTGATTTTCGCCTTCTTCCTCGGCGCATTGGTTTGGGCTTGTTCCGATAGCAAGGTCGCGGGAACGGCTACCGATACGGAAAATACGGTTGCGGGATTGGTTCGGCTGTCGGACGGTTCTTCGGCGGATGGCGTTGTGGTGCGGCAGGTCGCGGTTTCTCGGGTCGCTTCTTCGACGACATATCTGGAAACCCGAACGGATTTACAAGGGGCTTTCGTATTTGATTCGACGATTGCGGACACCGTGAACATGGAATTTCGTTACCATGTCAAGGATTCCGTCCTTTCGCAGGCGCAGATTTTGCGGAACGTGTCGGCGAAAGAGGCAAATGCGCTGGATGTCCAGTTGAAAAGCGTCGCCACTCTTCGCGGGTCGCTGGAATCCATAGGTGCGGCTTCGGGCTTGGCGGGTTCGCATTTTATTGTCGCTTTGGACTCGACGACATTTATGACGGACGTCTTTGCTCCGGATTCTTTTGAACTTTCCATTCCGGAGGGCGATTACCTGCTGACAGTGCTTCCTGCGGATTCGGGTGTGGTTTCCAAGTTGCGGGCGTCTGGTTATACGGATTCGACCATCGTCCGACAAATCGCCGTATCGCTTTCCGCAGGAGAAATTCTGGATGTCGGCAATCTTCGCTGGAACGCTTTGAAAGAAAATCAGGCAAAGCCGAAAATTTTGCAGGGCTCGGTGCGTTGGCAGGACAAAGCGGCAAAAGGAGTGTCCGTTCATGTGGTGACGGATCTTTACGGACTTGGAGTCGCCGACAGCTCTGCTTTTGTCACACAGGCCGTGACGGATTCCAATGGAATCTGGCGTGTGGAAGCGCCCGTTCCCGATTCCGTAGAAGGCCGCTTCCGTGTTGAATTCCGGGGAAAAGATTTGTTGGGCAATCATATTACCGGGGTGACGCCTTATATCGAAAAAACGAAATTGGAAGAACGCGCCGATACGATTCTGGTTGATGCGGTTCTTTTGTCTGCCGAGTCGAGTCTTCGGGGCTCGGTGTTCCTAGTGGTCGATATGCCGCAATCGTCTCGGCAAGACACCCTTTGTTGGGCGTATAGCATCCGGGTCGGGATTCTTGGGACGAGCAATTTTAAAACGGTCAGCTCTTGCAACAAGGTGGAACTTTTGCACTTGCCGTCGGGAATTCAGGATTTTGTATTCTATTCTGGGGACGAATTGGTTATCCGCAATTTGAGAACTGGCGAGTTCAAGCGGGAAGATTACGTAAAAAGCGTGGAAGGCGTTGTTCTGCCGGAAGGAGCTGTTCTGGATCACCAGAACTTTACCTATACGCCCCCGATGCTGGAAATGAATGCGTTGAACGGCGGAAAATAAATGTTTTTGGACGTTTTGCCGCCTTTTCTGGATGTTTTTGCTCCCCATTTATTGACTGAATCCCTTTTTTCTAGTATATTTGCGTAGCCTTGAAAATGGAAATTTCAAAGATTGCATCCTGCAATGGTAAGTTGCAGGCGAGTTTCGCAAAGGACGAATCCGATGCGGGCGTTTTTGAAGAGCTCCGGATAAAAGGAGAACTTCATGCAGATCTTTCGGTTTTCCCAGAGGATTCCAACAAGTGGATTCTTTCGGGGACGCTTTTCGGGGTACAGGTTTTGGAATGCTCTCGCTCGCTGGAACTGTTCGACCATCCTTTTGAAACGCCGATCAGTTTCTGGGTGGAATTAGTCCCGGGACTAGCGAAGCAGGAATTGGACGATTCGGATGACGAAACTTTTGGAATTCGGATTCCGGCTGTCCAAGACCACGTGGATGTGACCGAATGTATTCGGCAACTGGTGATTCTCCAGGAACCGCTCCATCCGGTCAAGGATGATCCGGACAAGGCCTTCGTTTGGGAAATCGGCGAAAAGTCGTCAAAAACCAAAGAAGATCCTCGTTGGGAAAAATTGAAAGCGCTCAAGGACAAGATGTCGCATCCGAACGGATGATTCGGGTTCTTGAGCCGAACGATTAGGAGTTCAAAATGGCCGTACCAAAAAGAAAAACCTCTACGACTCGCCGTGACAAGCGCCGTACTCATTGGAAGCTCGAAGCTCCGGCGATGTCCACTTGCGACCATTGCGGTTCTGCAAAGCGTCCGCACCGCGTGTGCCCGGTTTGCGGCTACTACAATGGCGTAGAAGTCGTTCACATTCAGGAAGCTTAATTTCCATTTATAGGAGTTTACGCACCATGATCAGCATTGCACTTGATGCTTTTGGCGGAGATTTCGCTCCGGATGTCGTTGTCCAGGGGGCAATCAATGCCGTCAATAGTTCTGAAGGAAAGTTTGCGGTAGTTTTATGCGGTCCAGAGGCCGAGGTTAAGGCGAAACTCAAACAATTCGGATATGAAGGCAAGCTGATTCAGGTGGTGGACGCTCCTGAACTTGTCGCGATGGACGATCACCCGACCGAAGTTCTCCGTAAAAAACAGAATTCCGGTTTGGTGATGTGCGTTGCGCTGCAAAAGAAAGGCCTGGTTCAGGCCAGTGTTTCTGCGGGCAACTCTGGTGCCATGATGGCGTCTTGCCTGATGATTTTGGGACGCACCAGTGAAAATTTTGCGCGTCCGCCCATCGGTTGCATTTTGCCGACCGCCGCAGGGCAGTGCATTCTGGTCGATGCCGGTGCGAATGTGGATGAAAAGCCCGTTGTCCTCAAGGATTTTGCGCTGGCCGGTTCTGTTTTTGCCGAATGCCAGCTGGGTATTCAAAACCCGAAAGTCGGACTTTTGAATATGGGCGAAGAAGAAAAGAAAGGCCCCGCGTCCGTTCAGGAAGCGTATCAGCTTTTGAAGAACGCCCCGGTGAATTTTATCGGCAATATCGAAGGTCGCGACGTGGTCATCGGCAAAGCGGATGTCGTCGTTTGTTCGGGCTATGTGGGCAATGTCCTTCTCAAGATGTACGAAGGCTTCTACGAATTGCACCAGAAAATGTTCGGCAAAATCGATTCCGAAGCCGGAAAGAAATTTAATGAAGCGTTTGATTACCGCAATGCCGGCGGGGCCCTGCTTTTGGGCTTGAAAGGCACCGGAATCATTGCTCACGGGCGCTCCGACGCCAAGGCGATTGAACAGGCTGTCAAAGTCGCTTATGCCTTTGCGGAAAATAAGGTCCCCGAAAAGGTGGGGCAAAAGCTCGCCGGTATCGAAGCATAATGAAAAATTTTTCGTTCCTGTCGGCATTGTCAATATGGAGACAGGGATTGAACAGCCTTTTTATTAAACATAGATTTAAATTTCCGTCTGAAGTAGCGTATACTCGGACGGTTTTTATTATCTTCACACTGTCTGTCTGTTTATTTTGGAGTTAACTATGGCCAAGACCATTTTTGTTTTTCCCGGTCAGGGAGCCCAATACGTGGGCATGGGCAAAGCCCTTTCTGAATCGTTCGCTCCGGCGAAAGAACTGTTGCAGAAGGCCGATGACGTTCTCGGTTTTTCCCTGTCGAAGGTGATGTTCGACGGCCCGGAAGAAGATTTGAAAATGACGGCGAATACGCAGCCGGCTCTGTTTGTCTTTTCGATGATGGTCCTGGAAATTTTGAAAGCCGAAGGCATTCCCTTTGATCTGGTCGCGGGGCATTCCCTGGGCGAATACTCGGCGATTTGTGCTGCAGGCGGCTTCTCGTTTGAAGACGGTTTGAAGCTGGTTCGTTTGCGCGGTAGCCTGATGGCGGAAGCCGGTCGGACAAATCCGGGAGCGATGGCGGCGATTATCGGCGTCGATGATGAAAAGATTCAGGCTCTTTGCGATGAAGCGAAAGATGCGGGCGTTGTCGTTCCTGCCAATTTTAATTGTCCAGGGCAGATTGTCGTATCGGGCGAAGTCGATGCGGTGAACAAGCTGGTCGCGAATTGTGCTTCCGCCGGAATCAAGGCGGTACCGCTGGCGGTGTCCGGAGCGTTCCATAGCCCGTTGATGCAGAGTGCTCAGCCTGGGCTTGCCGACGCGATTGCGCAAACGGCATTTCACGATTTGCAAAAGCCGCTCATTGCGAATGTGACGGCAAAAGAGGTGACCAGCGGAAATGAAATCAAGGATCTGCTGGTGCGCCAACTGGTGAACCCGGTTCGCTGGAGCCACTCCATGCTCTATGCGCAAAAAGAACTGGGAGTGACCGCCGGAGTGGAAGTCGGTGCTGGGCACGTGTTGGCGGGCTTGCAGCGCAAAATCGATCGCTCGGTAAAAATTTCGGCAGTGGAATCCGTGGAAGCGGTTCAGGCGCTTAAAGGAGCGTTATGATTGATTTAAAAGGCAAAGTCGCCGTGGTGACGGGAGCGTCCCGCGGTATCGGTTTGGAAATCGCCAACACCCTGGCTCTCCAAGGGGCCTGTGTCGCTGTCGTTTCGACAAAGGAACGTCCGGAACTGGCAGAACGCCTGTCTTCAGAGACGGGATCCGAAGTCAAGAGCTATGCTTGCGATGTCTCGGATTCAGAACAGGTCTCTGCAACATTCAAGTCGATTCTGGAAGCCTTTGGGCAAATCGATATTCTTGTGAATAATGCCGGCATTACTCGGGACGGTTTGATGATGCGCATGAAAGATGCGGATTTTGACGACGTGATCAATACGAATCTCCGTTCGGCCTTTCTTTGCACTCGGGCCGTTGCCCGCCACATGATGGGACGCCGTTCGGGACGCATTGTCAATATGGCGAGTATCAACGGCATCCGTGCGCAGGCGGGGCAAGCGAATTATGCGGCCTCGAAAGCGGGAATCATCGGGCTTACCAAGACCAATGCCATGGAATTTGCGGCTCGGGGCATTACGGTCAATGCGGTCGCTCCCGGTTTTATTGGAACCGATATGACTGCCAAACTGACGCCGGAAACCCTCGAAAAATTCAAGAACGCCATTCCTGAGCAGAGAATCGGCACGCCGAAAGATGTGGCGAATGCGGTGGCGTTCCTCGTTTCGGATGAAGCGGGCTACATTACGGGACAAATTCTCGGTGTGGACGGCGGCTTGGGCGCATAACTTGATATTTTGTCAAAAGTTTCTAAATTTAACCAAAACCTCAAATGGAGTTAAATATGACTGAAGAAGAACTTCTCAATAAAATTAAAGCCGTCGTTGTTGAAAAGCTCGGCGTAAAGCCGGAAGATGTGACGACCGACGCTTCGTTCGTAAACGATCTCGGTGCGGATTCTCTGGACCGCGTAGAACTGGTGATGGCTCTCGAAGAAGAATTTGATATCGAAATCCTCGATGAAGATGCTGAAAAGTTCATCAAGGTTTCCGATGTTCTCGCTTACATCCAGAATAAGCTGAACAAGTAATCCGATTCAGCTGTCGGCAACAGCTCTTTCGTCAAAGGGATCTGCTAAAGGTCTTGTGACGAAAGGGCTGTTTTCATTTTTAAAGAACCCGGCTTTGAAAGTCTAATCCTTGGGCTTATTGTAGAACCTGCCGGACAGTTGCCCCGTCTTGATCACATTGAGAAAAACGGAGGGATCGGCTTGACGGATGGCGCGCAGGACCTTGTGCTCCTCTGCGGCGGAAACGACCGAATAGAGCATTTGGCGTTCTTTGCCTTGATAGCAGCCGATGCCCCGGAAAAGAGTGGCGTCATGATTGGTCAGAGAACGAATGGCTTCATAAACTTCGTCCGGTTTATCGGTGATAATGAGGAGCGTCGCCTTCTGGTAATTTTTATACAGCACTTTTGTGGCTTGGGTCGTTGCAAATTGGAAAATAATCGAATACAGGGCTTTGTCCCAACCGAAAAGAATCCCGGCTGCGGTGAGAATGACAATGTTGAAGGCGAGAATGTAATTCCAGGCATCGGAACCGCTGCGCTCTGCAATAAAAATGGCGATGAAATCCGTTCCTCCGCTAGTCGCTCCGGCATAAAGGCAAAGGCTGATGGAAACCGCACAAATAAGGCCTCCGAAAATAGCGGAAAGAAGCAGGTCGTTGGTGACGTGGAATGTTGGCAAGGCATCTGTGAAAACGCCGGAAAGCAAAATCATCTGGCAGGAAAGGAGGGTGTATTTTTTACCGATGAAAAAGAAACTCGCGATAGCGGGAATCGCGTTCAGGACGACGAGAGTGAGGGTGAACGGCAGATGGATGTTGCCGAATTTTTCTGCACATTCCTGCAAAAGCAGAGCCAGTCCGGTAAAGCCGCCGGGGAAGAGATTCGCGGATTTGACAAAAGTATTCAAGTCGAGAGCCATCAGCAGCGCCGCAGCGACAATGCAGAGTGGACGCCAAAACAAATCGCCCACCTGAAAAGACGACCGGTTGGAGAGGAAATTTTCTTTCGTCATAAAGGGGATATAGAAAATTTTCTGCTGAAAACCCATTTTTTTGAAAGGATGCGACTAGGAAGGAATTGGAGTGGGAGAATTTTTATAGTTCTTTGTATATTAATCATTAGCCCCGTAGCTTTCAAGAAGGAAATGGACGCGCTGGGCGGGAATTGCTACGAAAAATGTGGCAGGATTAGAATGGGATTTCGTGAATTTTGCCCGGAAACATTTTGCTCGGCAACGATACCTCCCGCAAGGAATTTAGAGAAGAAACTTTTCACAAACAAAAAGGAGACTCACAATGATTCAACAAACGAACGGAAAATTTGAAATGCCCGCTTTGCCTTATGCAGCGGCGGACTTGGCTCCGGTTCTCAGCACCGAAACCATCGAGTATCATTATGGCAAACATTTGCAGACGTACCTCAACAACTTGAATGCCGCTCTTCCGGGTAGCCCTTTTGAAGGCAAATCCATTGCCGAAATTGTGACCAAAGCCGAAGGGGGAGTGTTCAATAATGCGGGCCAGTTCCTGAATCACTGCATGTATTTTATGCAGTTCAAGGTGCCGTCTGCAGAGAATCTCCCCGCAGGCAAAATTGCCGAAGCTATCGTCCGGGATTTTGGCTCTTTTGAAAAGTTCCAAGAAGAATTTCAGGCCAAGGGTGCGGGCCTTTTCGGTTCTGGCTGGGTCTGGCTTTCTGCCGACGCATCGGGGAAGCTTGTGATTACGCAGGAATCCAATGCCCAGAATCCTCTTACCAAGGGACTCAAGCCCCTCTTGACCTTTGATGTATGGGAACATGCCTACTACATCGACTACCGCAACCGCCGTCCCGATTACCTCAAGGAATTGTGGCAAATCGTCGATTGGAACATCGTCAATGAACGGCTCGGATAAATTTCGCACGGTTTAGCTGGCGTCTTAGATGCCCAAATTCTACGGAGTTTGGGCTTTTTTGTTGGAGTGAATAAAATGAACTTTTTGTCAGCGTCTGTTTGGGGCTAGATTGCTAAATTTCTGCTTGGATAAAAAATTTTAGCGGATAGGAATAAGTTTGAATGATGATGGATTTTTTGCAGAGCGAATGGGTTCAAAAATTACGGAAACTTTTCCCGGCGGCTTCGTTTTTTGGCGGCTTCGCCTGGGATTCCTTTACTCTCGGCAAATTGGTGCAGACCTCGGATTTGGCGATTCTCCTTTTGTATTATCTCGCTTCGTTGATTCTTTTGATTTTGCTCTCGGCAGAATCGGGAAAGTTTCTGAATCGTACCTGGAGCGAAAAATGGAACAACCGTTTTACCTATGCCGTGCAGTTTTGCTTTGGCAGTTTGTTCAGTGCGCTGGTCGTGTGCTATTTCAAAAGCAGCGGTTCATTTGGGGCGTTTTGTTTGGTGGCGATTCTTGTGGGGTTTTTAGTCGCCAATGAATTTTTGCAAAAGAGCTACGCGCGATTCGGATTCTCTTTGGCATTGTTCAGCCTGTTGGGAACCATGTATTTGAATTTTTTGATCCCGCATTTAGTGAGTGGCATTGGACTCCCGTGGTTTTTGCTGTCGTTGCTTTTATCGTTTGGAATTTGCTTTGCCGCTTTTAAAATTTCCAAGCGTCCCAAGCGGACATTAATCGCTCCGGTGGTTATTTCTGTCGTCATGCTCGTCGCTTACTTGGCGAATTGGATTCCTCCGGTTCCGCTTGTGCTCAAGGATCAAAATGCGTGTACGGGATTTTCCAAGGATTATTCCTGCGATGTCGATGAAAATGGTTTTGTAAAAGATGCGCTGATTCATTCGGGATTCCTTTCGCCGACGGTTACGTTGTCTGCAAATGAGGGCGTTACGTTTTTGAGTTCTGTGTTTGCACCTGCTCAAGTGGAAGCTCAATTGGAACATCGCTGGTTTTGGAAAAATCCCAAAACGGGAAATTTTGAATTGATGAATAAAATTTCGTCGAACAGAATGCGTACGCACGGCAGCCGGGAAGAAGGCTTCCGGATTTATACCAGAAAATCGAATGTGCCCGAAGGAAAATGGCGCGTGGAAACGGCAGTCAAAGACGGTCCTATTGTGGGTTCTAAAACATTTTATGTGAAAAAGAGCGAAGGCGATTTACCGAAAAAGCAACGGTGGAAAATCCGCTAAAAGGCTGAAATCTTTGGGGCAAACTGTTTAGCGCTTCTGAATTTATGTAAATTGCAAATAATGGAAAAGCTCAGTCAAAGCCTGGAAGATTATTTGGAAAAGGTGCTTATGCTGCACCAGTCAAAGGGCAATGCCCGATTAAAAAATATCGCTTCCGAATTGGGCGTCAAGGCGCCTTCCGCGGCGCGCGCTATGCGGGAATTGAAGGAGCTGGGCTTGGTAGAGCAGGAACCTTACGGATTGATTTCTCTGACGCCTCGGGGACTTTCGGCGGCAAAGTCCATTTTGGGAAGGCATACTTTACTTCGGCGTTTTTTGTCATTGCTCGGTGTTTCGGAGGCCAATGCCGATGCGGACGCCTGTTTGATTGAACACGTGCTTTCGAAAGAGTCGCTGGGCTGCATTGAAAATTTTGTAAAAAGCCACGTGGAAAATGGCAAAAGCGAAAAAAGCTGAAAGGGAAACGCTTTGGGGAAATTAGCATTCGCTGTTTACATTTAGGGAATAATGGACAATTCTCCACCAAGGGGAATTTAGTTTTCAGTTATCAGTTATTAGTTATCGGTTCCAACTCTCAACTCCCAACCGCTTGTCGAACTAGCCGAAGGATGGTCCCTGAGTTTTGGTTAGTGCACCTCGGCAAGCTCGGTAAGCGCTTGCCGAACTAATCGAAGGGCACTAATCACTAAGCAGGGGAAACGCAAAGTGATTACGAGCATAGCGCAAAATGAAAATGTTGCAGCGGTAATTTTTGAAGAATATCCGGCGTGAGAAAAAAATTTTTTTTGAATTTTAGTCTTGACTAAATTTAGAAAGTGTTTTAAATTAGCATCATAAAATTAGTTTAGACAAAACTAATTAGTCTAACCTAAAAACAAAAAGGAAATATCGACAATGAAAACAATTCTCGGCATGGTTCTGGTTTCGGCATGGGCAACATCGCTTTTTGCCGAAGAATCGACAAAAACTCCCCAATTTTCCGTTGCGGGAGAAGTTGAATTTGAAGGCAACACGCACTTTAAACAGGTGGATCCGCGGGAGGATTTGGCGAATAATGCCGAAGATAATAAATGGTTTCACGATTATTCTTCTACATTCAATTTGCTTTTCCAGGTGAAGTTCAACGATAAGTGGTCGGCGGAAGCGGCTATTTCTGCGGATGACGACAATGCTGCTCCGGGTTTTGCATACGACGGCGCATTTGTCCAGTATCAATTCAACGATAATTTGGCGATTAAATTCGGCGACTTGACTTATTCTGAAGGGGCACTGCGTTATTACGATTATGATGACCCGGGCGATGCGGCGGTGGGATTGACCGAACGGAATGTCCGCGGTTTGGAAATCAATGCCTATGGTTTTTTGGCGGGGCTTGGTTGGGGCAGGGACGATGACGACTGCATCGATTGGCTTTCGGAAGAGAATGAAGAATCCGGCTGCAAATCTTACGATGCGCATCTTGCCTATGAACTGGCGCTGAGCTCTCATACCATCCGTCCGTTTTTGAATTACCAGAGTTACCAGCAAAAGAATGCGAACCGCTTGCGCGTTGGCGTGACGGCGAATCTGGCTTTTGGCGAAGGGTTGAACGTGCAGATTGCCTATGGGCTTTTGTCCGATGCGCTCCAAGAGGACGAACCGAAAATGAGTCACGCTTTTGCGGTAGAGCCAGAGGTGAATTTGGGCAAATTGCATATCAAGGGATCGGCGTTCTATGCTTACAAAGCCGACGAAGAAGATGCGCCGACCGAAATTGAAGTTCCCGAATATATGTTTGCTTATGTAGAGCCGAGTTTTGATATGACGGAAGCATTTTCTCTGGGTGTGCAAGGGGAATTCCACACGATGTCCACGAACAAGGACGATAAATTGTCTCAAGTCTGGGTGGGGCCTCGCGCTTATTTAAATCCGATGGAAAATCTGGCTTTGGAAGGCTATTTCCGGGCTTGCATTCCTGTTGGCGACGACTATGATGCGGGCAGTGGCAGCGATTATGCCGGACAAGACGAAGTTTATTTTGGAGCCGGCGCAACGGTGGGATTCACATTTTAAGAAAGAGGGAATATGCCTTTGACTTTTTGCTCGATTGGAGAAAATTACAGGGTTCGCCACTTGCTCGGAGAAGCCGCTGTGCGCCAGCATTTAAATGAACTCGGATTTAGCGTAGGTTCGCCTGTTTCGGTCATCAGCCGTTTTGGCGGCAATTTGATTGTGAAAGTAAAAGAGTCGCGCTTGGCGATGGATCGTAAATTGGCCAGCCGGATTTTGGTTTAAACGGCAAGGGAGATTTTATGAAAACTTTACGAGACGCGAGGATTGGAGAAACGGTGAAAATTGCTCGGCTGAACGGAGCGGGCGCATTGAAACGCCGTTTGATGGATATGGGTTTGACCGGAGGCACAGAAGTGTATGTGCGCAAAGTTACGCCGCTAGGCGATCCGGTGGAAATAACGGTTCGCGGATACGAACTCAGCCTCCGCAAGGAAGACGCGGAAGGTGTTGAATTGAAAGAGACAGGAGAAGCTTGAAAATGCCGATGACGATTGCTTTAGCAGGAAATCCGAATTGCGGAAAAACGACGATGTTCAATGCGCTCACGGGGGCGAATCAGTATGTGGGAAACTGGCCTGGCGTGACGGTGGAACGCAAGGAAGGCCGCCTGAAAAAGAACAAGGAAATTCGGGTCGTGGACCTTCCGGGAATTTATTCCCTTTCGCCTTATACGCCGGAAGAAGTCGTTTCGCGCGATTATCTGGCGAGTGCTGCTCCTGATGCGATTTTGAACATTGTGGATGCGACCAATATCGAACGCAACCTCTATTTGACGACGCAGCTTTTGGAGCTGGGAAAGCCGACGGTCATCGCTTTGAATTTAATGGACGCTTTTCAAAAATCCGGCGATTGCATAGATGTGAAAAAGCTTTCGGAAAAATTGGGAGTCGCCATTGTGGAAACGTCCGCGCTTTATGGCAAGGGCGTGCTGGAAGCGGCTGAAAAGGCGGCGACATTGGACGCGAAAATCCCGACGGCACCTCGATTTGCTGACGACGTAGAGGGAGTAATTGCCGAAGTCGAGCGCATTCTTTTGGGAAAGGTGGATGCTCATTTGCAACGCTGGTTCGCTATCAAGTTCATTGAGCGCGATAAGAATGTGCAATCTCGCTTGGCGCTTGCCGACAGCGACAAGGCGAAAATCGAAGCGAGCGTTCAGGCTTTGGAAAAAAATCGCAGTGACGACAGCGAATCGATTATTACCAACGAACGCTATCATTTCATCGCAGAAATTTTGCGCGGCGTTTTTCAGAAATCCAATTGCCGATGGACCTTTTCTGATAAAGTCGATCGCATTGTGACCAACCGGATTCTGGGGATTCCCATTTTTTTGCTGACCATGTGGGCGGTATATTACATTGCGGTTTCGACGATTGGATCCATGGGAACCGACTGGGTGAACGATTCTTTGATTCCCGGCATTCAAGATGGCGTTGCGGGCTGGCTTTCCAATGCGGGGGCAAGCCCGATTCTGCTGGACGCTTTGGTGAATGGGGTCATCGGCGGCGTTGGCGCGGTCGTGGGCTTTGCTCCGCAGATGTTCATCCTTTTTATTTTGCTCTCTTTCATCGAAGATTGCGGCTATATGGCGCGTATCGCCTTTGTGATGGATCGCGTGTTCCGTCGCTTTGGACTTTCGGGAAAAAGTTTTATCCCGCTTTTGGTTTCTTCGGGCTGTGGCATTCCTGGTATTATGGCGTCGAAAACCATTGAAAACGAAAACGATCGCCGTTTGACAATCATGACGACGACTTGGGTGCCGTGCGGTGCAAAACTTCCGGTAATGGCGTGTATGACGAGCGTTATTGCGGCTTCATGCGGATTTGGTTCTTGGGTTGCTCCGTCCGTCTATTTTATCTGTATCGGGAGCGTTCTTTTGGCAGCGATCATGCTCAAGAAGACAAAATATTTTTATGGAGAATCGGCTCCTTTTGTTTTGGAACTTCCGCAGTACCATTTACCGCAGGCGAAAACGGTGCTTTTGCATGCTTGGGAACGCACCCGTGGATTTCTGATTAAAGCGGGAACGATTCTTTTTCTCGCTTGTCTTGCCATGTGGTTTTTGTCGAGTTACGGTTGGGAATCGCCAAGTGTAGAAGTCGCGCAGGAAACGCTGGTAGAGGAATCCACTGAAGACTCGGACGCAGCTAGTGAAGTGGAAAACGAAGAAGCTGCGGCTGTAGGGGAAACTCTAGAAGCGGATTCGGACAATTTGGAATTCGGGCTGGTTGAAAATTCGGCAAATTCGATTTTGGCACGCGTAGGCGACAAAATACGCTATATCTTTGTGCCGTTGGGATTTGGCGGCAAAGAAGGCGGTTGGCAGGCTGCGGCTTCGACCATTGCGGGATTTTCTGCAAAAGAGGGAATTGTCGGAACGATGGCGGTTCTTGCCGGCGGAAACGATGCCTTGGTAGAATCCGCAGAGGGTGCCGAATCGTTTGATGCTGAAGATGAAGGCTTGAATGTTTTTGGGCAAGCGTTGAAAAGGTGGTTTCCGAGCGCTTTGGCCGCTTTCTGCTTCCTTCTTTTTAATTTGCTCAATTCGCCTTGCCTTGCGGCGATTGCGACGATGGCACATGAATTGAATCATCGCAAATGGTTCTGGTTTGCCTTTACTTTTCAGAATATCTGGGCGTGGACTTTCACCTTTATCGTTTACCAGATTGGCCGATTTGTCACGGATGGACGCGGATTTACAATAGGAACAGGGGTCGCTTGTTGTCTCCTGGCGGTCATGCTGTTCCTGTTGTTCCGCCCGAATCCCTATAAAGAAAAGAATTTCAAAACGGTCCGCTCTGTCGATGCGCAGTCGGCTTTGGAAAATGAAAGGAGGGCTTGATGCTTGCGAATGTAGCGATAACCCTGTTTATTTTGGCTTGGGCTGTGGGTGCGGCTTTGTATGTGGTGCGGAGAATGCGGGATGCCGCAGCGAATCAAGCTCCCGCTTGTATCGGTTGCAGCCAAAAATGTTCCAAATGTTGCCGGTGTAAACACTGACGAGTGCATTGCCATAGAGAATCCCTCGGAGCCAAAGTTCCGGGGGATTTTTGTTGGCGGCGAATGTTTTGCACTGGTAACTGACTCTGCTGATGCTCCAAAATCCTTTTTAGAAAAGGCCCTTACAAAAAAAGCAGCCCTCGTTGTGAGTGCTGCCTTCCTTGAAAAGGATTCCTTAAAGCTCCGGTTGTTTGCCTGTCAACTTCACGAAAATTTCCACGTATTTAGCTAGCGTGTTTTTCACGACTTCGGGCGGAATTTCTGGACCCGGATAGGTTTTGCCCCAATCGAGAGTTTCGAGCCAGTCGCGCACGTACTGCTTATCGAAGCTTTCCTGATTTTTGCCGACCTGGTATTTGTCGGCGGGCCAGTAACGGCTGGAGTCCGGAGTCAGAACTTCGTCAATCAAGATGGTTTTGCCGTCGATTTCGCCGAATTCAAATTTGGTGTCCGCAAGGATGATTCCTTTGGTCGCGGCATAATCGCGCGCTTTCGTATAAATGTCAAGCGACATGTTCTTGAGATCGGTTGCCACTTTTTCGCCGACGATTTCAAAAGTCTGTTCAAAGGAGATATTTTCATCGTGGCCGACATCCGGCTTGGTGCTGGGCGTGTAGAGCGGTTTTTCCAGTTTTTGGCAGAGCTCGAATCCCTGCGGCAAAACGTGTCCGCAGATTTTTCCGGTTTTCTGGTAATCCTTCCAGCCGGAGCCGACAATGTAGCCGCGAACAATGCATTCGACGCTATGGCGCTTGGCTTTTTTGACAATCATGGAACGCCCGCGAAGATAGTCCTTGTATTTCTGGAGAACTTCGGGATATTCGTCCACGTTGGCGGTGATCAGGTGGTTGGGCATACCGAGATGTTCGAACCAGAAGAGGGAAAGCTGGTTGAGAATTTTTCCCTTGCCGGGAATCGGGGTGGGGAGAACCACATCAAATGCGGAAAGACGGTCGCTTGCGACCATGAGGAAGCTGTCGCCCAGGTCGTACATATCGCGTACTTTGCCTTGGTGGAACAGCGGGACATCGGTAATGGGGGTTTCAAATTTTAAGCTCATAGTGCCCAAAATTTAGTTAAATTCCGGCTATGGCAACCTCTAAAAAAGCATTTTCAAAAATTCCGCCACGACATATCGCGCTTTTTCGTTTTTTAAAGTGGAGATGGTGGCTGCCGTTTTTTCAAGGAACTCGGAAATGGCCAAACGAATTTGCCCGCTTCGCTCACCGGGATGGCGGAGCTGAGGTTCTTTTTGATTCTGTATTGTTCGGTTGCTCTGGATTTTTCTTTGTTAAAGCTTTTTGGAAAATTGCCTTATGAAGACAGTGGGTATTTGCGGTAAAATCGGCTCGGGTAAAAGTGCTGTTGGAGTCATTTTGGAACAGCAGGGCGCCCTAGTGCTGGATTTGGACATGGAAATGCACGCCCTCTATGCGGAATCTCGGGAATTGCGAAATAGGATCGAGGCGCGTTTTGGAAGCGGTTGTATTCAAAATGGAATGGTGAACCGGGTTGCTTTGGCTTCGCTGGTGTTTCGGGAACCCGCTGCCCTTCAGGATTTGGAATCCCTCGTTTACCCGCTTTTGCGTCGCCGAGTCGAGGAAAAACTGGAAATTGCCAAAGACCACGCCCATTTGCTCCGGATGGCGGCGGTCGAGGGGGCTCTTTTGTTCAAATGGCCGGATTTTGCCGAAAGCCTTTCCGAAATCTGGGTGGTGGAAGCTCCGGATGCTGTGCGGCTGGAACGATTGTTGAAACGCGGTTTATCAAAAGAAGATGCGGAACGCCGGATGCAAGTTCAAGCTAAAGATCCTCTGCCTCGCAACGCCGTCTATCGCTTTGTTGAAAATTCCGGAACGATTTCCGACCTTCAGAAGCGGGTGCTGGAGCTTGCCGAAAAATTAAAGCCGTAAAAAATGGAAACATATCTCGGATAGGTGCCGTTGAAATTCTAAATTATCCAACCGATGTTACGCTTGGCAGAAAACAGCTACACCAGATGTTCACGATAAGGATGAACTCAATATGTTATTCTCGCAGATAGCCCAGTCCATCGTCTTTCTTATTGGCGGTGCTGGCATTTTCCTTCTCGGTTTACGCTTTCTTTCGATGGGACTTCAAACGATAGCGGGGCCCACTCTTCAAAAATTGATCAGCAAGGTCACGAACCACCGCATTCTAGGAGTTCTAGTCGGCATGGGCGTGACCTGCCTTGTTCAGTCCAGCGCTGTGACCATGGCGATGGTTATCGGATTTGTAAATGCGGGAATCATGCAGCTGTCGCAAACCTTGGGTGTCATCATGGGGGCGAATATCGGTACGACCATTACCGGTTGGGTTCTGGTTTTGAATATCGACCAGTATGGGATGCCGATTGCGGGAGCTTGCGCATTGGTCTATTGTTTTGCAAAAAAAGAACGCCTCAAGTATTCCGCCCTCGCCCTTCTCGGCGTGGGCCTTGTTTTTGTGGGGCTTGCCGCGATGAAGGTGTCGCTTGCTCCGGTTTCGAATAATCAGGATTTTTTGAATGCGCTGGCGGTTTTCAATGCGGAAAGTTTGCCGAGTATCTGCGCTTGCATTCTGGTCGGCTTTTTGATGGCGACAATCATGCAGTCGAGTTCTGCATCTTTGGGAGTTACCATCGTGCTGGCTTCTCAAGGGCTTATCGGATTCAATACGGCGGCGGCCTTGGTGCTCGGGCAGAATATCGGTTGCACCATCTCCGCTTTGATGATTGCCGTGAACACTTCTCGACATGCTCGTCGGGCGGCGATGTTCCATCTGCTTTTCAATATCTTTGGCGCCGTCTGGGTGACTCTTTTGTTTGATCCGACAATTCATTTTATGCGCTGGTTCTTGGAATCGGCGGTGGGCATTGCCAATCCGGATGATCCGAAAAATGTCACTCTCGCTATCGCTCTTTATCACACGACTTTTAACGTGGCGAACACCCTTGTGCTTTTGCCGTTTACGGGAAAAATTCCTGCCCTTTTAGACAAGTTGTTCCCGAACAAGGTGCAGCCGAAGCACGCTGTCGTCACCAAGCTCGATCCGGCGCTTATCAAGTCGCCGTTTGCGGCGATCACGCAATCCGCGCGGGAAATGGAAATGATGAACCAGACGGTTCGCGATATGCTCACCGACTTGCGACAAGTTATCGACGGCAAAGCGGACAAAAGCATTGTGGAACGCATTTTTGAAAACGAGAACAAATTGGACACGGCGCAAACCGAGGTGATTGAATTTTTGACCGGCCTTCTTTCAACGAGCGTTTCCAAAAGCATTGCGAACGATGCGGAGCGTCAGTTGCGGATGAGCGACGATTTGGAAACGGCTTCGGATTATGTGACGCAGGTTCTGAAGTTATGGCTTCGGATGCGGGATCACAACGTGGTGTTTGACAAGTCGCACCAGGACGATATTTTGGCACTTCATGACGGCGTGACCAAGTTGGCTGCCGATGTCGCCGCAGTTCTGAACAATCAGCACAATGTGCAAAAGCTTTCCGAAATCCGTCGAGAGGGACGCGAAATTACGGAGCAGGTTCGGGAATGCCGTGCCAAGCATTGGCGTCATGTCGCTGAAATCAACGAAGACCCTCTGCTCACTACAACGTTTACCGACGTTTTGGGTTCTTATCGCAAAATCAAGGAGCACTTGGTTACGGCGACGCAGGCTCTTTGTGCAGAAATCATTCCCGAAGAAAAATAACGTCAGGGCCGCTTCTAAAAATTTCATGGGTTGCTTCAAGAATCTCGCGCGGTCGTTGTTGCCTTTATAAACGGTGAACGCCTTTGATTCTTGGAATTTCTTGGGATGGATTTTAGAATAGCTATCTTTTGAAGTATGAAGAAACTCCGCGTTAAAAGTATTTTGATTCTTTTTTTGATGGCCTCTTTGGGGGGCCTTTTCGGCTGTTATAGTTTTACGGCGAGTACTCTTCCTAGCCACATTAAAACGGTACAGATTCACGAAGTGGACAATAAAACGTTGGATCCGGTTCTGGGAAATACGCTCAAGGACAGCGTGGAAAAAATGTTCCGTAAAAACGCTGGCGGTGTGCGCCTGGTGAATTCCGATGCGGATGCCGATTTTGAATTGACGCTATTGAGCTACACGAACAAACCCGAAAATTATACGAGTTCTTCGGAAGTGGAAACTTACCGTGTGACCATGAAAGTCAATGTGCGCTTTTATGACAATGTGAAAGAAAAGATGATTTACAAGGGCGAGAACCTTTCTGCTGATGGCACTTATGATGTCTTGCAGAATGAAACCGAAGACCGGCACGGGCAATCCCGGGCGATTGCCAAATTGCAGGATTTAATCATCGCGAACGCTTTGGCGAAATGGTAAGCCGTTTGGGCGGTTTTACGAAAGTCCCAGCAGCCGGGAAATTTCGGAACTGATTTCACCATTTTGAAGGGTGACGCCCAACAATTTCTGTTCAATATCTTCGGGCGGGTTTTGGGGGCCTTGATTGTTCAGGTATTCCGATTCAAAAGCTTCGTTGTGTTCCAGGACAAGTCGTTCTCCCAAGGCGGCATGCAGGGCGAGGGACGCGTCCAGGTATTTTAAAAGGGTCGGCTCTTTTAAGCTAAAGTTGATGGCAATTTTATTGTTTAAAACCCGCTCGTCCGGAAAATCTTCGGGAAATTCGTCTTCGACGCCCATATTGGCGAGGACGGCTTTGGTTTGTAGAAGCGCTTGAAAAATCTCTTCGCCGGACAGGGCGTTTTTCTTTCCTGTTGCCGATACGACAAAATCCGCTTGGGAAATTTCCTGAAGCACGGAAGGAATGTCGTCTTTACTGACAAGGGGGACGCCGTTCTGTTCCAATGTCCGGATGAAATCCGTGGGGGAGTTCCGTTTATTCAAATCGGTTATCGTGCAAACTTCACAGCCGTTTTCAATTCCTTGCAGGGCGATTCCGCAGCCCACTTTTCCGCTGCCGAAAACCAGTAGTTTTTTCCCTTTGAATTCTGTCCATCCCGCCTGAACGAGCGCACGAAAAAAGCCGTTTCCTGTGCCAAGCGAAGTTTCGATCCGCTTGATGATGCCTCCGTCCGCATTAAATACCGGAAACTCTGAATCGTTGTAGTAGGATATGCCGGCGCGAGTCAATTCCACAAAACCGATTTTCGGGTGGCAGGACGCAAATTGCCCGGCGCAATCTAAAATCAAATCGAAAAATTCATCTTCCTGTTCCATGTCCAAGACCATTTCTGGCGATACGACAGGGATTTCGCTTTCTTGAAGAAGTTCGACGATTTCGAAATCGCAGGGAATGGCAGCGTTTTCCACCGCGCGTCCGACATAAAGTTCTGCGCCGCCAGCTAAAAGGGCTTCGTATTGCAAAAGGGTGTTGCGAAAAATAGGAGTAGCAACCAAAATTTTCAGGCCTTCAAAAGGACGTGAGTCCTGCCATTCTTCGGCAAGGCTTGCCAAAGCGGGATATTCGCTGGGTCTGTAGTGACTTTGGATGATTTCTTCAAAAAGCATATAGCAAAAATAATAGCATTTAAAATTTGGGAATTATGGAGGATTCGCCACCAAATACTCGCAATTAAATTAGTTCTCAGCTCTCAATTCTCAGTTCTCAGTTTTAACTCCCAACTTCCAACTTCCAACTCCCAACCGGACCCTGAGTTTTGGTTAGTGCACCTCGGCAAGCTCGGTAACCGCTTGCCGGACTAATCGATGGACGCTTTGCCTATAAGTCCAAAATTTTTACGGGTGACGAAAATGAATCGCGTCTTGTGGAAAGCGAAAGGAAAATCAGTGGATGTTCGATTTAATCGTTTCTACCGTGCGGGCAAAAGCCGCATCCTTTTGCATTTCTTCTTTAACGGAATTGATGGCGTGCAATACCGTGGAATGGTCGCGGTTTCCAAATCGCATTCCAATGCTTTTTAGACTGAGCGTAGTCAGAGATTTCATCAGGAACATGGCGACTTGCCGCGCGCGGGCGACTTCTTTTGTTCCCCGCCCCGCTTCTAAAAGTTTATCTTCGGGCACTTCAAAATATTGTGAAATCGCATGGATGACGGATTCGATGCCGACTCGCCGTTTGATGTTGGGAATGATTTCGGAAACGACCTGCCGCGCCATGGAAATGTTGATGTCCTGCTTGGAAAGGCTGGACTGCATGGCTAACCGAACGATAGCGGATTCCAGAGGACGAACGCTGCCTTCGATATTTTCTGCGAGATAGGCGAATACGTCGTCGGGAATATCCAAATGGCTGTTCTGCGCTTTCTTGCGGAGAATCGCTTCGCGGGTTTCAAATGCGGGCGGCTGAATATCGACCGTAAGTCCCGAAGAAAAACGGCTTACCAGACGGTCGGAAAGGCTTTTCACTTCGGCTGCTGGAGCATCGGAGGTCAAGACGATGAGCTTTCCCGCTTGGTGCAGCGTGTTGAAAATATGGAAAAACTCGTTTTGCGTTTCCGTTGAACCGCTCCAGTTCTGGATGTCGTCAATCAAAAGGACATCGACTTCATTGCGATAAAAGGATGACCACTCGTTCGTGTAGCCGTTGCGGATGCTTTCCGTGTATTCGCGCTGGAAGTCGTGCGCGGGAATGTAGCGTACTTTTTTCCCCGTGGCGTTTCCCAAAATATAAATGCCGATTGCTTGGAGCAGATGCGTTTTTCCCAGACCGGAAACGCCGTAAATAAAAAGGGGGTTGTATTTGCTGTGTTCCGGATTTTCGGCAACGGCAAAGGCCGCGTTGAAAGCGAGCTTGGATTTTTCGCCGACGACAAAATTTTCAAAGCAGAATTCTTCCCCCAGTTTAATGGGCTGACAAAACTCGTTTGATGCGACGGAAACGGATGGGGTTGTCCCAGGGTGCTGAAAGTCGAAATCCAATTGCTGGCCGTTGACTTCTTTCCAGCTCATTTCCAACAGGGCTTTGTATGGCTGGTAGGCTTTGATGTCCTTGTTGGCGGGAAATAGGACCGAGACTCGGCGATCTGTTACTCGAAGCAATTCCAGATGAGCGAACAAGTCGTTGAATACGGAGTCCGAAATCAAACTGTGCAAATGATTCAAACAATTTTCTAGCAGGGGGTTCATAGGGTATAATTTAATTATTATTGAGGGTATGATGGATTGTGTTTACTGGATTGGGGCATTCTTTTGGTTGCCCCTATTTTTGTGGCTCGCTTTATTTTTGTGGGCTCGCTTTTTGGCATACCCTTTGTTTCTGAAATACCAGATTCGGCGGGGAAAAACGTGGTGTTACATCCCCGGATGGTGGTTGAAAAACGCCGCATTGCGGATAATGGTGCGGTTTGTCCTGTTGCTTCTTTGCGTTTTGGCCGCATTGTCGTCGTCGTCGACTCTTTATTGGCTTTATCCGGTATCGGCGTATTGGTTTGTGTTTTTATTTCTAGGCGTTCTGATTTTAGCAAGGCCGGTCGTGAATTTTTCGATGCGTTTTGTCTATCGCTTGGAATTGGATGCGTATTTTTTGGAATATCGGAAGCAGAGCGAATTTTATGATAAGGCGGGGCATCCGCTGTCGGATTATGATTTGGCTGGGCATGCTGCTTGGGCTTTTCGGGATGCGATGCATAAAGCCGATGCGGAAAAACGTTTTTTTAAATATTTGAAAGAAATGTCGAACCAGGCCTTCGCCTCGGAAAAAGGATCTCTTCCATGTTGAAGTTACAGGATGCCAAAAGTCGCTTTGAGTATGCAGACAAAATGCTGCAGCTCGTATCGCGGACATTTGCTTTGAATATCAACCGCCTTTCGGGAAATCTGCGCAAATCGGTTCTGCTCTCGTATCTTTATTTGCGGATTGCCGACACCTTGGAAGACGATTCGGTATTGCCCGCAAAAGAAAAAATTCACTTGCTCGGCCTTTTTTCGGACATTTTTCAGAAAGACGCTGATGTAGAAGAAAAGACGGACATCTTTGTGAAGTCGCTTCCGGCTCATTTTCTGCATTCGGATGATCCGAATTACGATTTGTGTTGTCATGCGAAAACTGTTGTTCCTTTGCTGTGGACTTTTGACCGTTCCTATTCGGAACCCATCGCCGACACGGTTGTGGAAATGACTCAAGGCATGGCGGACTCCATTCGGCAGATGGACGCTTCGTTTGAAAAAGGCTGGTTTGTTTTGGAAACGATGTCGGATTTGTCCCGTTACTGCTACTATGTGGCGGGAATCGTCGGCAAACTTTTAACCCGTTTGTTTTCGGCGAACAATTCGGCGATCGATGAAAAACGGTTGCAAAAAATGAAAACGCTGGATGTCAGTTTTGGGCTGGCGCTGCAACTGGTGAATATCATCAAGGATGTGCGGGAAGATTCGGAACGCCGGGTCTGCTTTGTTCCCGAAATGATTTGTCATTGTCATGGTTTTGAAGATGCGCCGTCTATGTTTTTGCCCGAAGCCGACAAAAAAGCGCGGGCGTCCGTGATGAAGGAACTGGTCGCTGAAGCTTGGAAACATCTGGCCGATGCGATTGAATATACGGTGACGATTCCCCGCAGAAATCCGCAGATTCGGTTGTTCTGCCTGTGGCCGCTTTTTATGGCCGCCAAGAATCTTTCCATCATGGGCGACTGCTCGCATCTTTTTGATAAAGACCATAAAGTGAAAATTTCCCGTGATGATGTGAAGCAGATTGTGAAATCGACGACGCTTCATTTTTATTCCAATTCCTGGATTCGAAAAGAATTTGAAAAATGGAGGGACGCATAATGAACGAAAAATTTCGATGGCTTCAGTCGTGGAAATTCCATTTGGCTTTTATTTTCGTTTCGCTTTTTGTGGATCAGGCAACCAAGATTTGGGCGGTTGCCTATCTATCTCCGACTTATGAAAATCCGCTGGGTCGCACGGTCCATATCATCGGCGATCTTTTGCAATTTCGTTTGGCTTATAATTATGGGGCGGCGTTCAGCAGCAGGCCGCAGGATATTTTGCCGTTTCTTCCGCCGACGGTTTTCTTTTTGCTCATTTCCCTTGTGGCGGTTTTTGTCCTCGTCTATTTTTACCGTTCCGCCAAATCCGGCGATTTTTTGGTGCGCACGGGAATCGCTATGATTATGTCTGGCGCTTTGGGAAATTTTGCGGACAGAATGCGACTCGGAAAAGTGGTCGATTTTATCGATTGCGATTTCCCCGATTTTATCATGCCGCGCTGGCCCACATTTAATTTTGCCGATTGCTGTGTAACGGTGGGCGTGGCAATCATTATTCTTGCTCCGATTTTGTATAAATTCATCCGATATGTTCCCGAAGGTTCCCATGACGAAAAAAACGGAAAATCCCCAAACTGAATTCCCCAAATTTGTAGTTGCTGAAAAGGAAGCAGGAGAACGCCTCGATAAATTTTTGCAGGTGAAGCTCAAAGATTTTTCTAGGACGGACATTCAAAAACTGATTGTCGATGGGAAGGTCATTGCCGCGGGTTCTGTGGCCAAAAAGAATTTGCGCCTGACAGAAGGAATGCATGTCGCCCTTTCCGCTTTGCCGCAGAAAGAAGCGTCGGAGCTCAAACCCGAAAAGATGCCGCTGCATATTGTTTACGAAGACGACGATGTCGCCGTGATTTTCAAGCCGCGGGGCATTGTCGTGCATCCGGGAAATGGTGCTGCCACGGGAACTTTGGCGGCAGGACTCTTGCATTATTTCAAGGACAAATTGTCTTCGGTAAACGGGCCTTTGCGTCCAGGCATCGTGCATCGTCTGGACAAGGATACTCCGGGCTTGATGGTAGTTGCCAAAAATGACAAGGCGCATCGCAGCTTGGCGCATCAGCTGGAAACACGAACTCTGCACCGGAAATACGAAGCTCTGATTTGGGGGCATCCTCGGGATTTATCGGGGGA
This sequence comes from Fibrobacter intestinalis, assembly GCF_900167415.1. Lineage (GTDB taxonomy): Bacteria > Fibrobacterota > Fibrobacteria > Fibrobacterales > Fibrobacteraceae > Hallerella > Hallerella intestinalis. The sequence goes on along the minus strand of NZ_FUWU01000004.1, from coordinate 51,715 downwards.
AATAGAATTGCCGGTTGGTCGGGATCCCAAGTCGAGAATTCGGATGGCTGTCGTTAAAAATGGAAAGTTCGCTAAAACCCGTTATAAAGCGAAGACGTTTTTTGCTATTGCAACGTTAATGGAATACGAACTCGATACGGGGCGCACACACCAGATTCGCGTGCATTCCCGCTATACGGGACATCCGATTGTTGGCGATCCGGTCTATGATGGTCGGGAAAGTTCTCTTTCCCGAGTGCCGCCGCTTTATCACAGCACCGCGGAGATCTTATTGAAAATGGCTCCAGCCCAGTTGTTGCAAGCCGTTGAAATCACATTTTCGCATCCGCGCACGCGAAAGAAGATGACCTTTTCGGTTCCTTTGGAAAAGCCTTTTGCAGAGGCTGTCCAATTTTTGGAAAAAGAGTGCTTGCAGTCGGCGCCGACTTTTGACGAAGATACGAGCTTCCGTGATTTTGCCGAAACGGAAATCAATAATCCGTATTTGGAAGAAGAGATTGTTGAAGACGAGGAAGAATATCCTTACGAGGAAGAACCCGTTAAGGAGCGTTTGACACGGGCGGAACGTCTGGAAATCAAAAAGGAACGCCGTAAAAAGCGCAAAGCGATTGAAGCGGAAAAGCGGGAAAAGAAAGAACGCCGGGATGCGGAAAAACGCGGTGAAACGTACGTTCCTAAAAGCGAAATCGTTACGGGTTACGAGCCGACCATCGATCCGTCTTTTCTTTAGGAAGTGTTTGATGGGCGTGAATCGAGTTCTTCTTTTGCCGTTTTGAAAAAATCCAAAGACAAAAATCAAAAAAAAGACTATATTCTTCTCATCCTGTCCGCGTAGCTCAATTGGATAGAGTGTCAGTTTCCGAAACTGAAGGTCACGAGTTCGACTCTCGTCGTGGGCACTGAAAAACGCACCGTTTTCGGTGCGTTTTCTGTTTCAAAAAGATTTTATCTTGAACTGCGGCCTTGAAAAGTTGCTCGCACAGTCCATTAAGTCGCAAGGAATGTTCAAACAGAATCCTTATTCTATTTTCGCTACGATTTTTCCAATGAGTTCATGCGGTTCCGCGTCCACGATTTTCACCAGATAAAATTCGCCGGGAGTTGCGTCGCCTTCCACGATTTTTACAATGTCGTCGGCATCCAAGGAATTGCCTTCGGTGCGTCCGATAAAATGGTAGTCGCTTTCTTCGGCGACTTCATCGATAAGGACGGGAACTTCCGTGCCGATGAGAGCTTCGTTTGCTTCAAGGGAGATTTCTTCCTGAATGTCGTTGATGGCGTCCAGGCGCGCTCTTGCCAGATCTTCGGGAACGAGAGCGTCTTCCAGTTTCATCGCGGGCGTTCCTTCTTCGGGGCTGAAAACAAAACCGCCCAGATGTTCAAAGCGCACGTTCTGGATTAAATCCATCAGCTCTTCAAAATCTTCTTGAGTCTCTCCGGGAAATCCGACAAGCACTGTTGTGCGTAATGTGACACCCGGAATTTTATCCCGCATTTTTTGCAGCATTTCCCGCAACGTTTTTTGCGTATAGTGGCGTCGCATCCGCTTTAAAACATTGTCGTTCGCATGCTGAATCGGCATATCGATGTATTTGCAAAGCCGCGGTTCTTTGGCCATCAGATCGAGCAGCTCGTCATCGATAAATTGCGGATACCAGTAAAGCGTCCGAATCCAGGGAATGTTCGTTTCCCGCAGAATCGCTTTCAAAAGCTTGACGAGATTGGGACCTTTGTTTCCCTGTTCGTGCCCGTAGAAAGTGGTGTCCTGGGCGATAAGGGTCAGCTCTTTGACTCCTTGTTCTTCGAGCTGCTTGGCTTCTTCGACGATGCTTTCGATGGAAAAGGAAATCTGTTTGCCGCGGATGTTGGGAATCGCGCAAAATGCGCAACGGCGATCGCAGCCTTCGGCGATTTTCAGATAGGCGTGATGCGGAAATTCGCCCAGATTCAAGCGACGGATGTTTTCTGTGCCACTGGATTTTTCGCCCAAGCCTAAAACCTGTAAAATTTTTCCCGGTTCATAAGTGCCGAGCCAGTAATCGACTTCGGGCATTTCTTTGGGCAGTTCTTCTTTATAGCGTCCAGAAAGGCAACCGGAGACAATCAGTTTTTGCGAAGTTTTTTTGATTTGGATAAAGGAGAGAATCGCATTGATGGATTCTTCTTTGGCCGCTTCGATGAATCCGCAGGTATTGATGAGAATGTAGTCCGCCTTTTCGGGGGAAGAGACCGATGCGAATCCGGCAGAGTAAAGTTCGGTCAAAAGATGTTCCGCATCGACTTGATTTTTGGCGCATCCAAGTTGGGCGGTAAAAATTCGAGGGTGTTTCAAGGGCTATTCCCAGTCGTCGTAAACGTCTTCAGAGGTCGCAGGAGCCGCCGGGGCGGGGGCCGGTTCTTCGGGGACAGCTGGTGCGGATTCCGGTTGTTCCGCCGGTTGAGAGACTTCGGCGGGTGCTTCGCTTTCCTGGACAACCGGTGCAGGTTCCGAAACGGTCGGTTCCGGTTCTGGTGTTGTGGAAACGCTTTCGCTGGCGGCGGGAGGTTCTGGTTCCATCGGGGTCGAGCTGGTGTAGGAGCCGGAGGTGTTGTAGGAATCCGAGTTGCTGTAAGAACCCGTGGATTCTCCGGACTCTGGCGAGCCGACCGTGTCGTTGGCTTTATTGTCCACCCACCAGGCAAAGCCCAGAGGTTCTAACGCCGATTTTCCATAGGCCTTGGCCTCTTCGATTTTTTTGAAATAGCCGATGCGAACCCGGAAATAGGAACCTTCGAGTTCCCCCGGATTTTCGACTTGCGCGAGATAGCCTTTAATTCCTTTTTCTTCCAATTTTTTTAAGACGTTTTTGGCGGCGCTTTTCGACGGCTGAATGCTCACCTGGATGACGACCGCCCCTTCGGTTCCCGGCTGGATGTCGCTTTTGGCGATGGAAGAATTGCCTTCGGTAGAGGAGTTCGCGGAAAGAGATTCAATGGATTGCAAAACGGGCATCTCGGATTTTTGCGCGGAATCCGTTGCAGGAGCGGGCGCTTCTGCTTTTGGGGGCATTTTGATTTCGGGAACGATTTCGTCCTCTTCGTTGCCACAAGCGATGAGCATCAGTCCCATGATAGCGGAACAAGCAAAAGAGGAAATTTTATGAAGATTTGCCATTCTCTCTCCTATAACAAGATCCCAAGATCCTGTTGAACAAAATATACATAAGTCTTTGTAATGGCGCAAGTTGTGAGCTTGTTTAACCGCGAAAAAAATGGGAAACGCCGAGGATGTGGCGCGGAAAGACCTCTTCCCCTTGACGGGGCAAGGCCTTTTAAATATATTTGGGGTGAATTTTAATTTTTTCAACTCGAGGAATCGAATGATCGGTGTTGTAGTAAAGCCCAATGAACCTTTTGAACGCGCTCTCAAGCGTTTTACCAAGTCTTGCGAAAAGAACGGAATTATTTCCGATGTCAAGAAGCGCCAGCGCTACGAAAAGCCGTCTGAAGAAAGAAAGCGCATTGAAACTTCCGCTCGTCGCAAGCGCCTCAAAGAACTTGCTGAAGCGAACCGCAAGCGTCTGTACTAATTCTTTAATATAAAGATTTTGGGAAAGCGGTTGCCGCTTTCCTTTTTGGCGTTTCCGGTGAAAATTTGATTTTTTTCATAAACTCTTTCATTTTGTGACAACAACATCCCGTTTGGGAAAAAGGAATAATTATGGCCGATTCGTTGGTTAAAGCGGAAAGTCCGCTCCTTCAGCAAATTCTCGCTGACATCAAAGCTGCGATGAAAGCGCACGACACGATGACTTTGGAGGTTTTGCGCACTCTGCATTCCGACATTAAGAATGTAGCGATCAACGCGCAAAAAGAAATCACGGATGAAACGGTTCTGGATGTGCTCTCCAAGAGCATCAAACAGAGAAACGAATCCATTGAAATGCTCCGTAAAGGCGGGCGCGAACAAAATGCGCAGGAAGAGGAAAAGACTCTTGCCGTTTATCAGAAATATCTGCCGCAGCAGCTGACGGAAGAAGAAGTCAAAACCTTGATTGCAGAAATTAAAGCGCAGGTCGGAGCGCAAGGTCCTAAAGATATGGGCAAGGTGATGAAGGAGCTTTCTCCCAAGGCGAAAGGCCGTTTTGACGGTCGCCGTTTGAGCGAACTCGTCAAAGAAGCACTTGCCTGATTAAATTTTTGTTTTGAATGGAGCAACCAGCAGCATCTGTCGATTGCTTTGCCGTTTAAAGGTTCATAGATGAAATTAGTCTGATCTCGGAATTTTGAGGCAGACGATTTCTTGTGAATTTGTTTCAGACAAACATTCGGCAGAAAAAATGCGTGGGTTTTATGCGTTTCCTACAATTTGAAGGATCAGAAATCGGACGTTTATCTTTGGCATACGATTGTTTATTTCTGAAAATTGAGTTGCTTTCTGGTTCATTGCTGAGGATTAGTGATTTTCCCATCGGAGCAAGAAAGAGATTCAAATGATTTATTCTTTTCTATAAGAGTTCCTGACCCTATAGATGATTTCCGTGCTGCGGCGAGTTTTTTAAATTGAGCCATATCTCCATTTAGAGCTTGAAAAACGCACTTGAGCTTTTCTCGGAGAATAAGTCCCTCGGAGGATGATAATTGTTTAGAAGCCGGAAACTGAGTTTCATTAAGCAAGTCGGAATTTTCGCCAAAAAGATGGAATTGATTTGCATCTCCGCTGTAGATGACTTGGATAGGAGGCAGGTAATTGCTGCGGAAATATCCTGTACCGACCAAACTCCATAGAAGTACTTTTGAATCTTTATCGAAAATTATTCTGTTAAGTCTTTCTGCGTATTCAGTTTGTGCCCTGACTAAAAGACTGTAATCTTTTCCATCTTTAAGATTAATACCTCCGTATAAAATTATCGAAGTTAAATCGTCGAGATCAATTTGTTCATTTCCGTTCTCTTTTGCAATTTTATTTCTTTTGAACGTAATTCCTGTTCCGCTGAGGTCTAGTACGTAAGATTCTGTTGCTAGGATTTTAGCTAAAGCTGTATTGATGAGTTTTAAGGGACCGTGGTTTCCTGAATTGATCTTCTCAAGATATTCGCTGAATTTCGTTTCATAATCGTTTAGTAAAAAGCCGATTTGTCGATCGGAACGGTTTGGGGATTGTCCTAACTGGTCAATTCCTCTTTGGATCGTTAGAATTGCTTTTTCTAATGTTTGCTTTGAATATTCCGCCAAATTCTCTTCGGTTTTTTTATTTTTGGTTGTCTTGAGTTTTTTCAAATAGAGTCTTGTTTCTTTTTCAAAATCTCGATAAAGAATGTGTATCGCTTCTGCGAATGTTTGTGAAGTTGGAGTCATGAATGCTTTGGTATGACTGAATTTTTCATCCATCGTTTCCAAGTATTCGTGGATGGTTTTATAAATGTCGTTGTTTTGTGAAGTCTCTTTAGAATAATCGAATTCTTCTAAAGCCTTGTTAAATTCTTCAACGTCGTCGATTAAAGAAGCTAAGTCTTGTGATTTGAGTTCATTTAAAATTTCTCTCCTTTTTTCAAAATCTTTTATTTTGGACAATTGAAGAATTGCGTCAATCCAACCCGTTAACACTTCATTGTTTTGAACAAGAGAAAGTTCAAAGCTATCAACATAGCTGTTGGGATAAATTTTGCTGATCGGATACTCGTTGTTGTAATTGAGATTTCCAGGAATAGAAATAGAAAAAGAATCGATGGCGGTTTGAACTATGAATGCATCGTCGGGTATTGCCGTGAACGCATAAAATTTTTCATTGTACGTAACGGATGTAATTCCGTCTTTTGTTTCTATTGAAGTTAGATCGTTTACGTTGGGAAATGCAAATGGAAAAAAGTCTCCGCAAAGGAAATCGTTCCAAGAACGTATAGAAAATAGGTCTAAAAGTTCTTTGGGCAGGTCGATCAGATAAAAAGAATCGTCAGGATATCCCCCCCCGCAATTTTTATGCCCGGATTATTTTTGACCTTATATTTCACAAAAGCAATTTTGGGATTTTTTGCATTGCCGTATAAAACAACTTTGTCTTTCGTTTTTTGAGCAAAATTGACAGCTCCTGTTGCAAAACATTTCTTCTCTGCGGCTGCTGGAGACAATGCGTATGACATTGTCGCTCCGATAAGACTTAGAATCAAATAGATCTTTTTGATCATTGTATTCTCCTAATTATGGCGCGAGTTTTCATCGCCAATGCAATTGATGTAAAGTTAAAATCTGCATACTAAAATTCTTCAATACCGTTTGGCGTAGCAAGGATAACTTTGTTCGCCATGCCGATAAACAGCCCGTGGCCAAGCAGCCCGGGTATTTTGTTTAATTCCGAGTCGAGTTTTTCCGGGTCGTTGATGGTTCCGAATCTGGCGTCGGCGATGAGATTGCCCGAATCGCTGATGACGGGCCCGTCTTTGCCGGGGGCTCCCATCCGAATCTGGAGATCGGCTCCTAATTTGTGGACTTTGTATGTAACGGAAGCGATGGCGTTGGGCAGAATTTCCAGAGGAACGGCAAATTTTTCGCCCAGTTGCTTGACTTTTTTCCCATCGTCGGCGATGATGATATAATTGTCCGCCATGGAAGCGACGATTTTTTCAAGTAGATGCGCCGCTCCACGGCCTTTAATCAAATTCTTTTGAGGGTCGATTTCGTCGGCACCGTCGATAGCGATGTCCAGATGTTCCGCGTCTCCCAAATCCATAAGGGGAATGCCCAACTGGCGACATTGAATGGTTGTACTCCAACTGGTGCTGACAGCCTGGATTTTTAATCCTTCCGTCTGGATGCGCTCTCCCAATCGGGCGACCATGTAGGCTGCGGTGCTGCCGGTTCCAAGTCCGACGGTCATGCCGGATTCAATTTTGTTTGCCGCAAGAATTCCCGCGTTTTTTTTGAGTTCGTTCAGGTCCGCCATTAGCGCCAATGCCTCCCAAAGTTGTTTTGTTCGTCTTCTGGAAAATCCTCGTCGCTGTCGAAATCGTCATCATCTTCTTCGTATTCGTCGGGAATGCCCGTTTCCAGTTCGGTGATGGACGGTTCGGCAATGTCAATGATGTCCACTTCAAATGTCAAATCTTTTCCTGCAAAGGGATGGTTGCCATCGAGGGTGACTGTATTTTTTTGAATCTCTCGTATGACAAAAATATCCGGTTCGTCGAAGTTGTCGTTTTTGTTGTAAATTTCGCGGGGATCCTCGGGAATGGAAAATTCGGTGGAGTCGGTGTCGCGGACCATTTCCAATTCCATGCCCAGCCAGAGTTCTCCGATGTTTTTGAGTTCTTCTTTGGGGACTTTGATGATCAGTTCTTTGCGGTAAGCGCCATAACCCTTGGTGTAGGGGACGTGGGCAATGATGTGGTCGCCGACGGAATGTCCGTCCAGCGCTTCTTCAAGTCCTTCGATAACGCTGTCGCAACCGTGCATATAAACAAAAGGAAAATTTTCGGGTACTTCTTCGATAATGGCGCCGTTTTCGTCTTTTAGGTAGTAGCTGATGCTGACCTTTTTGTTTTTCTTGATCGTTTCCATCATGATTAAATATAGAAAAGCTATATTGATTTTTATGCTATACGGGATCTATTCGGACATTCACGCCAATTTGCCTGCGCTTGAAGTGGTTTTGGAATCGATGCGGGAACATGGCGTGGAGCGTCGTGTTTGCCTGGGAGACATTGTTGGTTATGGGGCAAGTCCCAACGAATGCGTCGCTTTGGTCAAGGAAAATGCGGATGTTTGCATTTTGGGAAATCACGACAGCGTTGCTATCAAGTGGGATTCCGATGTGGGATTTAACCCGTATGCGAAGACGGCGATTGAATGGACGCAAAAAGCTCTTTCAGAAGAATCCAAACAGTATCTGCGTTCGCTGCCCTATATGTATGAAGAAAACGATATCTGCTTTGTACACGCTTCGCCGATGTCGCCTGCGGACTGGATTTATGTCACGGATTTGGAAGACGCGCTGGATGCCTTTGATCATTTTGGCGAAACGCATTGCTTTGTCGGGCATACGCACAGCCCGGTGATTGTGGCGATGAAAGAAGAAGAAATTCCGAAAGTGATTGAAACGGGTTCCTATGTTTTGGAACCGAGCGAGCGCTTGCTGATGAATGTCGGCAGCGTCGGGCAGCCTCGCGACAGGGATTCCCGGGCGAGTTATTGCCTGTTTGATTCCGAAAAGCACAGCGTACAGTTGGTGCGCTTGGATTATGATATTGGGGAAACGCAAAGAGTGATGCGCGATGCCGGATTGCCTATGTTTTTAATAGAACGCTTGGAATTGGGACGATGAAACTGACGATTGCGGTGTTTGGCAAACCTGGCTCTTCTTTTGTCAAAGACGAAGTGGAAAAATATGTCAAGCGGTTGCGAGCCTCGAATGTGCAAATCGAAATAGTGGAATTGAAGCAGAGCAAGCGCGATGATCAGGCGAAGGGGCTTTCGGAAGAAGCCGCGGAATTTTCCAAGCGTTTTCCACGGGAAAATTATCAATGGATTGTTCTGGCAGAAGAGGGAAAGCTGCTGAATACGGTTCAGCTTGCCGACTGGATAAAGCCTCGGATAACGGCGAATTGCGTTTTTCTGATCGGTTCTGCTTACGGCATTGCTCTGGAAATCAAAAAGCAGGCGAGCCTTTTGCTCTCTCTTTCTCCTTTGACTTTTACGCACGACCACGCCCGTGTGATTTTAACGGAACAGCTTTATCGATGTCTGATGGTGATGGCAGGGCACCCCTATCATCATGTCTAAAAACATTGTCTTTTTTTTGAGGGTTCACTTATGCATGAAGATATCCAAAAAGCACTACAGATCATTCGCGAAGCTTTGGAGGAAAAGCAGGTTTTACGACACGCCTGTTGCGTCCTAGAATTTGACAGTCAGACAATTTGCCCGGAAAGAGGAATGTTGGAACAGGGGAATACTTCAGCGTTCCTTTCCAATAAGGCGTTCCAGATTTCCCATTCTAAGGAATTCATTTCGTCGCTGGAACTTCTCTATGAACATCGGAAGATTCTTTCCAGGGATACTCGTATTCTTGTCGAGAGACTTTATTGGGATTATTTGCGAACAAAAAATATCACGCCGGAAATGGACAAAGAGTTTTCGTTGGTTTTTAACAAGGCTTTTGTGGATTGGCTGGATGCGAAAGAAGAGGCCGACTTTTTGCTTTTTGAAGATTCATTGGCTGCTGTGCAAGAGGTGAATTTAAAACAAATTGCGCTCGCTGAAAATGCAAAGCGAGTGCCCTATGACAATTTGCTGGACGTTTACGAACGGGGAATGACGACTCGGGATTTGAATCGCTGCTTTGACGAATGCAAGGAACGTCTGGTTCCCATGCTCAAACGTATTTTGCAAAGCCCTAAAGAAATTCGCACGGATTTCCTTTCGCGCCCGGCGCCTAAAGAATCCCAGAGGGAAATGACGGAATACTTGTTGGAACTGCTCGGGTTCAATTTTGAGCGGGGAACATGGACAACAAGCGAACACCCTTTTACTGAATGCCTTGCCAAAGACGATGTGCGCGTGACAACGCATTTTCACGAAAACATGTTCTATTCGAATATGTTCTCGATTATCCACGAATGTGGCCACGCCTTGTTTGAACAGAATCAGCCGGTGGAGGATTTTTTTTATCACATATCGTCCTATAAAACGTTGGGCCAGCACGAATCGGTTGCCCGGTTTTATGAAAATCTGATCGGGCGTTCCGAAGCGTTTATCCGACTGGTCTATCCGAAATGCAGGGAACTTTTCCCGAAAGTATTTGACGGTGTTTCGGAACAGCAATTCTACGAAGCGATGAATCTGGTACAACCCAGCCTCATTCGCACTGAAGCCGATGAATTTACATACACGTTCCACATTATTATTCGGTACGAAATAGAACAGATGCTGGTGAATAAATCGGTACAAATTAAGGATTTGCCTCAGATTTGGAATGAAAAATATGAGGAATATCTTGGAATTTGCCCCTCGAACGATCGGGAAGGGATTTTGCAGGATGTCCACTGGACCGACGGATTCGGCTGTTTTCCGACATACGCTTTGGGTAATATGTACGGGGCGATGTATTACAATAAAATGCGTGAATCGTTAGATGTAGATGCTCTGGTTTCTAGTGGAGATTTTGCACAAATTAACAATTGGATGCGGGATTATGTCTGGAAATCGGCTAACCGTCGGGATGCGAAAACTTGGATTTTAAAAATTACTGGACGTGCGTTTACGCCGAAGGATTTTTTGGATTATTTGGAAAATAAGTATTCCAAAATTTACGGCATTTAAAAGATGGCAGAAAAGAAAAAACGCGAACTGCATTTGACTCCGGCGCAACAAACGGAAAGAAGCATTTCAAAAAAGTTCCGCAGCAAATTGTGGAGTCCTTTTGTTTCGGCCTTGAAGATGTATCGGATGATTCAACCGGGAGATAAAATTGCAGTTTGCATTTCTGGCGGTAAAGATTCGATGCTGCTGGCAAAGTTGATGCAGATGCTTCACCGTTACACGGAAATTCCGTTTGAACTTGTTTTTTTGGTGATGGATCCGGGCTATAGTCAAATCAACCGCCAAAAAATAGAAAGCAATGCAGCGTTGCTCGATATTCCAATTACGATTTTTGAAACTCGCATTTTCGACGTTGCACAAAAGACCGAACATTCGCCGTGCTATCTTTGTGCCAGAATGCGTCGTGGTCATTTGTATGCAAAAGCGGCGGAGTTGGGCTGCAATAAAATCGCTCTGGGGCATCATTTTTCTGATGTGATAGAGACGACGGTGATGAGTATGTTTTACGGTTCCCAGCTACAGGCGATGATTCCGAAATTGCACAGCCAAAATTTTGCGGAGATGACCTTGATTCGCCCGATGTATTGCATTCACGAAGATGATATTGTGGCTTGGGCGAAGTGGAATCGTTTGGAATTTATCCAATGCGCTTGTCATTTTACGGAGTCAATCGCTTACAGTGAAAATGGAATCGGTGAAAGTAAGCGACAGGAAGTCAAGGAAATTATCCGAAATTTAAAACGCACGAATCCCAATATAGAACAGAGTATTTTTAACAGCATCCATGCGGTCTGTATAGAAACGTTTCCCGGTTTTAAAGCGGATGGGATTAGACATTCTTTTTTGGAGCGTTTTGAATTAGAAGGGGATTAGGGATTAGCGGTTAGCGACTAGTGATTAGAGGGAAGTTGGGAATGTAGGAGAAGCGGCTTGCTAGAATGCAAAACATCTCGCGGCCCGCGAGAAAAATTCGCTATGTGAAAATGAATTTTTAGAGGAACCCACTAATCCTCAACTGTATTTTGCCTACTGATTTAGGGCCTTTGATAAAGGGTTAATCCAAATTCGGGGAGACGTGCCATTAATCTGTCGATGAGGGTAGATGAAAAATTTTCATAGGGGATCCACTTGGATGTTGTCGTGAACAAGTAGATTTCAAGAGGAATACCATAGCTTTTAGATTCCAGTTCGCGGACGATAAGTGTTCGGGAGGTATCGATTTCGGGAATGGTTCTCAAAAAGGCGTCAACGCAAAGGCGGAAAACGGTTAGATTGAGCGGCTTTTCGTCTTTGGGAAATGTCGATGCCAGATTTTCCAGAACCGGACGATAAAGGGGATTGTTATTTAAATGTTTGATTTGTTCTTCGGAAAGCGGAGCGAGGGACCGCGCATCGATAAGGAGGGATCTTTGGATTCGGCGCCGACCGGATTCCTCCATGAGCCTCCAGTTTTTGAAGGGCGTGGAAACGAGGCTATAGGCGGGGAGAATACTGATGGTGTTGTCCCAGTTGATGATGCGAATGCTGGTGAGGGTTACGGATTGGACTGTGCCGTTGATTCCTTCTTTGGGAATTTCAATCCAATCGCCTGTGCGAACCAGGTCGAGGGAGGCGATTTGAACTCCGGCGGTGAATCCTAAGATGGAATCTCGGAAAATCAGCATGAAAACGGTGGCGAGCGCGCCTAATCCGGAAAGGAGAATGACGGGACTTTTCCCCGTTAATTGGGAAATGACAAGGATAGTGCAAAAAAGAAGTCCTACAAGAAATAGCGCTTGGCGAACGCCTTGGATGGGAAGCCCTTGCTTGTGGGATTTGGATAAAATGTGGCTAGCGCAAGCGTGCAGGAACGAATCAAAAATTAAAAAACTGATGACGATAAAATAAATGTTGTTGAAAGTGAACAGTAGCTGAAAAAGGATGGATTCTTTGGGTAGGACATGAGGAAGAAGAACGTAAAAAATAATGGCGGGAACGAGGTGGACGGCACGTTCAACGGTTCGATATTTCAAAAGCAAATCGTCGAATTTATTTTTGCTTTTCTGTGCAATTTTTTTGAAAAATGGAAATAGGAGGTGCCGCGCAACGATTAAAGCCAGAGCGGACAGGGCTATAAGAACGGCGAGTCCGCGATAGATTCCAAAAATATCTCTCATGCTGCTAAAATAGAAAATACCGAGTGCAAAGATTCTGGACTGTGGTGTGGGGAGTTTGAAAAGTTTCTATCTTGCGAAACGCTATGACTATGAAGAAATTTTCGATCCCGTCGGGGATTAAAGTTTTGCTGCGGGAACTTGTTATCCCCATCGCCTGCGCGCTGATTGTCATTCAGTATGTGGTGCAGGCGTTTCAGATTCCGAGCGGATCGATGGAAGATTCGCTTTTGACTGGCGACTTTATTTTGGGGCTCAAGTTTACCTATGGATCACCGATTCCTTTTTCCCATTCCAAACTGCCGGGGCTTGCCGACCCGAAAGCGGGAGACGTGGTGATTTTTCGCTATCCCGGAGAACCGCCTTATCCCGATTACGATTATCAACGCTATACGCATTTGGCGGATGCTTTGATGTTTGGCAATTTCTTTTGGGATTCAAAGCCGTTGCCCGGAAATCCGCATCTGGTGCATTATGCGGACGGCCCGAAGGATTTTATCAAACGTTGCGTTGCGGTTTCTGGCGATTCCATTGAAGTGCGGCGCGGCGTGCTGTATCAAAACGGCGTGGAACAGAAAATTTTGCCGGGAAAAGGAAAATATACGGCGTATTATCGTTCGGGAGTCGCTCGGGATTCCTTGGAACCTCTGCGGGTTCCCTCTCCGGGAGAATCGGTGGATTTGTCGAATCTCTCGTTGCCGAGGCTCTGGTGGATGAAATCGTTGATTGCGCAGGAAAATCCAGAAAAGAAAATAGAACTGGATCTTTCTTTGTTCCGCGATTCCGTTGAAGTGCAGGATTATTTGTTTGAAAATTTTCGAGTTCCTGTAGAAAACGATCGGGGGCTTTTGTTGAATGCCGTTCTTGCGCAAGGGCAAATCGTCGGGTTGAATTTGCGGCAGGGCGATACGGTGGAAGGGCCTGCAAAATTCTCGATGTTTAAATACTTGGCTCGGACGGGATTTCTGCCCCGCTTCGATCCAAATGAACTGTATGCGGGTTTGATGCGCCCCGTGAGCTATGATTATTTTGAAGGTCATCAGCTCGGCGATTTAGCGTACAATGTTTCGCGGGATTCTTCGCTGGAATTGCAGGCGCGAATCCTTGTGGATGGAAAACCGATCGATAGTTATGAAATTCAATATCCCGTCTATTTTATGATGGGCGATAATCGGGACAATTCGGCAGATAGCCGTTATTGGGGATTTGTTTCCAAGAGGAATGTCAAGGCGAAAGCGTTTATTGTCTATTTCTCGTTCGATAATTCCGATGACGGTTTTTCGTTTACAAATCCGTTTTCCTGGTTTAAAATCCCATTTAAAATCCGGTGGACTCGCATCGGAAAAATTATTCATCTGATTGGGGAATAGCTTCGGATGAAGTCCCGCATTCTGATTCTTGTTTTTCTGGTGCTTTTTTTGAATGAATGCGCTACTTCCATCGCTCCGAGCGGTGGCCCGGAAGACAAGTATCCTCCTCGTGTTGCTGGGGTTTATCCAGCGCCGAATGCGGTGAATGTCCCGCCGAAATTGAATATCCATTTGCAATTTGACGAATGGATAGCGGCGTCGGTTCCGCGTAGTGCAATCATGATTTCTCCGCCTTTGGAAAAGAAACTCAAGTTTGAAGTGGACGGGGACGAACTTTTCATTACTTCAAAAGCGCGCTTGGATTCAAATACGACTTATACGGTAACAGTGGCTAGCGGATTGAAAGATTTGCGAGGAAATTCCGTTGCCGATCCGTTCCGTTTGACCTTTTCGACAGGACCTGTCATCGATTCCCTTTCGGTTGCGGGACGAGTCATGATTACGCCTTCGATGATTAAAGACAAACAATATCCGACGGTGGGACTTTTTTTGTTGGGAGCTTCGGAACGGGCGACGCACCATTATTTGGAAAAATACCGGGATTCTACGCTAGCAATCGAAGCGGATTCGATCCCGAATTTGATCAAGGAACAGCCGCTTTTTGCCACGCAGACCGATAGCTTGGGACGCTTTCATTTAGCAGGATTAAAAGCGGGGCATTATCGGGTTGTCGCTTTTTGGGATAGGAATGGAAATCAGAAAATTGAACCTTCTGCTGAGTTGGCCGGTGTAAACAATGGGGATTTGCTTTTAACCCCGGAATTTCAAGATACGTTGTGGATTCCCCTTGCGGACCAGGACACGACTTCGATTTCTTTGGAGTCGGTGACGCAGTCGGGCAGAGCATCCCTAATCGCTAAATTTTCCAGAAGCATTTTTGTGGACAGCGCTTTTTTGAATTTAAAGAATTGTGCATTGCGGACGCTGGATTCTGTACAAATATATCCTTCGGCAATTTATCGGACGCCGAACGGACAAGATATGCAGTTTTATTTTGACTCGCTGGCAAATCGAGATTCTTCTTATACGTTCGTTTGCAAAACGGCGCGTGATTCGCTGGGGCGAATGTTGAATAATCGGCTGGCGAGCTTGAGCATTGAATGGACGGAGCAAAAGGACGATACGCTTCCGCCTAAACGAGTGACGATAAATCCGTCGAGTGGCGCAAAAAATGTTTTTCCGGACGATTCGATAGTCGTTGTTTACGATAAACCGATTTCCGATTCGCTTTTGAATGCGTTTTTGAACACGCTGATTTTGGTGCAGAATCAGGACACGCTTCCGGTAAAAATTTGGCGGCTGGATCCTGTACGTTTTGCCGTGCAGGGAAACGAAAAGTTTTTGACCGATGCGAAAGAGGAACTTTTGGAACGCTATGCGGATTCCACATTGTCGTCGCCGGACAGTGTGACGGGATTGCGAGATACGATTGTGACGATGAAGACCAGACAATGGGTGAAATTTGAAACGGTTCCCAAATTGCAGCTCTCGACTCTTGCGGGGAAAATTCCGGGAGGCAAGGCGGACACTCGTGTGCGTATTCGCTTGGCGGGAACGGAAAATTTCAATACTTCGCGCTGCGCCCCCGATGGCAGTTTTAAAATGGATGATTTGATAGAAGGAAAATACCTGATGGAATACTTCCGCACAAAGGATTCTTTGGACGTTCCTTTTGCGGGAAGATTGCAGAGCTTGGAATTTGGAATGCCCTGGCGAATGCTTGCGGATACGCTTGTGTTGGAACGCGGGGCGAATGTTTTGGACGAAAGTGTCATTTCTCGGATGCCGGCATTGCCGGAAAAATAAAGGAATAAAATGAAACCGAATGTATATGTAGCTTTGGACTTGGAAACGACGGGACTGGATTTCGAACATGATGAAATCATCGAAGTCGCGCTGGAACGATTTGAAAACGGCTCGCCTGTAGAAAGCCGGGACTTTCTGATAAAGCCGAATCGAAATATTCGCCCTTTTATTTCTTCTTTGACGGGCATTTCAGAAACGGATTTGGCGGACGCTCCAGACTTTGCTACGGTAGCTGGGGAAATTCGACAGTTTCTTGGAGACTATCCAATAGTCGCTCACAATGCGCAATTCGATTCCAAATTTTTGCGCGATTCCTTTGCCAAAGTTGGCATTTCGATTGAAGGCAATCCGGTGCTGGACACTCTTGTGCTTTCCCGTATCGCTTATCGCGATGTTCCAAACCACAAATTGGAAACGCTGGTTGCGCATTTGAATATCAAGCGTGAACGGGCCCATCGTGCGCTTCCTGATGCCGATGCCTGCGGAAAACTTTTTTGGCAGGCACTTTCGGAAATTGAAAAATTGGATTCTTTTGTACGGCATCATCTTGCCCGAATAGCCAAAGGAACCGCTTGGGAACAGGTATTTGAAGACTGCATTCCTTCGCATGAAGAACTCTCCCCGCTCTCGCCGGAGGCCGTTTTGCCACCGAAAACAAGCTCTGCCAATACATTGCGCGTGCGGGAATTTTTTGGCGAAAATGGAAGACTTGCCAAAGAAAGTCCAAATTTTACTGCCCGCCAGTCGCAGTTTGATTTTGCGGAAGTGGTGGAGCGTAATATGTATAAGGGCGGCATTTCGATTTTGGAAGCCGGAACGGGAATGGGGAAAACGTTGGCGTATTTGATCCCGGCGGCAATCAAAGCCGCTTCGGGCGAGCGAGTTGTTGTTAGTACAGCGACTCGTACTTTGGAAGAGCAGTTGTCTAAACACGATTTCCCGATGATAGCTTCTCTTTTTGGAAATTCGGTATCTCCGCTTGTACTCAAAGGTCGGGGAAATTATATCTGTCTGCGCAAATTTGAAGAACATTTGAACTCTCCGGATGTGCTTTTGACCTTGGACGAGCGGGAAACCTTCATGACTTTGCTTCCTTGGATTGAACAGACGAAGACCGGCGATGGTTCGGAAAATACCGGATTCAATTTGTCCCGCAATCGATTGCTCTGGAATAAATTTGCGAGTGACGCTTCGACTTGTCTTGGTGAAAAATGCCGCTTTTACGAAAAGTGTTACGGCTTGAATGCCCGGCGGCAGGCGGCAAAAGCGAATTTGCTGTTTATCAACCATTCTTTGTTCCTTTCGGATTTGGCGTTGGATTTTGCGCTCCTTCCCGCTTATGAACACATTGTTTTTGACGAAGCACATCGACTGCCCGCAATGAGCCATGCAAGCTTTGGAAAAATGGTGCGCTTTTTCCGGTTGAGAAACATCACCAAAGTTTTGGTGCATCCGAAAGCTCCGGACAAGGGTCTTGTTGCCGAAATGGAAGCTCAGCTAGGTAAGGCGAATATGGATTCGTCCATCCTTGATGCCTGTGTCAGATTGCGCGAAGCGGCGATGGAATGCGAAAAGTCGTTACATCGCTTTTTCATGAAACTCGGGAAAAAAGTATTCAAAAATAAATCGGAGGGCTTCCGTTTTTCTCGGGGAATTCTTGCGGAATATGATACAGACCCGAAGCCGGTTTTGGAATCTTGCAATGCGGTGAAAGCGATTTCGGAAGACATTTGTTCGCAGTTGCGCCGTGTTCCCGCATTTGAATTGCTGGCTCGAAATTTGGAAGGAATCGCCATGGAAATGAGCCGCTTTGCCGAAGATTTTGGATTTATCGTTTCGGCAGGGAAGGAAGATTGGGTGTTCTACATGGAAGAACCCGGCAATCCGCATACGGCGATTTTGCGTGCGATTCCGCTTTTCCCGGGAGATAATTGGACGGAAAAATTTTATCCGTGGATTCGCAGTGCGACTTTTACATCGGCGACGCTTTCGCTCCAAAATTCCTTTGAATATTTTGAAAAACGGATGGGGCTGCTTTCTCCCCGTTTGAACAAATCGAAACGTCCGTTTGTGCGTTCTTATCCGCCGGCGTTTGATGTCAATTCTAAAAGGCGCGTTATTATTGCGGACTTTTTGCCGAAACCCAATGCGCCGGAATATCAAAAAGCTTTGGAGGAAACGCTGTCCGCCATTTTGCCCGAGAACAAGAAAAATGCTTTGGTCCTTTTTACGAGCATTCTCAGCATGACCAAAACGCACGACGCTCTTGTTCCGCACTTTGCCAAGAACGACAAGCTGCTTCTTTGCCAGCAGGTAGATGGCGGCATGGACAGCTTAGTGGAAATGTTCCGCAAAAAGCGGGAAGCGTGCCTTTTGGGATGCCAGATATTCTGGGAAGGAATCGACCTTCCGGAAAATGCGCTGGAACTTTTGGTGATTCCCAAATTGCCGTTCCCCAATCCTTCGAATCCTTTGATTGCGGCTCTTGCCGACAAAATGAAAGAGCAGAATGAAAATGCGTTTAAGAACCTGTATATTCCAGAAGCTTTGCAGGAATTGCGTCAGGGCCTGGGACGCTTGATTCGCAGTGAATCCGATTCGGGAACAGTCTTGTTCTTGGATAACCGTCTTGTTACGGAAGCTTACGGAAAAAGCTTTACCCGCTTGTGGGGCTTTAAACATGAGGTTGCTCATAACATCGAGGAATTGAAAAATTTGCTCGGATTGTAGGCCTTTAATTTTCTAGTTTTGGCATTTGTTTGTGGAGAATCTATGCTCGCTGTGAGAGAGTTTTTAAATGGTCTTACGAAACCGCAGTTGAAGGATTTGCATACCAAGGCGTTTGGTGCGCAGGGTTTGCTGAACAACGCAAAAATCCTTTCGGAAACGAGTTCTTTTTTTACGGATGTTGCTCGCTTTGAAAGCTTTTATGCGTCGTTGGAACCCTGGAAACGGTTTTGCATATTTTTGATTTATCATAGCGAAATGCGCGGACTGGAAATGAACGAACTCCGGTTGGCCGCGCCGGCGGACAAACGGGATGAAGTCGAGGTTTTCCTGTTGGAATCGGCAAAGAATCTTTATATTTGGCGTTCTCGTTCCGAAAAGGGAACGTACGTCTATTTCGGATTTGAAGATTTTTTGAAGGGGATTCTTTTGACTCCAGAAAACCCTGCCGATGAAAAAACGCGTTTTTTGAGTTATGAAGATATGCTGGTCTGGCATCTTTGTCAGATGCTCGCATTTGCTCGCCTCGGAAAAATGAAAATGAACGGTGCCGGAAATTTGCATCGTCGTTCGCTCCAGTTCTGCGAAGAAGCGTTTTCATTTTCTAAACAGGTTTCACCCGATGCGATTCGTGAAGAATGTACGTTGCTGTTGGAATTTCTCTCTTCGCATAATTGGATAGAACAGCGCGGCATGGATTTGCTCGTCACGGAAAAAACTTTTGACTTTTTGAAACACAATGGTTTCCGGCTCAAGAATGAAATTCTGGAATGGTGGATCCAGCGGCGTTTCCATGGACAGGAAGATTTTTTCAGGCACGTCTTATTTTCTATCAAGCGGGATTCGTCGATTATCAAAGCGCAGCGGATTTTGTGGACTCTCGATCCGTCGAGTCGCCTTTCCCTTTCGGAAACGGATGTGTTCTGGTCTTCGCTTCCTAAACCGCTGGCGGAGCTTTGGCTTTTGGGAATGGTGGAATTTGCCGTTTCGGCTGGGAAAATTTCGGCGGTGCGTTTGAGCGATTGGGCAAAAACGTGGCTTTCCGCTTCGGCGTCCCCAATGCTCGGTGCTCAAATTTCGACCCTTCCGAATTTTGAAATGATTATTTCTGTCAAGAGCGCTCCGCGTGTTTTGTTTATGGCGGCATGCCTTGCGGATGTGCAAAACGACGAACCGTATCTGCGTTTTTCCATTTCTCGCGATTCTTTTTTGAATGGCCTTAAAACAGGATTTTCCAAAGAGATCACGGAAAGTTTTGAAGGCTGGATCAATGCGCCGGAAAATGTTCGGGATGCGATGAGCGAATGGTCTGCTTGTTATTATGATTCGGAGTTCAGCTCGGTACGTCTTTTGAAAATCAACAATGCGGAATCTCGGGAAGCGTTGGCAAATTTTCCGGAATTTATGCAGATGGTTTATGAAGCGATTCCGAATTACGGATTTATTATCAAGCCGGCGTTTGAATCGAACATTCGGGAATTGTTGAAAAATTATGGATTGGAACCGGCAAATCCGGTCAATGAAAATCCTGTGGAACCCTTCCGCAATACGGATTGGAGCAAGGAATTTTGGCTTCGTTGGACGCCGGAAGGAACTCCGGATGCGGCGTTTAAACCGGAAACGGATGGTTCTTCGGTTTCGGTCGCTTTAGGCGCGACGAAGTATGGTGGCGATTATCAGAAATTTGCAATGGTGGATTTGTTTAAAATGCTCCGTTACGCCCGATCCACAAACAGTTTTTTGGAAGCGAAAATTTCTTCGAAAAATACGGACAAGAATATGAAATTGCCCAAGTTGCCGTCAGAAATTCGCTTTAAAGTCGAAGAACTGCATTTTTCCAAGGTGCCGTTCATTGCGAAAATCACAGTGGCGCCCGAAGGGAAATCGCTGAATTTGCCTTTGGAATCCATTTCGGCGCTTCGCATTGCTCGCGAAACCCCCGTCTGATTTTTGGCGAAGAAGATTTTTGCTACATTTTGGATTCGCGATAAAAAACAAGGAGAGGGAGGGGGTTCATTTTAAGGAACCCGCTCTCAAAAAGAGAGGTTTTATATGAGTTTTGTACATTTGCAGGTTCATTCCGAATTTTCCATTCTCCAGTCTTCGGCTCGATTGGACGATATTTTGGCCGCTGCCGCAAAAGATAATGCGCCTGCCGTCGCTCTCACGGATCATGGTGCCATGTTCGGCATTTTGGAATTCCAGACCCGGGGAATGGCTCTGAATAAAGATCGCAAAGAAAAAGGCTTGCCTCCGATTAAAACGATTTACGGTTGCCATATTTATGTAGATACTTCGGGGGCAAACGCTAAGGAACCCGCCACTTACGAACGATTGACTCTTTTGGTGGAAAGCGAAAAGGGCTATTATAATCTATTGCGCATTGTCAGTTATCGGTATGAGGAATCCAAACGATGGGAGGAAATTCCGTCGGTGCCGTTAAGCGTCATTGAAGCGCACAAAGAAGGTCTGATTGCCATCGCTGGCGATTATTTTAGCCGTTATGGAATGAATGTGTCCGCCGGTCGAGAATCTTTGGCCAAAGCTTATATGGAATCTCTTTGTGAAATTTTTGACAAAGAGCATCTTTATTTGTCGCTTTGCGATAATGGCATTGCCGCGCAGAAAACGTTGAATCTTTTTACGATGGCCCTCGCCAAAGAACTGGATAGGGAATTGGTTGCTGTCGGGGATGTGCATTATATAAACAAGGCGGATTCGGATGCGCACAAAGCGCTTCGCTGTATTTCGCTGGTCGAAAAATTCAAGGAATTTAAGGATAAGCGATTCCCGACGGATCAGTTTTATTACCGCAGCGAAGAAGAAATGCGGCAGTTGTTTTCGGATTGTCCCACGGCTCTTGAAAATACGGTTAAAATCGCCGAACGCTGCAATTTCGTGGTGAAAACAGGTATCGGTGATGATTTCTGGCCCCGATTTGCGATTCCCAAGGATTTTTTGGAATCCGAAGAATGCAAAGAAATTTACAAGGCGATGGAGGACGAATACAATAAAGCTTTCCCGGCAGCTTTTGAAAATGCGGCAAAGGAATACTGCGCAAAGAATGAAGGGAAATCCATGGACGCTTTGACGGACGAAGACAAGGCGGCTATCGAAAGAATCATGGAAAAAACGAAGACGAGTCGGCATGGCGGCGATGCGGATGCCTACTTGATTTATTTGACGAACCAGCGTCTGCGCAGAAGGTATCCGGATGAGGAAATTCTGTATCCGAATCACGGGACGGAAGTCAGCGATCGCGTCTATAAGGAATTGAATTGTATTCGCAACATGAATGTGGCGGGTTACTTGCTTATCGTTTGGGATTTTATCAACTGGTCGCGAGAACACGGAATTCCTGTTGGACCGGGGCGCGGTTCTGCTGCGGGCTCCATCGTCACTTATATCATTGGCATTACGAATATCGACCCGCTGAAATTCGGGCTCCTTTTTGAACGTTTTTTAAATCCGGAACGCGTTTCGATGCCGGATATCGATACGGACATTGCGGATAGGGATCGTGGGCGAGTCATCGACTATGTGACGCAAAAATACGGTTCGGATTGCGTCGGGCAAATCATTACTTATGGAATGCTCAAGTCAAAGGCGGTCATTAAAGATGTCGCTCGAGTTCTTGGCATTGATCACCGCGAAGCCGAATCCATTATCAAATTGTTCCCGCAAAAAGTCTTGAATTTCAGCTTGAATGAAGCGTGGACGGGTAAAACGAAAAAAGACGCTCCGGTCGCTCCGGATTACGATAATGCGCCTCTTCAAGCACTTGTCAACAGTCGCGAAAGCTATCGGGAACTTTGGGATATCGCATTGAAGCTCGAAGATCTTCCAAGGCAAACGGGAGTTCACGCTTGCGGCGTCGTGATTACGCCAAGTCCGATTTACGAACTCGCTCCGCTGTATCGGGCAGCTCCTGCCGATACTCCCGTTGTCATGTATGATAAACATTACGCGGAAGACATCGGCCTTTTGAAAATGGACTTTCTTGGTCTTATCAACCTTTCCATCATTTTGGATACGGTGAATATGGTCCAGAAAATTCGCCATCTGGAAGTGGACATTGACAAGATTCCGACCGATGACAAGGAAACTTTTGAATTGTTGAGCAAAGGCATGACGACGGCGGTTTTCCAATTTGAATCGCCGGGAATGCAAAAGTATCTTCGCGAATTGAAGCCATCTCGGATTAGCGATTTGATTGCTATGAATGCGCTCTATCGCCCAGGACCGATTGATCAGATTCCGCATTTTATCGCCCGCAAATTGGGCAAAGAATCTATCGACTGCTATCATAAGGATTTGGAACCGGTTTTGGCGGAAACTTACGGCGTGATTGTTTATCAGGAACAGGTGATGCAGCTGGCGCAGATTCTGGGCGGTTACACGCTGGGCGGCGCTGACAATATCCGTCGAATCATGGCTAAAAAAATGCCGGACAAAATGGCGAAGCTGGAACCGGAATTTAAATCCCGATGCGTTAATAGGGGCTATGATCCCAAAATGGTTCAAAAAGTTTGGGATGCTGTTCTTCCTTTTTGCGGATATGCGTTCAACAAGAGTCACGCAGCGGCGTATGCTTATGTCGCTTACCAAACGGCCTATCTGAAAACGCATTTTGGCCCGGAATATATGGCGGCTTCGATGACA
The DNA here is from genome assembly GCF_900167415.1 of Fibrobacter intestinalis. GTDB lineage: Bacteria > Fibrobacterota > Fibrobacteria > Fibrobacterales > Fibrobacteraceae > Hallerella > Hallerella intestinalis. The sequence goes on along the minus strand of NZ_FUWU01000004.1, from coordinate 28,704 downwards.
TCCAAAATGGGCAAAACGGAAGATATCGTGACGATTGTGCAGGAGTGCAAACGGATGGGAATCGAAGTGCTTCCGCCAGATATCAATACGTCGCTCGGCGTTTTTTCTGCAAATGAAAAAGGGCAGGTCGTTTATGGGCTGGCGGGAATTCGCAACGTCGGGCTTCCTGTGATTGAAGATGTGGTGGCGGAACGGAATTTGCACGGTCCTTATAAAACGCTTTTTGATCTTTGCAAGCGGGTCTTGGATTATCAGGCGCTTCAACCGGAAAAGCGTCCTCCGCTCAGCCGTAAAACTTTGGAAAGTTTGGTTTTGGCCGGTGCGCTTGACAAAATGTCCGAGACGACGCCTAATCGTCCGACTTTGATGGCGAGCGTGGAAAAAGCGATCGAAGTGGCGAATCGGCATCGCAAGGAACAAGATGCGGGGCAAACTTCGCTTTTTGATATGTTCGGCGAGTCGGATGCGGAATCGCAAATGGATGAAACCTACGAAGACGCGCAGCCGTGGGGGTTGATGGAAGTCCTGAACAAGGAACGCGATGTTCTGGGACTTTACCTTTCGGCGCATCCGCTTGACGAATGTCGCCCGGAACTGATGGGATTTACAACGAACACGCTGGCGGAAAGCGAATTGAACGACATTATGAGCCAGAATCCAAAATCGGAAGTTTGTGTTGGCGGAATTATCACTCGCTTGCGTTCGTTTCAAGGCAAAAAAGATGAAACCAAAACAATGGGATCGGGAATTTTACAGGATTTCCATGGAGAAATTTCCATATTCTTCCCGCCGGATGCGTGGGAACGCTGTCGGAATTATGTCGGTGAAGACGACCGGGTGCTTATCCGCGGAAAATTGATGTCGCAATATCAGGATAAAGCCGCATTGCAAATTGTCGTAGAAAAAACTTTTTCGATGGACGATGTGCGTGACAAGCTGATCAATTACATTCACGTCTCTGTTTCTTCTATGGAATTGACGGAAAGTAAAATGAGCCTCATTTTGGATAGAATGGAGCAGGCGCAGGCTTTTCCCGGAGAGCATGCCGTGAATGTTGTTTTTCATGTTGAAACCAATTCCGGATATGTTCATATTTTAAAATCGCAGGTATTTAAAGTCCTCTATACTTCCGATTTTTTCGAATGGCTGCAAAAAGAATTCGGCGCGGATCATGTGTGGGTTTCTGCAAAAGTCAAGTAATGGCCTCCTCTAAAAGTTCACCAAAGCCATTTTTAGAGGTTGCATAATCGATGGATTTGTTCTGGCTTTTTTGTGCAGGAGAAGATTCGGGAGATATTCTCGGAGAAAGCGTCGTTTGCGAAATTCGGGAAAAGGGATTTTCCGCGGTTGGTGCTGGTGGCGCAAGAATGCAGCATGCCGGTTTGAAAGCTGTCGTTCCTTTTGACGAATTGCCTGTAAACGGTTTTGCCGATGTGATATTTCATGCGAAAAAACTAAAGCAACATTTGTGCAAACTTCAGAAGCTTTTGCTAAACGAAAAATGCCAAGGGCTTGTCGCCATGGATTATCCCGGATTTAACTTGAAATTGATGCAGCTTGCGCTCCGATTAGGCAAGCGGATTATTTATGTGGAACCTCCGCAGATTTGGGCGTGGAATCCTCGGCGAGTTCGATTTTTCCTTTCGCCCGAAGCAAAAAAGCGGGTAGAACTTCGTTCGTGCTATCGAATGAATGTCCTCGCCTATCAAAAATATGGATTGCCGATTCGGCAGATAGAACATCCGTTTGCTGCGTTTTCGGATTTAAAAAAAACGGAGGCTTTTTCGCCTAAAGAGATTTTGCTTTTGCCGGGAAGTCGCGTTTCGCAAGCCAAGCGAAATCTGTCGCTTTATCGCAAAGTGGCGCAAAAATTTCGGGAGAAGAAAATCGCTGTACGCTTTGTAGCTTCTCGAAAAGAAGTGCAAAAATTTTTGGAGGAAAATATCGGGGAGTTTCCGGTGGTTCTCTCGCCGGTTTCTACAGAAGAACGTTTCCTGCAGATGATGTCGGCGAAGGCGGTGGTTTGCGGACCAGGAAGTGCTGCGTCCGAAGCGAAATGGGCGGGGACTTTTTGCGTCGTCGCATCTCGAATCGAACTTTGGACATTTCTGATGGGAAAACTTTTTCTTCGCACAAGGCACATTGCCATGCCCAACATCGAAGCGGATTCCGCTGGCGAAAAACCGCCTTTTCCGGAGTTTGTGCAGAGCGTCCTTTCTAACGAAAGTGTTCAGGCACAAAAAATTTTTCAGGCGATTGAATCTCGTTGAAGATGCCTTTTGAAAAAACGCCGTTGCGTATTTTCACAGATGAAATATCTATTTTATTGCTATGGCTCTTGTTTTTATTGCAATCGCTTTTTTTCTCGGTTGTTCCGCTTTTTGTTCTTTTGCCGAAGCGGCATTTTACAGTTTTCCGACATCTGCCGTAGAAGTTCTTGTCAAAAAAGGTTCGTTTACAGGAAAATATATCGCCCATGTCAAAAATAATATCGACCGTTATATCGCATCGGTTTTGATATTCAATACTTTGGCGAATACGTTGGGCGTGTATCTGGCGACCTCTGTAGCTTTGGAACATTTTGGCGTAACGATTCAAGTTGTGCTGCCCATCGTCCTTTCGATTCTCATTCTTTTGTTTGGGGAAATAACGCCGAAAACCATTGGTGTAAAACAGGCAAAACGGGTTGCGCCGATTTGCGCAGTTCCCATGTATTACGTGACGATATTTTTTACCTATACGGGTCTTATTAAACTTTGTTTAGCCATCACGCAGCATTGGACGAAAAGCAAAAAAGAAGAGCCCGAAGTCAGTGTAGAAGACATCAATAGTTTGGTGAATTTAGGTTTAAAAGATGAAATTTTGGATCGCCAGCAGGCTTCGGTTATCAAGAATATTTTGGCATTAAAATCGATTCCTGTTCGCAAGGTGATGACCCCGCATCAGGTCGCATTCACCCTTCCTTTAAACAGCACGATTGGCAAAGAATTGGATAAGCATTCCAATTGGCCTTTTTCCCGAATACCCGTTTATGATGCAGAGGATAAAGAAAAATGGGTCGGGCTGATTATGCGCCGGGATGCCTACAATTTGTTTGCGGAAGGAAAGCGGGATGTTCCCATCAAAAAATTGATGCGCCCGATCCAGTTTGTTCCGGATAGTTTGAGCTTGGATAAATTGCTGATTCGTTTTTTGAAACAGCGCGGACATATTGTTGCTGTCGTCGATGAATATGGTTCCATTGCGGGACTAGCTTCATTGGAAGACGTGCTTGAAGAAATTTTAGGTCGAGAAATCGTCGATGAATTTGATGTTGCTGTTGATTTGCAGGAACACGCTCGCCGAAAAAGTCGCGCACTTTCTTTTTTGAAAGAACATAGAAGGGATAATCGCGTATGATGTTTGAAATCGCGCCTCGAATTTTGCATAATGAATTTCGTGTGCAGAAACCGAAACCATCGGATTATGTTGTTTGTACAAAACGGAATTTGGTTCTCGTGAAAAGGAACGCCGACTCTTTTGAAATTCCCCGGGTCGCCGATATGGAAAGCGCAAATCCAGAAATCTCATCTCATTTGCATTATCTTTTTTCTATCGATGAAATAGCATTTTTTTCTTGCGATGAAGAGCTTTCTCTGGATCCGTTTGAATTTGTCAAAGACCGGATTTTTCGAGAGATGCCGGATATGGCAATCGCTTTTGGGGGTGCTGTCGCAGCGCACATTTCTCGTTGGGAACAGTCCAATCGTTTCTGTGGGCATTGCGGAAAACCGATGTCTCGCAAATCGGATGAAAGAGCGTTTGTGTGTAAAGAATGCGGCAATCTTGTCTATGGAAAAATCTGCCCAGTCGTCATCGTTTCGGTAACGTGGGGTGATAAACTTTTGATGGCGCACAATTTGAACAATCCTGATCCTAAACCCTATTTGATTTCGGGCTTTGTGGAAATGGGCGAGTCGTTGGAACAGGCCGCCGTTCGAGAAGTGAAAGAAGAAACCGGCGTTTCGATTAAAAACCTTCGCTACATCGGCAGTGAACCCTGGCCGTTTTCCAATTCACTTATCGCCGGTTTTACTGCGGAGCTGGAAGGCTCCCCAAAAATTACCGTACAGCGCTCGGAACTTTCTTTTGCCAAGTGGATCGCGCGAAAGGACATTGGAGAATATACCGGACGGCTCAGCATTTCTGGCACGATGATCAAACGATTTAAGGAAGGCGTTCTTTGATGGATTTTATCGGGGACATTCATGGGCATCGTGAACGGCTGGAATTTCTTCTCCAAAAGATGGGGTATTCTCTTGTGGGCGGAGCGTATCGGCATCCTTGTCGGCAAGCCGTTTTTTTAGGCGATTACATTGACCGTGGACCGGATGCGCGGGGTGTGGTGAATATCGTTCGGCGAATGGTTGAAGCGGGCTCCGCTCAAGCGATTTTAGGAAACCACGAATGGAATGCTCTTTGTTTTTGGGAAAAAAATCCGCAGGGCGGTTACCTGCGGGAGCACAGCGTCAATAAAATTTTAATTCACACAAAAACGATGGAGTCGTATCGCGGTTGCCAAGAAGAATTTCAAGAGGCTTTGAATTGGTTTTTAACTCTTCCGCTCTTTTTGGAAACGCCTGCATTTCGCGCTCAACACGCTTGTTTCGATTTGGAAAACGTCCGTATTCTCCGGCGGGAAAATTTGACAACCCTTCAGAATCGGGAAAATCTTTTCCGCATTTTGAATGACGCCGAAATTCGTCGTGCGGTATTGGATACTGTCCAAGGCCCGGAAATGGAACTTTCTCACGGAAATTTTTATTACGACAGCGAAGACGTTTTAAGAACTCGGGCGAGAATCAAGTGGTGGCTGGATCCGCAAGGAAAAACGCTTCGGGATTTGGCGTTTCAGCCGGGGGTAAAAATTCCGCCGGAGCCGCTTGCTGCAGAAATTCGGAATCGCCTGTTTTATGGCGAAAACGAGCGTCCCGATTTTTTTGGACACTACTGGCTGGAGGGAACTCCGACTTTATTTCGTTCCAACATTTGCTGCTTGGATTACAGCGTCGCTTCGTACAAGGGCACGGGAATTTTGACCGCTTACCGCTTTGATGGGGAAGCGGTTCTCGATTCCCAGAATTTTGTTTGGGTCTGAAAATTTTTTTAGAACGCCCTTCTTGAAAATATCTTGAACGGACTATTTTTCCCATTTAGGGATTATTTGCTTGTCGTTTGATACTCGGCAAAATTTTGGGGATGTTCTACAAGAATCGCCTATTGTCATAAGGGTGGCTGCATATTTCTAGGCGGGAATGGAGTTTTTCTTCGAAAAAGAATTTCTTACAATCAAGGGCAAAGTTTCATAAAATAGGGAAATGGAATTTTAATTTTTTTCTTTGGCAGCGAGCGTCTCTGTGAGTGACTGCACAGCGTCATTGCGAACGTCCTGCCTGTCGGCAGACAGGAGGCTCTTATGAAACATAGCAATTTATTGCCCTAGTTGAGTAATCCACTATGTGGACGAGCAATCTTGATGCGCACAGAGATTGTTCCGTCGTTTCACTCCTCGCAATGATGAATCCGCCATCCATTCCTCAGCATGATGAACGGGGCATTACTTTCCCGAGGGGGGAACGGACTGTCGGATTTTTTTGAACAGATAATTTTTGCGCACTCCTCCAGATTTTTGTCCTGTCGGGAAGCCTTCCTTCCTTGAATTTCACACGGCAAAATTAAAAGTGACTAAAAGCCGCTTCTCCTGAATCAAACGGGCAAGGCGTTTCGTTTCAACGCCTTGCCAATCCGGTTCGGTATAAAAATTAGAATCTGACACGCAGGACGACGCCTTCTTTGTCGAAACCGCCTTTGTACAGATTGGTGCCTAGCCGCATCAAAGAAGCCTTGTAAGCAAGTTTTCTGGGGAATGCCTTGCGAAGAATAGCTGCCCCAGAGGCGCGTATATATCCCGCTTTGGATTTTCCGCTGTTCCCGCGCAATTTTTCCATGACGTCTTCAATAGAAACACCTATGGCGTTTGGGTCGTGGGGATTGTAGGGCTCTGCTTGCATGGAAACCTGAAGCTCCGAAATGAATTTCGCTTTTTTCTCGCGAATTCGGGATAGGTCATTTTCAAAATCCCTGACAAAAGCATCTTTCAGAAAATAGTCCAATTCGGTAATGTCACTATTCCAGGAATGATGTTGGGAACCTACGGTGCCAATGGTAAAGGAGCCCTGTTCTTGTTTTTGCGAATAGCGGACGAACATTTCTGTATCGTTTTCTTTTTCTGGATGAGGATCCAATTCATCAAAGGCGGCTGCAAAGAGAATTTCCGCGGCATCGGCTTTGGTGGGGAATTTCAAATTCTCCTTGTACATTTTCAAAAATCCCTCCGCATCCGAGAATCGCCCATACAGCCAGGCGAAAAGGGCCAGAGGCGCTACCGGCTTGATGATGTAGAGGGTCAGCGGCAAAAATTTAAAAAAGATTTCTGTCCGGCGTTCCAGCAATTCGGCGACCAGAAGATTGTCTTTGTTTTCTACAGCGAGAAGAAGGGCTCCGACATGCGTCAGGAAAGCACACAGGTCGGCGTTTTGCAAATCGACGGAATTCTGAAACAAAATATGGATTTCGCCCTGGAACTCCTTCGGCAAAAAAGCGTACCAGCTCGGCGAAAAATAATGGCTGCTCTCGATTTCCTGGTAATCGGAAATGTCCGGAGCATTCTCTTTTCCGTTATAGTCCAAAGTTCCGGTAACACTTTGGGTGAAGGAATAATAGAGGGCATCCTGCGGAGTGTGGATGCGAATCAGAATATTTCCCATAAGATCTCCTTTGAAGTTTTGGCTTCTTTGGTTTGGGATCTTTCTAAAGATGGATTCGGATGATGACAGATTTTGACAAAAATTAACGCATTTGGTAAAAAATTCAGGCCTTACGAAAACTCCACATCGTAGCCGCTTTCTATCGCCGCTTCAAACTGTATAATCAGCTTGTCACAGACTGCTTTTGCTTCGGGGTGTTGTTGCATTTACAAAAAAATCATTGTGCAATATAACACTTAATCCCAGCGTTTAAGAAATGCCAAAGAAAGGCTTTCTTTGTTGCCAAAGCATGTCTTTGAACAAAAGGACTTTCTATTTTTTTCCTATCATCAACGAGATAGAGTTTATCTACGTATTTTAATTTCTCGGCAATGGCATCAAAATCTCGCTGCGTATCAATTTGCCTATCCAATACTGACAACGGAATTTTTCTTCTATACACAGGATAGTCGAATAAATTGTAATCCTGCAAATATAACGGTGTATCGATGGGCATTTTCTGAAAAAATCGTCCCATCTCCAGTTTTTCATAGTCGCATTGAAGAAGAAATTTTTGATGTTGGTATTGCTTCATTCTTTTCCCATTTCTTCTAGTTTCATAATTCTGAAGTGAGTCGCCAATTCGTATTCCTCTTTTGTTCTGCCTCTTGTTTTTCCGTTAACGGTAATATTATTTCGAAGAGTTCCATCCAGATCTAGGTATTTTCTGTGACTAGAGATTTTTAAACTTTCTATTCGGACGCTTCCAATTGTCGCTTCTGCAACCAATTGCACATCGCTACCTGGTGTATGGAAAATGATTTTCCCATTGTTATTGATTTCTGGAACAGAGCCTGGTGCAAATCTTTCAACAAGTTTATCCAAATTCACCTTTTGCCAAAGTTGTTTATTTTTTGCCTGATGTCGATTACGATTTTCGAGGCATTTTTTTAGAACTTTGTCTTTGTCAATGTTCTCCTTGACGGTTTGAACTAATCTTGTGTATTTTCCCTTTGCATCCATTATATTTTTCCTCCTCTAGAACGTCTAGCGTAGTCCTCAAAAACAGTATATGGAATTCCGTTTGATTCTAGAATTTTTTTGTATTCTTCTTTTATTACACCATAAACAAGCAAATGACTTGGCCGTGCGAAGATTAACTTATAACGGAGCAGAGTTTCATTTTCTGCTATATGACCTTTCGCACATCCTAAGGTTCCGACAGCGTACCAGGTTTTAGGGGGATAAATGTGAAACACCTGTAAAGATGACAATTTCCCAGAAATTCTAAAATTTGGAAGGACTTTTATGCCGTTCAGAGCAAAATAGGCATCTAACAATTTGTTCAAGTAGAGATAAAAGTCCTGATTTGTCTCGTCATCGCCTTCTCTGGCGCTAAAATCAAAACCGCATATTCCTATGAAACCTTTTGCTATGCTTACACGATCCTCAAGACGGGCCAAAGATTCGTATAAGATTTCATCGTTTGAAAAATTACAAAGCAACGTCTTTGCTGGATTTTTTGCTTTAAGATGATTCGGAAATGGGAGTATTTCATTGGGGATTTCCCGAATGAGCATATCTTGGGGAATGGCTGGAAAATCTTCTATAAAGGAGACTCCTTTCTCCTTTACGAATTTCTCTAACTCGGCCGCTATGGTGTATTTGTCAATCTTCATCTTTATACTGTTTGTTGTTCGCTTTTTTCTGACAATTTCAATAAAAAATTTTTCTTCTTACGTAAATTCCACATCATTGCCGCTTTCTATCGCTACATCAAACTGCATAATCAGCTTGTCACAGACAGCTTTTGCTTCGGGATGTTGTTGTGCGTAGGCTTTGGTCAATGCCTTTGCTTTCGGAACATTTTTATTAGGTAGTGTCGAAAATTCACCCCTATCGACAAAGACGTTGAATTCTTCCACAAAGGTTAAAAGAAATGCATTGATTAAATCAAATTCCTGATGAGTCAACACCAGGCTTTTGAAATGCGATTTGTATTCTTCGACTTGATAATAGCCGTATTCAAGAGCTTCTCGCCCCTTTTCATCTAGTGCCACATCAACAAACAAAGGCGTTTCGTCTTCTTTGTATTCCATGTCTTTCTCCTACTGAATAAGCTTTAGTTCCCGTAACCGATATTTCATCGGATTAAAGTTCACGCCAAACTGTTTTGCCAGCAATGCAATATGAGCATTTATCCAACGTTTCATTTCCAGCGGTTTATGTGGAAAATTCTTTAATCGCAGGCGTTTTATAAAAGCTCGCGTTACCTCTTCTTGCGGCATCAAGAAACAGGCTGCGGCATAGTTTGCCTGCCATTCAATAATGTTTGCCGCAGAATCGTTCTCGCAACAACCAAAAATTGAAAATGCATTATGACCACAAGTATGGACAACATCAGAATCATCGCTAGAAAAATAATATTGATGAAGTAACCAATGAAAACATTCATGTACCACGGTATAATTCTCTTTTCCTCGATCATTACCTTCGTTCAAGGCTTGGTCAATGACAATTGTACCACGGGGAAAATAATTAAATTCTGGAATCTTTGATTGTTTATTAACGTAATCTTCCCAAGTTGGCAATGTGGTGTTGCCAAAACATACACACCCCAAAATACTTTGATCGGGTGTTATATATTTCCAATCGGGTTCGCAACCCACAAAATCAACAAAATCATAAACATCGACCGCAGAATTTTTGTGTGGCCTCCAAAGAAGAAACGCTTTGCGCTTTATATTCGCAAATTCTTCCAATTGAACCGATGCATAGATTTTTACATTCATTTATTATTTTGCCCTTGTTTTTCTATATCCCTTAAAATCAGCATCCATTCCTTTTCGCCAAGATTTAAGTCCCTCGCTTTACGAAGTGCTACACGAGCAGCACTTTGACTGGTTACATAATCAGAAATATCCGGGGCAATAGTACCCACTCTGGCCTCGCCTGCCAAATCGAACATTTGGTTTCTTTCTTCTTCCGTCAATTTCAAAACTTCGGCAATCTTAAAGATTTTTTCCTTTTCAGGCGGATAACGATGATTTTTTTCGATATCACTCATATAGGCAGGGACTATGCCCAATTCCTTGGCTAAAGCCCTAAGGTTTACGCCGACATTGAGGCGCTTTTCCCTTACAAAATCTCCAAAAGTCATCGAGTCCTCACTAATGGTATTATGTTCGCTGATTTCTAACAATGTATATTTTTTTTCGCTTGAAAAGCAAGAGCTTTTTGAAGAAAATGAAAAAACTATGAATGATGATTGCAACCGCAACATGGACATTCTGCGGGGTTCGGGTGCGGATTAGATTGTTTTAAAAACAAGATTCTCGGAAAATTCTTGAGATTTTGAGGGCTCTTACAGCCAATGCTCAAATGTGCCGACGCGAAATAGACGAGCAGATTAAAAGAGGCGATAGGGCAAAAAATTTTTCATTGACACCTGCTGACATTTGGGATTATTTATATTTACTATGTACATAAAGAGATTTGCTCTTGTCCTCTCTTGAAACTTCGACACTTTCTTGATTCATGGATAAGGCAACGCTCACGCTAGCTACCGGAGTTTTTCTGGCGGCATCGTTGCTATATGCATATTTAATAGATCTGCCTATATGCAAACGACCCTTTATGGGGCGTGGGTTGTTTTGCGTTTATTTGGATCGGGCAGTCGAAGGCCTCAAGAGAGTAGATGCATTCAACCTCACGCCTTTTTTTATGTGAATTGGATGGGAAGAATGACGGCAAGAACAGCTCTTGGTGGGTTTGCTCTCATTCTCTCTTGAAACTTCGACACTTTCAGATACAAGAATAAGGCAAACGTTCGCAGGCCTATGACAGCATAGGTCGTGTTGATCCCTAGGCGAACTGCACCCAGCCGTTCCTGGGGATTCGTGCGTGTTTCTACATGCGCGCTTTCGGGCGTTTTCTTGGCTTGTTTTGATATCGCGGTTTCTTGCTCCCGACTGAGGGTGGACTCGTTCACTTTCAACTTGAGGAACGAGAAATATGGCTGGAAAAGACGATGCCGATGAAAACTCTATAAAAGAATTTCATTTGTTCGCAGGTATAGGCGGAGGTATCTATGGAGGAATACTCCTTGGTCATAGATGTTGTGCGGGAGTTGAAATCAACGAGTTTTGTCAGAAAGTTCTAAAACAGCGTCAAAAAGACGGATGGATGAACGAGTTTGCCATTTATGGAGATCTTCGCACTTTAAATGGTAATGATTATAAGGGGAAATTTGATGTCCTTTGTGGAGGTTTTCCTTGTCAAGCTTTTAGCACTGCGGCACACGGAAAGAATATTGCCGAGAAAAATCTCTGGGATGAAATGTTTAGATTCGTTAAAGAATCTAACGCCCCGATTGTTTTTGGAGAAAATGTTGTTTTGCTGGCAATCAGCAAAGCCAAGCAGGATTTGGAATCTATAGGCTATAACGTAAAATTTTGCCGATTAAGTTGTTCTGATTTAGGAGCTGATCATCAGAGAAATCGTTTTTGGCTTTTAGCGGTGAAGGACAAGAGTATTTTTGAACACTTGAAAAAACACATTTTATCATTGCCTGTTTTTAAGGGGGGATATTGGAGCAAAAATCCGGATGTTTTGGCTCAAGAAGTTGAGGTTATTGACCGCAGAGAACAATTAAAAGGTATAGGAAACGCGCAATCTCCTTTTGTCGCGGCATCTGCGTTTAGAATTTTAGTGAATCGTCATATTGAAAACGGCGATTATACAGAAGTTGTGTCAAATGAAGAAATTGCCAAGGTTTTTGAAATCCAAAAAACATGGATTAAGAAAACTTTCGGTGAAGAGATGGGATTGGTTCATACTCCCACGACAATGGCGAATTATTCTGCTCCATCCATGATGAAACATCAGGGCTGCCGTAATTTCAAAAAGGTGTTTGAAAAGCCGTCTCCAAAGAATGCCGAATATCTTATGGGCTTTCCCCTTGGCGCAAGCTCTCCAGAACCACAAAGCAAGAATAATTTAAAAAAGTGGGGGGTATGATGTTTGACAAACAGAATGCTGAACATCTTTTTGAAATGTATGGTTTTAATCAAACCCTTAAAAATGACGAAACGATAAAAAGAACTGCCAAAGCTTTTAATTCAAATGAATATACTGTTGCAAATGGTCCCAAAGGTCGTAATAGACTTAATAGTGGTATATTGCGAAATCAGTTTATCCTATTGTTAGATTCCTTAAATGGAAAATCTTTGACCGACTATCAATTTACTGGAGTGTCCTTGTTGCATAATGATCAGTATGTTTTAGTACATCAAAATCCCGAAAAAGAACTATGGGAAGTTTATCAAGGAAATTCTCCAAATAATCCTCAAAAAATCTATGATAATATTACACTGCAAAGTTTTTTTGATAGTTTGAAAGATAAAGATGTGGCTCAAAATAAAGAATTAGAATCAAGCGAAAAGCGAAGCCTAATCTTCCCCTTAAGGGATGAAAACGAATTTACAGCAGGTTTAAGCGAAGATCAAATTATCCAAAAAATTGCCGAATGTCTTAAAGAAGAATATGACCTTTATAAAAATACAAGGCTTTCTTTTTTCGGTTTTAAATATGGAAATATCATAGGCAAACTGAACATGGCTGTTTCTAAAATTGTAATGGAAGCTCAAAAATTAGATGAGTCCATCAATAAATCGGCAATAGAAAATGTGCGTTATGGTTTAAGAATCTTCAAGAATGCTTTACATGAAGGTTGCATTGGCAAAGCGAGTGTCTCTGAAAAACAAGAACAAACTCCGTTTTTTTCTGATTTAGATGATTTTCAGTTGGGGGAAGAAATGAATTATCGCCAGTTCAATTTCTCCCCCATCCAAAAAATCTACTACGGAGTTCCGGGTTGCGGCAAAAGCCGTAAAATCAAGGAAAAATTAACGGAAGAAAATGCGGATGAGGAAATGCAGGTCATCCGTTGCGTATTCCACCCGGAGTACACCAATGCTGATTTTGTGGGGCAGATTTTTCCTGTGGCAAAAGAAGGCAAGGGCGTTGAATACAAATTCAAGGCGGGGCCGTTTGCGGAAATTTTGCGTCGTGCCTACTTGAATCCAGACAAAAAATTTTTCCTCGTTATCGAAGAAATCAATCGTGGAAACGCTGCCGCTATTTTCGGCGAAATGTTCCAGCTTTTGGATCGCATCAAGCCCGGCGAAAAAGACCAAAACGGATTTACAGCCGGCTGGAGTTCCTATTCCATTTTAAACGATGACGTCAATGATTACATCCGTAACATCGAGGCTTTTCAAAAGTTTGCCCATAGCGGTTGCCAAAAGGCGAATCATCCTAAGGAGATGATGGACGGTGACGGCAATCCTGTGGACTCCGCGGAACCGAATGGTGAAAAATTTTTGGACTTGGCAAGCGCGACCTCTTACAGCTCTTTGGAATTGAGCCTTCAAGGATTTTCAAATCCGCAGGCATTCAGGGAATCCACCGGCATTCGCCTTCCGCCCAATCTTTCCATTTACGCCACCATGAATGCCAGCGACCAGAACGTGTTTACATTGGACAATGCCTTTCGCCGCCGCTTTGATTCCGAACTGGTTAAAAATTCATTGGATGGCGATGAACACAAGGCGCAGCGGGAAACAAAAATCGAAGGTGCAAATATCACTTGGGGCACCTTTTGGAAACGCATCAACGAGCTGATTTTAGAAAAACATTCTTCCATGACCAGCTCCGAAGACAAACGCCTTGGCGCCTATTTTATCATGGGCGAAGAAAAAAAGGACGGAGACAATACCTGTCGCGAAATTCCAAAGAAACTTTTTGGCGAAAAGGTGCTGGAATATCTTTGGAACGATGCCTTCAAGTATAAGCGAAAGGAGGTCTTTCAAGAAGATTGCAAGTCCGTCGAGTCCTTAATTGAAAAGTTTGAGAAGGATGGTTTCTCTGGGGTTTTCAAAAACCTGAATTTCTAGGAAAACTGAAATGGACGATGGCGAATTCAAAAAATTTTGCATGGCGCAGAATGAAGGGCAAGAGGCGAGTGAACAATTCGTCGGGATAAAATTTTCAGGTGGAAAACCGCAAGTCTATTTCCCTTACGGATGTTTTCGGGATTTTGAAAATGTTTCCGACGAAGAGCTTCGCGGCGTTTTTTCATGTTTGATGAATGTTCTTTCGGACCATTGTTTGATGGACGCTGTGGAAAATTCCCATTACGCCTCTTCTTTGGAATTTGAAACGAAGTTGGATTTTCCGTTGCAGGAATTTTTCGTTGTCCTTGAGTATTATCTGAACTTCGGTTTGTTCAAGGAAACAGAAAAAATTTACAAGCAGGGAGTCCATGGTAAAATCAATTGGAGCCGAACCATAAAGCACACTCGCCCTCAGGTTCTTGAAAGCGGACGGGGCGCAGAATTTGTCTATTTGGACATGGTTTCCAGTTGCCCAGCGCAAAATGAAAATCAGCTGGTTACGTTGATTCATGAGTTCTGCGTGGCCCAGGCACAAAGGCTTGTGGGTCCTCTTTATGGTGTTGAAACGGATGTGGAATCCTCACTCGATTTTGATTACGAACTTTTTTCGTCGGTGCTTCAAGAAAAACTTTCTAGAACTTTCAACGACAGAAAATGCCGCTTTTTTGGTGCCATGAAAGGGATTGTAGAATACTTGCAAGGAAATCTGGTTGACGGGACTCTTATGGATTGTTGTTATGGCGTATCCAGCTTTGCTCCTGTCTGGGAAAAAATGCTGGACCGCATTTTCGGAAATCTTTCCGAGGGGGAAAGCAAGGATTTGTTCAACCCCCATTGCGAATGGCGTCTTGCAGGCGGTTTGACCAAAAATGCGGATGACAAAAAATTCGCTATGCGGCCAGATACTATCATGCGCCGGGGAGAGGAGCTTTTTATAGTGGATGCGAAATTTTATACGAGGAACAATCTTCCCTCGTCAAGTTCCATCAGCAAGCAGATTGTCTATGCCGAATATGCGGAAAAAAAGAAACTGGCGGAGGGCGAGCAAATTTTCAATGTGTTCCTGCTTCCGTTTTGCAGCGAGGGCGAAGGTTCTGCCCCTTACGAAATGAATTATTTGGGAACGGCTGTCGCCGACTGGGTGGACGGAACAAAACCCTATCACCAAATCGTCGGCATCCGGCTGGACGTGAAATCCGTTTTGAAAAATTGCCGCCGAGACGAAATTGCGCAATATAAATTGGCGGAACTGGTGAAAAATGTTTTAGTTTACAATGAGAAACAAGGACTTGACGTTTTTGCAAACAACAATGTTGCGCTATGTCTGCCGATAGGCAGGACGCTCGCAATGAACTAAATCTGCTCTTGTCCACCTACCCTGCTGTTTTCTTTGAAGTTTAATACAGAATGATTCAGCAGTCTATCGCTATAGCGAGTGCAATTTCGCTGCTACGTGATGGTAATAAAAAGCACCTCTCTTAAAAAGAGAAAATCGGATACCTTCTACAGGTAAATCCTTTTGGGTGGGGACCCAAAATTTGTAACAGAGAAATTGTCAAAGCGTTGGATTGCAGAAGGCTTTCTCCGCTTTTGTGCTCGTTTCTAGTGATTCGCCGGTGAAAAAAGCTTGTTACGGCTGGGCGAAATTTTGCCTGTAAATGCGGTAAAACACAAGGCAAAAGACGACAGAAAAAAGCGACCCCGCTGGCGCGGCCATTCCCATGGGGAGCAGCGTATCGGGAAAGAATTTAGCGGCGAGAGCCGTTCCCGGAATGCGGACGAGCGCAATGGAAAATGCATTGTGGACAAACGAAATGATGGAAAGTCCGCGGGCGCAAAAATAGCCGCTAAAACAAAAATGGACGGACGCAAAAATGCAGTCAAAAACGTACATTCGCAGATACTCCGTTCCGAATCGTACAATGGCCGGGTCTTCCGTAAAAAGGGCGACGGCATTTTCCGAAATGAATTGAAAGGCGATGGCAAAAATAAAAGCGACGCTTGCTGTGATGCCCATTCCCGTCCAAAGTGTTTTTTGGGCGCGTTGAAAATCTTTTGCGCCGAAACTTTGAGAAGCGATGGCCGAAATGGTGGAAAGCATTGCCGACGGAACGAGGAATAGGAACGAAATGATTTTTTCAACAATGCCGACCGCTGCAGCGATTTCCATTCCGCGACTATTGGCGATCATCGTGATGAAAAGAAACGAAACCTGGATGAATCCGTCTTGGATGGCAATGGGAAATCCAACGCTACAGATGCCGCGAAGAATGGTTTTGTGCGGGCGAAAATCTTTTAAAGAAAGCGAAAAACCGACAGATTTGCGAACGGATTTAAGAGCCATCAAGAAACTTGCCGTTTGAGCGAGAATGGTCGCTGCCGCTGCTCCTGCGGCGCTCCAGTGAAATCCTCCGATAAAGATGTAATCGAGCGCGATATTTAATAGGCAAGCGAACGCAATAAAGTACATCGGGCGTTTGGATTCTCCCATGCCGCGGAAAATGGCCGCCATGAAATTGTATGCGATAATGCCCGGAATACCGGCGAAGCAAATGCGCAAATAGCGCGTGGTATTATCGATGGCTTCGGGCGGAGTTTTTAACAGGGAAACGATTGGCGAACAGAAAAATAAAAGGCTCGCTGTTAAAAGTATAGAAGCCGTTCCCAAAAGGAGGATGCTGTTTCCGGCGATTCGAGAGATGCTCAAAAAATTTTTTGCTCCAAAAGCTCTGCCGATAAGAACCGTCGTCCCCATGGCGAAACCCACAATAATCACCGTTAAAAAGTGCATTACCTGACTTCCGACCGCAACAGCTGTAATCGCCTCTGCACTTTCAAATTGCCCGATGATGAATAAGTCGGCAAGCCCATAAAGGGTCTGTAAAAAGTAGGCCAAAAGATAGGGAAGCGAAAAAATGGCGATGTTCTTAAAAATGCTTCCGTGTGCCAGATTCTGCGGCATACGGGGCAAGGTAGAAATCGGGAAGGCGAAGCGTTTTCTTTTCGTGTGAATTTGTTTTTGTTTGGGCGTACCAAGCTGCTCGGGTTTTGTGGAAGTCTTGAAGCCTGTTTCGTTATTATAATTGATTTGATTCTATCAATTAGTAGAATCAAAAAGGCGATATTTCCGCTAAAAATGGCAAAAATCACTTCTTTTTGCCCTTGCTTTTATCTTTTGGATTTCTACTTTTGGGTGGCACTGCGGCGCGTTTCTGTGCCCGCAGGAACTTTAGAGGAATAACATGAAAACCATTATGGTGAACCCCAAGACGGTCACTCGTCAGTGGAAGCTCATCGACGCCGAAGGCAAGCCGCTCGGTCGCGTCGCCAGTGCCGCTGCCCGCCTTTTGATGGGTAAGCACAAGGCTATCTATTCCCCGAACGTCGATACCGGCGATTTCGTGGTTATCATCAATGCTGGCAAAGTCGGCATTACAGGTAAAAAAGCCCAGCAGAAGCAGTATTTCCATCACACCGGTCACATCGGTGGAGAACGCTGGATTTCTTACGAAGCTTTGATGGCGAAGCACCCGACAGAACCGCTGATGGAAGCGATTTGGGGAATGCTCCCGCACAGCTCTTTGGGTAAGAAGATGCTGAAGAAACTCAAAATCTACGCTGGTGCGGAACAGCCGCACGCGGCCCAACACCTCGAAACCGTGACAATCGATTTCTAGGACGGAGGATAACGCTATTACTACCGCAAAATCTAAAAAGATCTACCGTGGCACCGGTCGTCGCAAAAACGCCATCGCTGCTGTTATCTTGAAACCGGGTTCCGGCAAGCGCACCATCAATGGTCGCGATTTTAAGGATTATTTCCACTCCGATGTGCAGAATATGATTGCGAATCTTCCGTTCGCCGTTCTGGAAAATGCGGAACAGTGGGATGTCGAAGTGAACGCTCATGGTGGCGGAATCGCCGGCCAGATGGGCGCCGTTCGTCTGGGCATTGCCCGCGCTCTCGTGGCAAACAACGCCGAGGACAAGTCCGCTCTGAAGAAAGAAGGATTGATGACTCGCGATTCTCGCGCCGTGGAACGTAAAAAGTTCGGTCGCAAGAAGGCTCGTAAGCGCTTCCAGTTCAGCAAGCGTTAATCGCCTGCGAACGAAAAGTTCAAGAAAAGCTTCCGGAAACGGAAGCCTTTCTGTTTTAAAATAGGGTCTGTGAAAAATGAATGCCGCAGCCATTCGTCGTGGTGAAGGATGTTTCGAACTAGGCTCCCTTCAATTAGTTCGGCTAGTTCGATAAGATCACTAACCAGCGGCTGCTGCCCTTCGATAAACTCAGGGACCGCCGGTTAGTGTGTTTCGTCAATCGGCTGCTGAGCTTGTCGAAGCACTCACCAAGTGCCTTTATATGTAAGTGGAGACTTTGCATTCTGCGGGAAAATTCATGCTGTGAAAAAATCATCTTGTGGAAAAATATTCGCTTCGCTCGCTATGGCGATTATCGGGCATAGTTAGGGTGGATTTTGCTTTAAAACGTTCTTTTGTACAAAATGAATTTTCTTTCAAAAACGAGAGTGTTTCAAAGAATTTGTCTGAAATGGCATTGCGGATGTGATACACATCAATTTCGATAAATTTAGAATTTACGAAATAATTTTATATAGTTTTTTTTTGCTTATTTCAAAAGACGCGGGAATCGGCATAGTTATATTTTAACCCGTTAAAATTCGCTGGCGGTTTTGTTCCTTTATTATAAAAAGGCAAAGGCGATTCAGGCGAATTCGGCTTTTTATCAAAAGCCATTAAAAAATAAGGGAAGAGATTTCACCGCAAAGTAACTTTGCGAAGTCGCTTTGAGCAAGGAGAAGGATTTGATGGAAGAAAGAAAAACCATTTTGATTGTGGACGACGACGAAATGAATCGGGAAATTTTGTCGGGCATTTTTTCTTCGCATTTTGAAATTGAAGTGGCGCAAGATGGCAAACAGGGCTTGGAACGTGCGCTGAAACTTCGCGATAAACTGTGTGCGGTTCTATTGGATATTATGATGCCCATAATGGATGGCATTGAAGTTTTGGGAGAATTGAATCGAGAAAAGTTTACCGAAAAAATTCCCGTTTTTATGATCACGGCTGAAGCAAGCGGTGACGTGATGAAAGAGGCGTATCGCCTCGGCACGATGGATGTGATAACCAAACCGGTGATTCCGTATGTGGTTCTTCGCCGGGTGCAGTCGGTCGTGGAACTTTTCCTTGCCCGGCAGCGGCTTAGCAATGTGGTGAACGTCCAGGCGAAAAAAATCGACGATTTGAATTACGGAATGATAGAAGCCCTCTCCACGGCGATTGAATTTCGCAGCGCGGAATCGGGAAATCACGTTCGGCGCATCCACGATATTACTCGGTATTTGCTTTTGCATACGGAACTTGGCGCAGGGCTTTCCGCCGAAGAAATCGAACAGATTGCATTGGCTTCGATTATGCACGACATAGGAAAGATTGCCGTTCCGGATGCCATTTTGAATAAACCGGGAAAACTGACTGCCGAAGAATATGACGTGATGAAATCGCACACGGTTCAGGGCGCAAAACTTTTGGAAAAAATTCCGCAGCTGCGGGAAAATGGCGCATACCATTACGCTAGAGATATTGCGCTGCATCACCATGAACGCTATGACGGTAGAGGATATCCGGAAGGTCTCCAAGGCGATGAAATTTCCATTTGGGCGCAAATCGTTTCCCTTGCCGATGTTTATGATGCCTTGAGTTGCAAGCGGGTTTACAAAGATGCGTTCCCGCGCGAAAAAGTTCTTGAAATGATTCGGACGGGACAATGCGGCATCTTCAACCCGAAAATGCTCGAATGCTTTTTTGCGGTGGAACCGGAATTGAGTAAACTTTACAAGGCGGGAGAACTCTGAAATGGAACAGGAAAAATGGGATAGGCTCTCTCGCGAGGGCGTTGATGTGGAAAGTGCTTTGGAGCGTTTGATGGGTAATTGCTCCCTCTTGGAACGCTTTTTGAATAAATTCGCTGCCGACCGTTCGATTTACGAGCAACTTGTAAAATCTCTTGCCGAAAAGGATGTCAAGGGAGCTCTTGCCGCGTCGCACAGTTTAAAAGGAATGACGGCGAATCTCTCGATGCTGAAGCTCTCGGAACTTTTTGCGCGCCAGGTGGCGTTTTTTCGGGCGGATCGTTTTGAAGAGGCTTTGGCGATGATGCCGGAAATCGATGCCGAGTACCGCAGGATTCTTACTCTTATTGAGGAATTACAGGGATGATTGGTTGGTTGAAACTTATCAGGAAAATGATGAAGCAGTATATCTTCATCTTATTTCTTTTAGTACTGCTGGCGAGTTTGTTTACTATTTTTATGCGGAGCATTCTTCTAGACCAATATTTGAAATTGGGAAATAGCATTGCTTTGCGCTATTCGCAGGAAATGGCCGGAGAATTGGAACTCGTTTCTACTCTGCTTGATTACGGCTCCTATCTGGCGGTAAGCGAAATGGAAAAGGGAGCCGATAAAAACGAATTGTCTGAATGGGTTGCGCTTTTCCGCAAACGTATGTCGTTGCTGCTGGGAGAGGAAATTTTAGAACCGTTTATTGTTTATGATAGCGTTGTTGTTGTTAGCGATGCCGGAATCCAAAAGGTTCAGGCCGAATTGTCTAACAAATGGTACAAGAAAGTGCTTGCTGCAGACGGGAAAAAGTTTTTTTCCAAAGTTTATATGGATTCTGTTTCCCAGAAATTGTGCTTGGTCATCGCACGAAAATGCGATAAAAAGAACGCTGTCATCGTATTTAAAGTTTTTGTGCAAAATTTGACAATTTATACATTCAGGCCAAATTTACCAGAAGGCACTTCCGTTTACATTTGCGACATAGCCGGGAATCTTATTTACAGCAATTCTATTCTCAAAATCTCGCAGGATAAAATCATTGATTATGTACGGCTAATTGACAAAGGTTTTAAGGATAGTTCGCTTGTTGCTTATGATGCTTTTGTTTTCGATCCGACAGGAGCGCAGAGAGGCGTTTACGCTTCTCCGATTTTGGTTGGCTCCTATGATATCGGTTGGAATGTCTATGTCACGATTCCTTACACGACAATTACCGAACCGTTGCGTGAATTTTATTTTCTGCTCGCTATATTTATTGTTCCGATTTTTGGCGTAATTGTGTTTTTGAGCATTCGGACGATTAAATTGCGTTGGGACAAGGTAATTGTCGATGATACGCTAGCCTGTTTGAGTAATCAATATTATGCTATTTATCGGGTGGATTACGTAAAAGATATTTACCTCATGATAAAAGGCTCCGAATATATGAAAAGCCGGTTGCCTAGGCGGGGTTCTTATGCTGAACTGATGCGGCTTTGCGAAGAAATTATTGATCCGGCTGCTTTTGAAGATTTTTCCAAAAATTTTTCACGGGAAAGCATTGGTAATCTTGTGGCCAAGGGGATAACTGAATTTGGCGGGGATTTTTTGCGTCGGTTTGGAGAGGAATACCGCTGGGTAAACGTGCGAGTTTTGTTTGACAAACGCTTGCTGACTCATGAGGCCGTGCTCTGTTTCCGAGAAGTGGAAAAAGAAAAACGGCAGCGATTTCAGGAACGCAAATTGTTAAAAGAAGCGCTGGAAATAGCGAAGCGCGGTGAAAAGTCGAAACAGGCGTTCTTTAGCAATATGTCGCATGACATGAGGACGCCTCTCAATGCGATTTTAAGCCTTTCGGAGCTCACTCTCAACGAAGATTCGATTTCGGAAAAAGTGCGTGGCTATCAGGAAAAACTTGTTTATTCGGGACGTCAGCTCTTGAATCTGGTAAACGATATTCTAGACGTGTCTCGCATGGAGCAGGGAAAAATTGTATTGAACAATCAAAGCATCGATCTTGAAGATTGCATTTCGGAGTGCGTGGCTCCGTTCTATATGCAGGCGGAAGTCGAAAAGAAAAAATTCGAGGTGAAGTTCAACATTCGCAATCGCAATATCATGGGCGACCCGGCGAGAATTGTTCAGGTGCTAAATAATTTATTGTCCAATGCATTTAAATTTACTTCTGAAAAGGATTCGATTTCGGTGCATATTCACCAAATCGATGCTGTGGGAAGAGCGCAATATCAGTTTATAGTTTCGGATTCCGGTATTGGAATTTCAAAAGAGTTCTTGACGCAGCTGTTCGAACCGTATTCTCGAGAAACTCGTTTTTCGAATCGCCGGATTGCGGGGACGGGTTTGGGAATGGCGATTGTAAAAAATCTTGTCACGGAAATGAGCGGTCAGATTTATGTGGATTCGACTCTTGGCAAGGGAACAACGTTTACCTTTACGATTCCTTTTGCATTGGCTGAAGGGGAATCGGACGAGAAGAAACCGAAAATGGATCGCAATAAGAAATCCTTGCAGCTGGTATCTTTAAAAGGTCAAAAAATTCTGCTTGCCGAAGATAACGTCATCAATATGGAAATTTCCGCGGAGATTCTGACGATGAATGGCGTTAAAATTGTGAAGGCGTGGAATGGCGAAGAAGCGGTGAAGGCTTTTGAAGAGAGTTCGCCGTTTGAATTCGATGCCATTTTAATGGATATGCAGATGCCGATTATGGATGGGTGTGAAGCTTCGCAGCGCATTCGGGCATTGAATAGGCCAGATGCCGAAAAAATCCCGATTATCGCGGTGACGGCGAACGCTTTTGCAGAAGATATTGCGGCGACATTTGCTGCGGGAATGAACGCCCATATTTCCAAACCGATAGATTTTAATGTTCTGTGTCGCACTCTTGGAAGTTTGATGGGCGAAAAGCAGAAACCGGCTGATAGCTGAAAATTTCTTTACTAAAGCCATTTTGTTCCGCGCCGGTTTACGGGAAAAGAAAAAATTCGGCGCTTTTTCTATATTTTCCCCCGCTCAAGCAATAGCGCTTGGGTATAACAAGCACCATTCAGGAAAAGAATCGCTTTCGGTGGCTACAAGCTTTGCGATTTGATGAATGGGAAGAATAACCGAAAAAAGGAAAAATACCATGGCAAATCTGCCTTCCGTTGAAGAACTGCTTTCCGCAGGCGCTCACTTTGGACACCAGGCTCAGCGCTGGAATCCGAAAATGAAACCGTACATCCTTGCCAAGAAGAATGACATTTACGTCATCAATCTGGACAAGACGATCAAGATGCTCGAAGAAGCCGGTAAAGTTGCCGCTCGTATTTCGGGCGAAGGCAAGAGCGTTCTCTTCGTCGGTACCAAGCCCACAGCTCGCGCGATCGTTGAAGAAGCGGCCAAGAAGACCAATCACTTCTTCGTCTCCAACCGCTGGCTCGGCGGCATGCTCACCAATTTCCAGACTGTCCGCAAGTCCATCAAGCAGATTGATAAAATCGACCAGATGGAAGCCGACGGCCTCTTTAAAGAACTTTCCAAGAAGGAAGTTCTGGACAAGACTCGTCTTCGTGAAAAGATGCTCGGCGTTTTTGGCGGCATCCGCGAAATGACCACTCTTCCGGGACTCGTTGTGGTGACGGATCTTCATCACGAACACATCGCTGTGGCGGAAGCTCGCCGTCTGCACATTCCCATTATCGGCATTTGCGATACGAACGTCGATCCGACCCTCGTAGATTATCCGGTTCCGGCGAATGACGACGCTGTGAAGTCCATCAAGCTCGTTGTGGACTATATTGCTAACAACGTAACGGCTCGCACCGAAGTGGCAAAGAATGCCGATGCGGAAGCTGCTGTCAAGAAGTATGACGACGCTCCGGCTCCGCGTAAGCGTTTCAACAAGCCGCGTAAACCCGCTGCTAAGGCCGAAGAAAAGTCTGAAACCGCAGAGGAAAAGTAAGATGGCTATTGAAATTACTGCCGCTATGGTCAATGAACTCCGCAAAGCTACCGGAGTTGGCATGATGCAGTGCAAAAAAGCTTTGATTGAAGCCGAAGGCAATCAGGAAAAAGCGGTTGAATTGCTCCGTAAGCAGGGAGCCGCTGTTGCTGCAAAGCGTGCTGACAAGGCCGCGAAGGAAGGTCGCATCTATTTGGTCGAAACGGCGGACAAGGCTGCTGCTTTTGAACTTTCTTGCGAAACCGAACCCGTTTCCAACAACGAAGATTTCAAGGCTCTTGCGGCTCTGGCCGTGAAGGCTGTCGAAACCCAGAACATTTCTTCTGTGGAAGATTTGAAGAACGCTGTGGTGGACGGCAAAAAGGTGAACGACGTTCTCCAGGATGTGCTGGTCAAAATCCAGGAAAATATCGACTTCCGCAAGTTCGGCGTTCTCCCGAAGGCTTCGAATTCCGTGTTCGGCGTGTACAGCCACATGATGGGCAAAATCGGCGTGATTACGGAACTTTCTTACGAAGGTTCTGCAGACGAAGCCGCCCTCAAGGCTGCAGCGAAGGACATTGCGATGCAGGCCGCTGCTTTCGCTCCGGTTGCACTGAAGGATTCCGACGTTCCTGCGGAAACGATCGAAAAGGAACGCGAAATCGCTCGCGCCCAGATCGAACTCGCTGCTCAGCAGTCCGGCAAGCAGACAAAGCCGGAATTTGTGGAACGCCAGCTCGAAGGTCGCGTCGCCAAGGTTCTCAAGGAACTCGTTCTCGAAGACCAGGAATTCTTCATGTCCGAAAAGAACCCCAAGAAGCTTTCTGTCAAGAACTACCTCCAAGAGGTGGTGGCCAAGCAGCTCGGGCTCTCTTCCTTGAAGGTCGTAAACTTCATCCGCTTCGAACGCGGTAATTAAGGAGTTCTTATGGCAAACGCCAAGTTCAACCGTATTCTTTTAAAACTGTCCGGCGAGGCTCTTGCTGGGCAAAAAGGTTTCGGCATCGACTCCGAAATTCTGACGACGATGGCTTCTGAAATCGCTTCCGTGGTGAAGTCGGGAGTTCAGGTGGCGCTGGTTATCGGAGGCGGGAACTTGGTGCGGGGCATTTCTGCATCGGCTGGCGGCATGAATCGTGCTCAAGGCGATGCGATGGGAATGCTCGGAACTGTAATGAATGGACTTGCCATGCAGGACGCTCTCGATAAACAGGGCGTTCCTTGTGTGGTGATGTCCGCTATTCGGATGGAACCCGTTTGCGAATTTTTTGATCGCCGGCGGGCTCTTTCCCTTCTTTCTTCTGGAACCGTCGTGATTTTTTCCGCGGGAACCGGAAACCCTTATTTTACAACAGATAGTGCTGCTGCGCTCCGGGCAATAGAATCGGAATGCGACGTGATTATGAAAGCGACGAAGGTCGATGGCATTTACGATGACGACCCCGTCAAGAATCCCGCAGCAAAACGTTTTGACGATATTACTTATACCGAGGTGATTCGCCGCGGACTCAAAGTAATGGATACCGCCGCTGTCGCCCTTTGTTTGGAACAGAAAATGCCGATTTTGGTGTTCAAAATGGAACAGGGGAACTTGACCAAGGCAACTGTGGAAGGTAGTTTAGGGACACTCGTGCATTGCTGATGGCGTGTGCCGGACAATTAAATGGAATGAGGATTTTATGGCCGAAGAATATGAATTGAAAATGCAAAAAGCGATTGAAGCGACAGAACGCGAATTTTCGAAAATCCGCACCAGTGTTGCGACTCCTGCAATTTTGAATAACATCCGCGTGGACTACTATGGTACGCCGACGCCGATTCCGCAGGTGGCCAAAGTCACTGTGCCGGAACCTCGGATGCTTTTGGTGACGCCTTGGGAAAAAACGATGGTGGAACCGATTAACCGCGCTATTCAGATGGCGAATATCGGAGTCTCGCCGATTATGGATGGAAACGGAATCCGCGTTGCGATTCCCATTCTCACTGCGGAACGCCGCGCGGAACTGGTGAAAATCGCTCGCAAGCATGCGGAAGAGGGCAAAGTCGCCATTCGCAATATCCGCCGTGATGCCAACGATGCCATCAAGAAGAATAAAGAACTCGGCGAGGACGAATCCAAAAAACGCCAGGACCAGATTCAAAAAGTGACCGATGGCTATATCGCCAAAGTCGATGAAATCCTGAAAGTCAAAGAAGCCGATTTGCTCGAGGTCTAATCGTCATGGCGAATGGGCTGAGACATGTGGCAATCATCATGGACGGCAATGGCCGCTGGGCAAAGAGCCGCGGGCTTGAACGTTTTCTGGGGCACCGTAAAGGCACCCAGGCGACAATTGACGCCGTCAAATTCGGTTGCGATTTGCACTTGGAACATTTGACTCTTTACGTTTTCAGTTCCGAAAATTGGCAGCGCCCTTCTAAAGAAGTGGATTATCTGATGAAGCTTCTTGTCGAAATGGTGCACAAGGAACTCCCCGATTTGATGGAAAAAAACGTGAAGCTGGTGGTTATCGGAAACATCGACCGTTTACCCGAAGCTCCACGAAAGCAATTGCAGCATGCGATCGACACGACGGCGAGCAATACCGGGATGCAGCTGAATCTTGCGATTTCGTATGGCGGTCGTTTGGAAATTGTTGATGCTTGCAAGGCGATTGCCAAAGAGGTTTTGGAAGGCTCGCTTTCTTTGGATGCTATTGACGAATCGGCTTTTGCGAAACGCCTTTATTTAAAAGGAGCGCCCGACCCGGATTTGGTGATTCGGACAGGTGGTGAATTTCGCCTTTCGAATTATCTGCTGTGGCAAGCCGCTTACAGCGAATTTTATGTGACGCCAACGCTTTGGCCTGAATTTACGAACGATGAATTTCAAAAAGCGATTGATTTTTTTAATTCGCGGGAACGTCGTTTTGGAAAGGTTCTAGATGAGTAATTTAACAGTTCGAGTTCTTTTTGCTCTGATCGCAATTCCCGCTACTTTTTTATTGTTGTGGCTGAACGATATTTCTCGTTTGGCACTCATGTGCTTTTTAAGCGGCGCAGGTGCCTGGGAATGGGCACGGATGGCCTCTAAAATGTATAAGGGGCCTTCGATGCAGGTGGTGGCTCCGATAGCTTCGGCGGTGTTGGTTGCTGCCTGGGCGTTCCAGTCTGGGCATTTTTTGGGTATGGCTCCTGTTCCGCATTTGGTCGGGTTGGTTTTTGTCGCCGTTTTTGTGGCTTACATCATTATCGCTTTTGCGAAAGTTTCCATAGAACACTTGTTCCCGTGGCTTGTTATGCAGCTCGGCGCTCCGCTGTATTTGGGGCTTTGGGGCGGTCTCGAAGTTTTTTTGCTCGGTTCGGGCAATTTTTCCATTGAACATTCCTACAAGTTCATCATTGTGATGTCGGCGATGTGGGTGTGCGATACGATGGCTTATTTTGGCGGTCGCTTTCTGGGAAAGCATAAGCTGGCTACGGAAATCAGTCCTAAAAAAACTTGGGAAGGGGCTATTTGCGGGACGCTCTTTGCCGTCGCTTGGGTGATGCTTTTTGCGCCGTCCGTATTTGGATTGAATTATGCCCTTTCCGCCGTTCTGGGATTGGTTCTTGCGGTCGCTGGACAGGTGGGCGATTTGCTGGAATCCACTCTGAAACGCTGGTCGGGCACGAAGGATGCAAGCCAGATTTTCCCGGGACATGGAGGCGTTCTCGATCGGGCGGATTCGTTCTTTCTTTCGGCACCGGCTGTGGTGCTGATGATGTTTTTCATCAACGGAGCGGTTTAGTTTATGAAACAGGTCTGCCTTTTGGGAGCCACGGGTTCGATCGGCTCATCGACGATAGGTGTTTTAAAGCAACATCCAGAAAGATTTCGACTGTATGCGATTGCCGCCAACAAAAATTGGAAAAAAATGGCGCAGATTGCCCGCGAAATGAACGTGGAACGTCTGTGCATGTTTGACGAGGCTGCCGCCAGGGAACTTTCCAAAGAACTCGGCAAACCGGTTCTTTCTGGAATGGATGGACTTTGCGAATTGGCGAGCGATCCGAAAACGGATATCGTGTTGAACTCGCTGATGGGATCCGTCGGTTGCTTGCCTACTCTTTCTGCAATTCGTTCTTCCAAGCATGTCGCGCTGGCAAATAAAGAAACCCTTGTGATGGCAGGCGAAGTGATTCAAGATGCGCTTGCCGCAAATCCCAAAGCGTATCTCACTCCGGTCGATTCGGAACACAATGCGATTTTCCAGTGTCTGGCGGATAGGCCAAAAGAGGAAGTGGAAAATTTACAGATAACCGCTTCGGGCGGACCTTTCCGGGAATGGCCTTTGGAAAAATTTAAGGACATTCGAGTGGAAGACGCCTTGAATCATCCGGTGTGGAGCATGGGCAAAAAAATTACCATCGATTCCGCCAGCATGATGAATAAGGGGCTCGAAGTCATCGAAGCGCATTTCCTTTTTCACATTCCTTATGAACAGATTCAGGTTGTCGTGCACCCGCAAAGCCGTGTGCATTCGTTGGTGCAATTTCGCGACGGCAGTCTGATGGCGCAACTCGGTGCTCCGGAGATGAAAATCCCCATTCAAGTGGCGCTGACGTGGCCGGAACGAATTCCTCTTCAAACCGAACGTTTGAATCTCGCCGAAGTCGGCACGTTCACTTTCTTTAAACCGGATTTGCAAAAATTCCGCTGTTTGGCTCTGGCGATGGAATGCGGGAAAAAAGCGGGGCTTTACACGGCGGTCATGAATGCGGCGAATGAAGTTTTGGTCAATGCTTTCCTCGAAAAGAAAATCGGTTTTATGGACATTCCGAACGGAGTCGAACGCATTGTCGAAAAGACTCCGTCTGTGTCGGGCAAGCTGGACTTGAATACGATTTTGGAAGCCGATGCGGAAGCGCGCCGTCAGGCGATGGCTCTTATCAAATTATGATGGCTTGGACATAGGTTGTTTTTGGACATAGGTTGTTTTTATATAAACGTTTGCTCTTAATTTTTTTGTAGGAATCCAATTACAGCCTGGTCTAAAAGGTGTGTTTATTGTTATCTAGTCCTCCCTTAAAATCTCGTCCAACCCGCATAACTATTGGGGAAAATTGATTTCTACCCTGTGAAAATATTGCAAGGATTTCTAAAATATGATTGAAAACCTTGCATTTTTTATGTACAGACCGCCAAAATCCCACGC
>NZ_FUWU01000005.1 GCF_900167415.1 Fibrobacter intestinalis | reverse complement strand
GGCTTGTTTGGCGCACCCATCTTTTCGTCGAACAATTTGGAAAACTCGGTCTCGAACTTGTTCCAGTCAATCTTGTTCGCGAGAACGTAGAGGGGGTGCTTGTGGTTCAACTGCTCCTCAAGGGAACAGAAAAGGCTTGTCTGTGCGTGGGATTTTGGCGGTCTGTACATAAAAAATGCAAGGTTTTCAATCATATTTTAGAAATCCTTGCAATATTTTCACAGGGTAGAAATCAGTTTTTCCCAATAGTTATGCGGGCTGGGCGGGATTTTAAGGGAGGACTAGATAGACGCACCACATTACCAATGTGGCGATATATTCAGCAGTATTCACAAAAGTCATCGCCCACATATATACGGAAGCAGCATCAATTATAATCCAAACTATCCACTGTTCGGCAAAACGTTTTACAGATGCAAACAAGGCATAAATCGACGCGATTGTGGTGAAAGCATCCACAAAGGGGAGTGAGTCCCCCATTTTCTTCAGAATAAAAGCGTACAGAATCGTTCCAGCAAGAATTGCAACAAAGGAAATCAAACGGCCTGTTTTTGTCAAGCGGCGTTTCAACACTTCTCCATTATTGGAATCCATGTGTTTTTTCCAAGAAAACCAGCCGACAAATTGCATCGGCAGATAATACAAGAGGTTTAGCATCGTTTCTCCGTAAAGAGTCGCCCGATAGGCGATATCCGCATAAAGCAGCACATTTATCAAGCCCAAAATATAAGCGGACAGTTTGCCCTTACCCGTAAGGATCACGCAGATAGTTCCCGTAGTCGCAGAAATGATTCCGAGCAAGGTTTCTCCCTGGATGAGAGAAATAGCAACGACAGCAAGGAGAGCAAACAACAACCATACCACCTCCCAAGGCTTCCAGCCCGCCAGTTCCAGTCGAATGAAATCTTTCATAAAAAAAACATAACTTTCAGCATAAAAACCAGGTCGCCAGACAAGCGACATTTTCGACAAGTTCCATGAAAACGGATAAATTCCCGACGCTAATGTCCTCGATATTGGAGCCATACAGCGGATTAGAACACAATTTATCATGTCCAGCACTTGAGAAGGCTCTTCCTTGTCGGCATATCAAATACAATTCCCATCATAGCTTATCATTCTTTTTTGCATAGAGCCATTTGGCGCATACTTTGTCCCAGCAGTAACATCTCCCCGTCCTACCGACAGAAAGCCTCTTCACAACGCCATTTTCCACCGTTTTCAAGCATGTCCGAATCGCCTTGGGCTATATTGCAGTCTTTTGCGCAGTTCCGAAGTCTTCCTGCCTGTTCGCGGAGTTTCCGTTTTTCCCTCCGCAGTTCGTACCATTCCGTGACCGGGATTTGTACCATGTACATTTCGCCTAATGAGAAGTCCGACAACCTTCGCAAATTTTATAGCAGTCATTCAAATTCCTCATCGTTGTTGCGTTTTTGAAACAATCCATGCAATAAGTTCTACCGAAAAGCATCATTCCCCTATTGATAGGCCTACCCTGAAGCCCTCCTTGGTCTTTTATCCAACTTAGAGCATTATGCCGTCCTATAGCGCCCGGATTTCCTCAAGTGAAAGGCCTGTGTTTTGGGAAATGGCTTCAATGGGGAAACCGTTATCGCGGAAGGCTTTGGCCAATTCCCTATTTTTTGCATCAGCTCCTTCGGCCCGCCCTTCCGCAACGCCCTCGGCACGGCCTTTTTCGAGCCCCCTCTTGTATCGGATGTCGAGTTCCTGTTCCAGTGTCATGTATGCCTTCCTCGTGACGGGGTCCTGGCGGTACCTTTCCACCAGGCGGTGTATCTTTCAAATCAGGGTTTCCCTACAGCGCCCGGATTTCTTCGGAAGTGAGGCCTGTGGAAGTAGCAATAACATCGATGCTTACGCCTTGATCGCGGAACGCCTTGGCTAATTCCTTTCTCTCATCAGCCCGCCCTTCCGCAACGCCCTCGGCACGGCCTTTTTCGAGCCCCCTCTTGTATCGGATGTCGAGTTCCTGTTCCAGTGTCATATATGCCTTCCTTGTGACGGGGTCCTGGCGGTACCTTTCCACCAGGCGGTGGATGCGCTCCATCTTCTCGGACCGGTGTTCCTGGGTGGCGAAGTACTGCATGTACTCGCGGATGGAGGCGTCCTTGATTTCGTCGAACTTCTTAAAGATATAATAATTCTTGTAGCAGAGGTCGCCCATCAGGATGCCCGGGTCGGAATCCTCGCGGTTCTGGAACCGGTAGATGGGCTTGCCCTTCCCGAAGATGTCCTTCGAGCACAGGAAGAGGATGTATTGCTCCTGGAGTTCCTCGTAGTTCGCGCCCTTGCCTAGGGCGTCCAGGTCGCACATCCCCTGGTAGTATCGCGCCCGCTTGGGAAGCTCGCCCGTGTCGTCCATCTGCAGCTCGATGTCAAAGTAGCGGCCTGTCCCCGATGCAGTTCTCGGAGTCTTGGAGATCCAAGAGTTAGGATTTCCCGGAGATTTCGGCAGACTTGCGGATTTCAATTCGCTGGCGGATTCCGATGCGCTCAAAGGTTCCTCCCTGACAAGAACGTCGAAGCGGACGCTCTTGTGGAAGGGGTCCTCCTGGGCGGAGGCCTCCGTGACGACTTCGATTTTCTCGATGGTGATTTTCAGGATGTCCTGTAGGAAGTCCTTCGCCACGTCCTCGTTGCTGAACACCTTGGCGAACATGAAGTTGTCGGTGATGTCCAGGTCTTCGTATCTTTTCATTTTTCTCTCCTGTCGCTACAAGCTTAGAAAGCGACGGCTTTGGTTTTGCGTAATGAACATTTGTTCACCACAAATCTAGTATGGAAAAATCGGATTGTCAAGAGGCTTTTGAAAATTTTTGAGCGATTAAGCATCGGGCCTCTCCCATGAGGCTATGCACAATTCATCTAAGTGCTCAAAGAGCCCAAGATTCATGGGTCTTGGGAACTTGTTCCCTTAGACGAATTGGCCATAGAGAGTCCCCTTCATACTAAGGAAACAAAGTTTCCAAGTATTCAGTGTGCAAAGTCGCCGCTTGGCACTACTTGCCCAAGCAAAAATAAGACCGTTGAATTTGGCAGAAAATTTTTCCTTGGCGCACCAAATTCTTTGGACGGTCGGGAGACCGTCCTGACTGCCGGCTGGCCGTCCTTCCTTGGAGTTCACATCGCCAGCCGAAAATTTGCCATTCCTTTTCTCCATATCGCAGGATTCTGGCAAACAGAAAACGAATAGACCTTCCAAAGATTTCCGCCCTAGAAATTTATGCACTTGAAAACTCCGGCTTTTGAGGAAATTGCCTACGCCTTTGGGAACATAAACTCCCACAACGATGACGCCGACTCCCAAGTCTCCATCAAAACCAGAAACAGCCTTATTTGCTAGATTTCACGTTGAATAAAATCTTTCCCCAAACAGTAAAATCATGAAGCCATCAAACTTTTCATTTTTACTTTTCCTTATTGCAGTAGCGACATTCAGTTTATCCGCCTGTAGCGACGACACCTCGTCTTCCTCCAGCAACACCATCGATTCCGCTTCCGAATCGGACTTCGCGTTCAACGTGGAAACTCTCGACGACCTGCCCAATTGCACCGCAAAACACGAACAGGACACCGCATTCATCCAGGAAAACAACAAAATCTATGTTTGCGAGGACAGGCGCTGGGAATACCTCTATTCTATCATCGACTCCGTGGCGACCGTTGATGACCTTTTAACTTGCACAGAGAAGCGCGAAGGCGACAAAACATTTGTGGAAAGCGAAAAAGCCACGCTCATCTGCTCCGACGGCAAATGGACCCTATTAGACACCAAAGAAACGAATCCAGAATCCAGCGGCTCCATATCGCCAAGCTCTTCGTCGGATGGCAGAAAAGAGGAAACATTGTCATCCAGCTCGGCAGCCCTTTCATCCAGTTCTTCGGCAAAAGCGGAATCCTCTTCCGGCATGGAGGAATCTTCCAGCGCCGTTGTCGCATCCTCTTCAAGCGAAGCCGCACCATCCAGTTCCGCGGCATCAAGCGTCTCCAGCAGCGCAAACGAAAAATCCTCCAGCTCCGTGATAATTCCGGAATCCTCATCCAGCCACGTCCCATCTTCCAGTTCCGAGGCAATTCTTTCCAGCTCTAGCGACGAAATCTCCAGCAGCTCGGCAGTCCCTTCCTCCAGTTCTTTGGCAAAAGCAAACTGGCAATACCTGAACCCCGAAATTTCCTACAGCGAAATGATCGACTCCCGCGACGGACAAATTTACAAGACCGTCAAAATCGGCTACCAGACTTGGATGGCAGAAAACCTGAACTACCCCTACAGCGAAAACACCGCCAAAAGCTATTGCTACAACAACAGCGCCGATTCCTGCGCCAAATACGGACGACTCTACCTGTGGAGTGCCGCCATGGACTCCGCAGCGAGATTTTCTACAACCGGAAAAGGTTGCGGATACAAAGCAACCTGCAACCCCAGCGGAACCGTTCGTGGCGTTTGCCCGGAAGGCTGGCACTTGCCCAGCGGCAGCGAATTAGAAACATTACGCACCTTTACAGGAGCAACCAACAACGTTACCACCAAAGCGCTCAACTCCATCACTGGCTGGACTAACGGCGGCACAGACGACTTTGGTTTTTCCGCTCTCCCCGCAGGCTACAGCAGCTTCAACGACATCGGAGTCTTTTATATGTATGCCGGCCAATACGCAAACTTTTGGTCGTCCTCCGCATTCGACGAATCTGACGCTTACTTTATGTACTCGAGCCCCAGCAGCGTCTCTTTTGGCTACACCTACAAAATCCAAGGCCATTCCGTCCGCTGCCTCAAGGACTAAAGTTTGAACCTCTTGGAATTTCTAAACAAAATTTGATATCGGCACAACTCATTTTCGTTTGAAGCATCATATTTTTAGGGAGTTCCCCGCACTCCGTGCAGGTCGGGCTATATTGTAAGGGCAATTCATGGCGCTCCGCACCCCGACTCGCCTCCTACAACGGAGCCTTGCTCCCTAAAAACGCAATACAAAACCGCCGCGGGTCTCCGCCCTTGCGGGTCACTATCCCTAACGCGGAAATGCAAATTTCACTGTGTTTCGTCTAGTAATAAAAGACCCGCAAGCCCAAACACACACAAATTTTCATACAAATGCTGCAATTTTTTGTACGTTTTAGAAATTCTTGCAATAATTTCAAAGGGGCAGCTTCATCGCATTTATCGTATCGCCGCCATGTTTAGTAACCCGCGGTCGAATTAGTATTTTTACAGGTCTTTGTGTAAAAGCCCTATCCGTAGCTTTGTTTGCCCATAAATAGGCCTCACCGGAAGTCAACGATGACATTGCCGTAGGTGTCAGCGTTTGCAAAGCAGTAATAGCTTTTTGAACATGTTTTACCCACGCAGGCGAACTAAACTTATGCATAATCACAATAGAACTAAGCTCTATAATCTCACTCGGCAAGCTCATCGGATCTTGGCTAGCAATCATGATTGACACACCCTTATGCCGCATTTCACGAATTGCTGTGGTAATCGAATCAACAAGTTCCTTGTCATTCATAAAAAAAATACAGACTTTTGCAAATAGCCCTAAATTAGGAAATGCTTTAGGTCTCCATTGAAACATCACGATCATTTAATTAACAATCATTTCTCTTATCTAAACTTCCACACCTCATACCCTTGCCGTTTTGCGGAGTCATACACAGGTTGCATATTCTTTTTCAAAATATCAACGAACAGTTCTTTGCTATTCCCGGGTTTAAATAGTTCGGTTTCAGCCCATATCGAATGAATGTTATCCCGATAGCATTTTTCAAATCGTTCACGAACAAATTCATCATTCCACATTAAGCAATACATTTCATATTGATTTTGCGCAAAACGTTTAAAAAACTCCCAAGGTGGCAAACGGTTGTTCTTCGAAGAATTGAGCGATGGCTCCATCGGAAGCAAGTTCCACAGTTCATCATTCATTACAAATGACCAAGGGATAAAATGGTCTATGTCGTAATTCGATTTATCAAGAGGCTTGTTTGTATAGATGTCTAAAACTGTTTCTCGTTCTAAAACTGTTTCTCGTTCTAATACTATTTCCCATAGTTCACGAACATACTTAAGTTTTCGAGTATTCGCATCCGTCGGAAAAAGTTTATACACAATTCCGGGAACCTCGGGATTATTGATTTGTAACCACTTGGATTTTTCATATTGTATCCATCCCAGAAACGCAACCGAATTGTCTTGAATATACTGTTTCCATAAAGGGTTAAAAATAACTGTACGATTCAATTGCGAATTTTCACCAAATATATATGGCAACAAAATACGATTATTCACCGTTTTCGTGTATTCAACGATTGTCGAAACATTGTTCCAATTAATTTTTGCACCGCCGCCCTCTTCGAAACGATTGTAGAAACCAGCCAATGCACGATACGGCACGTATTTGGTCAAAGCTTCTTTGTACTTTTTTATATCGGCATGGTATTGCCCGATGGCGTTTTTAATTTCAACTTTAGACGCATTCGAGGACAATCCGCTTTTTGCAGCCAGTTCAACAACAGCAAGTTCCAAAGAATCTCGAAATTCACCTTTCAGCATCCCACTCAAATGAATATGATATTCCAGCACCGTGTACCAAGCATTGGCAATCATCTCGTTAATGATTGCATCAAACGTCACCTGAACAGCGTCTTCGTCAACAATCTTGACGAGCGCTTCAAGCCAATAAAACTTATAGCAATAACTTGGATTCTTCATCATGAGTGAAAAACACTCAACATCAAGCTGGTTGCAATAGTTAGAATCTAAATTCAGTGCGCAACTTTGCGGGAAAGAATTGAGTTCATCCATTTTTCTTCACTCCTATTTGACCGAACATCCATTGAAATCCAATATTCTCTACAGACAAGTTCGGGAACTTCCGCAAGCATTTCAAATAAACATTTTTCAGTGAAATCGGTGAAAAATCTGCCATTGCGTTCGCCAGAGAAATCACCATATTTGAATGACGTATAAATCACGCCATCTTTTTTCAGAGCATCAGCCATTTTGTGCAATACAACCAGTAATTCGTCCCATGGTAAATGGAGAATCGATGCGCACGCCCAAATTCCGTCATATTTATCCTTAGCGACAAGTTCATCAAAGAACATGTGTTTGACAGTAATACCCGTATAACGGCGAGCGATTCGGCAGAGGCTCTCGGAACCATCCATTGCATCCACAAAGAATCCTTTGCTCAAGAAATATTTCGTGTCGCGTCCTGAGGCGCATCCGAAATCTAGTATTTTCGCATACGGCGGCAGATACTCCAAAAATTTTTTCTGTGTAGCAGAAAAATCTACACCGACGGTATCCGCAGAATACTCCGCAGCGTTCTTATCGTAGTAATCGATGGTGACATTCATTTTCTGGCAATTTATACAAATAAAAAACTGAAAGAAACGTAAAAAAATTTCCCGGGTCTTAGGGGGCGGGCCCCCTAGGCGAGGGGGTGCGCGAAAGACCCGGGAGGGGCTGTAGCCAGGGGGAGGCCTCCCCCACCAAAAAAGCGACGTCCGATTCTAGGATCCACCGTTTTTGACTATAGTTCCTTTGCTTCAAAAACCAGTTCAAAAGCATCACGGGAAATGGAACTTTTACCGGACAGTAAAAGTAATCTACAAAAAGGCGATACTCTTTTCAAAGTGCATTCCGCCAGAGTGACATGAAATGTACAAGGGCGTTTCCGGACTTTATCAGAGAAACAGCACAAATCCTACAGCACGCCGAAGAGGGCGTTC
This sequence comes from Fibrobacter intestinalis, assembly GCF_900167415.1. Classification (GTDB taxonomy): domain Bacteria; phylum Fibrobacterota; class Fibrobacteria; order Fibrobacterales; family Fibrobacteraceae; genus Hallerella; species Hallerella intestinalis. The sequence goes on along the minus strand of NZ_FUWU01000005.1, from coordinate 90,473 downwards.
AGGCGATTTGCGGGGATAATGCGGTCGCTTTTCTTGCTTGCATTTTCGAGCATCTTTTCCACCTTGTTTTCAAGCGCCACGTTGATAAGGCGGTCGGCGTTCAATCCGCGCAGGGTAAAAAAGAGGAACGGATTTTCGTCCAGACGCTTGCCGATACCGTACATGACGGCGGCCACGTGCTTGCACATGATAGCCCAATCGGGGCAATTGCAGTTGAAACTGATGGCCCTGGGGCTCGGGAAAAGTCCATCCTTGCCGATAAACATTTCCTGGAGTTCATCGGGGAACTTTCCGTTAATGAGGGTTTCCATGCTCTCGATTTTGTTGCCGCACTTTTCGACCATGCGGTCGCATTCCTCTACCGTCAAGGGGCTAATTTTGATTTCCACCTTGTACGGCGTGGCCTTGGAACCTTGCACGCGGGCAAGCACCTTGCCAGCCTTGATTTGCAGGTCGATAACGGTTCCTGCCCGCACATAGCGTTTGCCTCGATCAATACGGCTTGCGAAATCGGCATACTGTTCCAGATTCGCACACCAGGCGCGGCCCCACCAACTTTTGCAATATTCGCGGTCGCGGCACGGAGCAACCGGTTCCAGCACACGTCCCTTCTTTTCGGCGTTGCTCTCGCTTTTTTCGATTCGGCGGCGAAGTTCCTCGATGGTGGGCTGAGAGAACTGCATAAAGCTGTTGTTCCAGTACATCTTCATCGGTTAGGCCTCCAATCGCATCAGGTTCAGAATTTCGGTGTTGCTCATTTCGGTAATCCAGTTTTCGCCTCCGGAACCGATTACATTTGCCGCCAATTCTTTCTTGCTTTCAATCATCGCGTCAATTTTTTCTTCGATGGTCTTTTCGGAAACAAACTTGTGAACAACCACATTCTTCTTTTGCCCGATTCTAAACGCTCGGTCGGTAGCCTGGTTTTCGACTGCCGGATTCCACCAGCGGTCAAAATGAATGACGTGGTTTGCGGCAGTCAAATTGAGTCCGGTGCCTCCCGCCTTTACCGAAAGCACCATATAGGGAACATAGTTTTCAGAGTTGAATTCCTTGACCATCTCGGTTCGTTGTGCAGGTTTTACACTCCCATGCAGCACAAGGCCCTTTTCGTGGAAAATGGTTTCGAGGTATTTGGAAAGTTTGTCTGTAATTTCCTTGTACTGCGTAAAGATAAGCACCCGTTCGCGCTTTTCGTAAATGGTTTCGCAAATGTCCCTAAGCATTTGGAACTTTCCGCTTTCCTTGGGGTCGAAAGTATTTTGTCCCAAATACTGGTCGGGGTGATTGCAAATCTGCTTGAGTTTCGTAATTGCAGAAAGGATTAGCCCGCGACGTTTCATGCCGTCGGAATTCTCGATGGCAAAAGCCAAATCGTCCACTTGCTTTTTGTAGAGGACCACCTGTTTCTTGGAAAGTCCCACATGTTCCACCTGCTCCAATTTCTCGGGCAAATCCGATATGATGGACTTGTCCGTCTTGACACGGCGAAGAATGAAGGGCGTAAGCATGTTGCGCAATTTCTGGTAGCCTTCCCGGTCGGTTTCCAAGTTGTTCGAAAATTCCTTGAACTCGTTGGACGTTCCGAGGATGCCCTTGTTCAAAAAGTCAAAAAGCGACCAGAGGTTTGTAAGGTCGTTCTCGATGGGCGTGCCGGTCATGGCAATCTTGTGCCGCGCCTGGATTTTCTTGAGAGTACGGGTCTGTTTGGTAAGCGGATTCTTGATAGCCTGGGCTTCGTCCAGAATCAGGCTGTCCCAAATTATTTTCTGCAGGCTTTCCATGCGCACGGCCATGCCGTAAGTCGTGATGTTCAAAAAATGCCTGTTGGCCTTGATTTCCTTTTCCAGTTCCGCCTGCGGGCGACCATGCAGAATGTTGTAATCCAGGCCTGGAGCGAATTTTTCAAGCTCGTTTTTCCAGTTCCCTAAAAGAGAGGCGGGAACGACCAAGAGCACGCGGGTTCTTTTAGACTTTGTACGCATTTTTTCGAGCAAAGTGATAATCTGCAAAGTTTTCCCTAGGCCCATGTCGTCGGCAAGGCAGGCCCCGAATCCCAGTTTTTGCATATACAAAAGCCAGTTGAATCCTGTTTCTTGGTAAGGGCGGAGCGTCGCGTGGATGTTTTCAGGAACTTTTTCCTTGGATAGTGTTACCGGCTTTCGGAGCGCCGTGAGCATATCGTTTAGCCACTTGCCGTTGGTGACCTTCACCCCCACATCTGGCGAAATGGAGCCGTTCATTCCCGTTTGCGCACGGAGAGCTTCCAAGAGCGTCATTTCGGAACGCTGACTTTCCATATCTTCAAGCAAGCGCTTTAAGCGGGCATGGTTCACTTCAACCCAACGTCCCTTCAAGTACGCAAGTCCCTCGGTCTGTTTGAGCAAATTCAAAATGTCCGTCTTTGTAAGCGGAACGCCACCGACCGAAAGCGTGGGCACCACCGAAACGATTGTATCGAACCCAAGAAACGAAGCCTTCTTTCCGCCAAGGGTCAGTTCCATAGAAACGCTGGCGTATTGCTTTTTCCACCAGTTGGGAACGCGACAGAGAATCCCCTTTTCCTCGATTTGGGGGACCTGTTTCAAAAACTCGTAAGCCTCGGAAGAACTCATGTAAAGCGGATGGAAAAGTTCCCCGGACTCCATGAAGCCCGAAATGAGCGGCGAAATTTCGGCGACCTTGTTCAGGCAAGAAAGCATCGCGACAAGGGGCCCCCGCCTGTTCTTAAATTCCGTCAGGGCGTATGACAGCGGCAAATGCCTTACAAGCCCCGATTTGTCGCAAGTCGCGTAAGTCGCAACGAAAGCGAAGGGGTGCGCCTCCTCTTTGCTTTCAACCAGATGGAAAAATATGCGTTCGGGAACACGGAGGCTCTGGCTCTTTTCGGTCAGATACAGTTGGACCGTCCCCTTGTAATTCTGAATTTCAGCGGCAAAAATTCCGTTCAGTCTCTCGAGATTCTTTTCAATCCATTCCCTGTTGACATTTTCCGTTCCGGGACCAAACGGCACAGAGCGCAAGATGCCTTCGGTAGTATCGTCGGAAAGCCGGACTTTCGCCTTTTCACGGAGCAATTCGATTTCGGGCAAATCCGTAAGCGCCGCATAAAATTTCGATGAAAATTCCCGCAAAAAAGAAAGCGAAGGACTTTCGGCTTTATCGCCTTCATCAAAACCTATCTGGTAAAGCGCATTGTACCTGCCATCCAAAAAACTGTCACGAAGTTTCTTTTCTGCTTCAAGGATTTCCGCGTTGGGATTATCTACAACAAAGGAATCCTCAGTAAAAATAAACTGAAGTTTGCTTTCCGACATAAGAATTCAACTGATTTTAAGAGGTTCAAATTTTTCCGTCTGTATCTACTTTTATACCGCACCACGCCCTTCTCGATGCCTATTTTCAACCGCCACAAATCCCGCGTTGTAGCAAGCATTCAAGTACCGGAAGCTAGGATTTTCAAAAACGACGATCATATTCATAGCTCAAATATAGAAAACGCCGCCAAACCCCTGGAGTTTTTTTTGGATTATCTTAAATCCGTTGCATTGGCGATGAAAACTCGCGTATAAAAATCACGTATTTTTAATTAATTTGCACAAAACTTTTGTCGCCAACCCCTTAATTTGACGCTAATAGTGACAAAAATTTAGATAAACCTCATCGACATCGTCAAGTCATCGTCTCATCAGATCAAGCAATTCCATGAAATAATACATGCGATTCCGCTTGCGGTCATTACCGTAAAGAATTCCTATCCGTTGCAAGGTGTCCAAATAACGATTGGCTTGCAAATTCGATATGTTAAGACGATTTTCTAGCACTTTGGCAGTCATTACCGGTTGTTCGAAAAGGATAGTCATTATGCCGTCAAATTTGGGCGAACTAATGCTTGTTTTGACTTGTTGTCTAGTTTTTTCGTAAAGCGTATTCAACGATTCAATGTAATGGATTTGTTTCTTGGCTTGAACAATAATTTTTTTTAGAAAGAACGATATCCATTCGGACTGATTTCCTGTACGGGAGCTGCTCAGTTTGCTGTAATAAATCAACTTGTCTTGATTTAACGCTTCGCTTAGGTAAAAATGAGGATGTGTGATGATTTTGGACTTGAACATATACAGGCTTGTGAGAGTTCGTCCAACTCTTCCGTTGCCATCTTCAAATGGGTGAATGGATTCAAATTGTGAATGGACAATCGCCGCTTTGATAAGAGGGTTGATATTGTCATGTCGGTTGTTCATATACCCAACAAGGTCGTCCATATATTTTTTCGTTTCTGTGTATTCAGGTGGTTCATAGATGATTTTCTTTTGCCAACCTACAATATAGTTGTTGCGAATCTTGTATTTTCCGACAACGTATTTGCTTGCGTCCAACACGTCCTCCATCATCCACAGGTGTATTTTTTGGATAAAGTCGTTGGAAAAATCATCTACGCGTAAAATATCTTCGCTGCGAGAAAGTGTTCTTATGTGGTTTCGATATTCAATGAAAATCCTTTCATCGGAAGGTGTTGAAGTTATTTGATCTTCAAGAATATTTGTAACCGTTGTCTGAGTTCCTTCTATTTCCATTGAAGCTAGAGCCTCCTTGGTGTGAAGCATCGGCAATAATACTCCGTTAAATCGATAGTCGCTGATTTTTGCTTCCAGCATTCCAAGAAATTTAGAAGAGTCTATCAGCTCATTCAAGAAAGAACTGACATCATATTTAGGGGATATTCCGCAGATAAATTCAAGCATTTTAGAATTTTATGATTTGTTCAGGTATTTTGTAATAGCAATAAATTTCTATTTGGGCACTAGAATCGGCATAGGAAGCGATGTAACGATAAGGGCGCCACCCCTCGTTGCAAACACCACTTATATCCTCATTCCTCTCATATAGAAAACAATGGTCGGGATCTTTTTGTTTGAAAACCATATCGGTGAAAAGTTTCATTGAAAGAGTGTCCGTAAAATCAAAGGATTCGACTTTTTGACATTCAGGATTGTTGCTCCTTTTCTTTTCTGTCGCAACATAGTAGAGATAATTGCCCTCTTCGTATCTTTCCTTATACACGCTATATACAAAATCGGACTTGTCATCCTTAACGCCAAAGCACAAAATATGATCTTCTCCAGGAAGTCCTATCACATCCGTCTTTTTCGGAGTTCCCGCTTCGCAACCATAATAGTTGATAATCGAATCTCCCTCCGCAAGTCGCTGGATTACCCGGATTCTTTTTTGTTCTTCGTTTGCATTGTCACTTGTGTAATGAATGATGGGAATCGGTGTTGAAAAAGTACACTTTACTTTGTCTGCGTTAAAAACTTTTTTACTCCATCCTTTGGGGCAGCTATTTCCGACCGGATCCATGGTATAGACGAAAACACCTTGAATCGTTTTCTGTCCCAAAGATTCATCCTTTGAAACATAAAGAAATTGCGCCAAGAAATCGATTAGATAATGATATTGCCGTGGCCATTGTTCGGGCTCGTTTTTTTGGGCAGCGTAAATATCCGCTACATATCCTTCCACATTGTATGTACCGAGGGAACTGTCGCCCTTGAATTTGAAGGACATCGGGTAGGCTACATTTGGATAGCCTGTAGAATCGTCGACAAATTTCTTTAGAGGATGAAAGGTTTCTGTAATTTCGTTTGGAGCATAACGAATGCTTTCCGCAGAATCGGGCGAAGCTGCATTCTGTACGGCATTGAGATTTGTGCGGTCAATGCGGGAAATCTCGAAAAGAGCGATTCCTGCAATTAGGACTATCGCCAGTATTGTGAAACAAAATCGCTTTTTCGAGAGCATATTTTATCCTTGTTGTTATTTGAGCGCACGAATATATTGATCGATCAAAGAACGTAAAAGCGGATAGACATCACTTTTCTTGTCGATCCAAATCTTTCTTGTTGTGCGGTCCAGTCTGGCCACATCTTGTTGATCCAGCCATTTGTCAATTTCATTGAAGGCGGCCATGATTTTCTCCATAGACTGGTCCGCAATCTAAGGCGCCCGCTTTTTACCCTGTCATAATGATCTTTTTGAATCATCTGACGAGTAGAGATTATGGCTTGGTGCGAAAGCTCGTGATGCATCGCGTTCAACACATAGTCTTGTGCCCATTCTGCCGCAAGATACGTTGTTGATTGAGGTCTTACGTATGTTCCGGCATGGCTTAAGTTGTAACCGTCCTGAGTCGTACATCCGTAGAAATTTCTGGACGAATTCCCCAGAATCTCACCACAAATTCTATTTGTTTCTGAAAGGGGCTTTCGAACAAAAACATCGTTTTTTTCAGAAAAGCGAGCGTTTTCAAAGCCAAGCGCTTCTGCAATCGGCTTGAACATCTCCGTCGCCTGTGCAAGTGCCCAATTCCAATGGCGATTATAAAATCCATTATTCCCTACAGGAGAATCATCAAGGCTGTCGTTGCTGCCATAGGCATTATAGTTGTAATCAATATCGGGGTTGCCGGTATAGCCATAAGTATTGTAATAATTCGGCATTTCATCCTCATCATCTGTATTCCTTGCAAAAATTGCTTGGAACGGGTTTGACATTTGCCGGTTTATGCAAAAAGCAAATCCAAGATAAATATACATCATTTTTACAGAAATAGCAATTTTAAATCCTATTTATAAAAAAAATAGAGCCTTCATCAATCTAAACCTATTTCATTACCAGAAAGGAATTGACGGAAACAAACCGTTAGAGGGCTAAAAATTGTTCTTTCCTTTTGACATGATATGCCCCAAAACTTTTGTCTATCTTTCGCTTTGAATTCCTTTCCTGCGAAACAGACAAACTTGTTTCACCAACGCCATGGAATTTTGCTTCCACCCAAGAATGCCAGATTTTCGATATCCACGGCTATTCCATTGCCGCTACGCAAGATTATTTCACTTCGTCATTTCTGAACTCAATTCCGAAGGCAAAAATCTGGTGGTAAAAGCATATATCATGGCATACTCGGCTTTTCCCGAGGAAGTTGCTGAAATAGGTTTTGTAATGAAATTTCCGTGGCGTTCTCGGCGATAAAAAAGTATTTTTGAGCTATATGGAGGCTTTATGATTCAGGATTCTTTTGAATTGGCTCTGTTCGCCCATTGTATTGCTCGACCCCGTCGCATTGCGACGGGTAGGGCGTAGATTGAACAGAACATTTCATCAGGAAAGACTTGAACAGCCCCGCAGTAGCGGGGCTGTTCCTTTTTCAACAGATTTCAGACGGTAGTGAATACGACCGGACATGTTTTTCATGCAAGAGCAGGCATCGGGAAAGCCTACGCGGCAACGGGGATGGCGGGGCGGAGCATATAGGAGCGCTTCGTACCCGAGTAACGGGCGCGTGCGTTGTGCCTTTGCCAGACTTTCTCGAGGAAGTCGTCGTCTCCCTCGGCAATGTGCGTCATGTTGAACCATACGAGATAGTTGTTCAGGTATTTCGTGGCGACACCGGTAAAGTGGCCGATGAACTTTTTCAGGCGGCTGTGGTAGGAGTTCACTCGCTGGATGTTGAATGCCCCTTTGACGTGCTTCCCGGAGTCTATCTGGACCAGTTCCAGGCCGTTCCTGTCGGCGAAGTCGATGTAGGCCGAGTTCTTGTCGGTGCAGAGGACGGAACCCTCGGATATGCGGCCGTCCAGCAGCCGCGATATGTCGGCGCACGACGCCTTTCCGAGGTTGGTTATGGAGGCGATGGAAAGCCCGCTTCCGTTCACCGCGCATTCGACGCACACCTTCCCGCTTGAAAGGCCTCTCTTCGAGGCGGGCGTGCCGCGGTGGTGCGGCGTCCTGGGCATCGTGAAACGGACAGACCTGCTGTGGTTCCCCTTGAAGGATATGGCGAAGAAGGTCCCGTCAGCCTGGGCCACGCCGTCAAGGGTTACCGAATCCTGCATGCTCTGCAGCGCGTCAAGAATCTTGTGCCTCATGTAGAAGGCGTTCGCGACGCCCATGCCGCAGCTTCCGGCGGTCTCGCGCACGAACATGCCCCGCATCATGCAGTGGACGTGTTGCAGGTAGGTCGATAGCGGCTTCTTGGCCGAACGGAACACGGTTCCCGTGGACGCACCGAAGGTCTTCCCGCAGTCCTTGCAGAGATAGCGCTGCTTGCCGTCCTTGTGGCCGTTCCGCTTCACGCTCTCCGAGCCGCAGTGGACGCAGCAGGGTCTCTTGCCCCCGAAACGAAGTTCGGTGAGGAACGAGTCGATGTCGCCTGCCCCCGGTATGTCGACCGAGTCGAGCACCTTCCTGCCGTAAACCAGGCGGGCGAAAACCTTCCGCTCGGCCGGGGAGAGTTCCCTGTACATTTGGTATACTACGTTGACGGTCGCCATTCTTGTTCCTCACGAACAAATATAGAGACTCCGCAATGTCATTTTATGACAGATTTACGGAGTTTAGCAACACTTTGGGAGAACAGAGCCTTTCCGAATTGTGCATCATGATCGTTGACGTAAATCGCGGACAAGATGGCGATCGGGGTTTTAGGGGTGTCCCCTAGGAGAGGGGGTGCGCGGAAGACCCGGTGACAGTATCAACGTTCGGAAATAAAGCACCGGGGCTGTAGCCAGGGGGAGGCCTCCCCCACCCCAAAAATCCAAGAATTTCCGGGGTGATTATGTTCCCGAAATCTGGGCGGATAAATTTGGGGGAGGAGTTCAGAATTTTCTAAAAATTCATCAGGCCTTTTCTACCGGCACTTGAATTTCCGTGCGATAGGCGGACTCGTCCTCTTTGTTCCAGGGGCCGTCCAAATAGCAAAAACGGGGGAAATCGATTATCCTGTAACCGTTCTTTTCGATGTATTTGACAAGGGCGCCCATGGATTGCTGGAAGAGATTATAACTGCCGATGTGTTCGATGCAGACGGCGGTTTTGACTTCGGCGACTTGTTTGCATTTTAAAATCGGCGAATCCGCAAAGGGGGCGTCAACCGCTTCGCAATATTCCACATCAATGTCTGTTTCCCGATGTTCCGGGTCGTGTTCGACGGTATAGCAATGAGGGTAATTGTTGCATGTGCACCCGCAACGCACCATTTCCGGCCCAATGACATTGCAGCACAAATCGCTCAATTCGTCGTAATTCTTCAGGACTTTTCGGAAGCTGGCGACGATCATTGCCGGCAAAGTTTTCGTAGAAATTTTTTTCATGGAGATTCCTTTTCGAAGACGTTTTTCCAATTCCAACAGTTCGCGGAGCTGCCAATCCAAAAGAGCTTTTTCGTGCTCGCATTCCTGAATTTTTCCTAGGATTTTTTCCGACGAAGGCATCGCCGCGTTTCTCTCGAACATTTCGCGAATTTCCTCTAAAGAGAATCGCAATTTTTTCAAGTAGAGAATCGCGGAAACTTTCTGGAATTGGGAGGCGTCGTAATAGCGATACCCGGTCCAATCGTCCACTTCGTGCGGTTTCAGAAGCTCGATTTCATCGTAATGGCGCAGCGTTTTTACCGAAATCCGATTGAGTTTTGAAAATTCTCCGATTTTGAATTTGTTGTTGTTCACTTTGTATCCTTTTCGCGAAACGGTTACGATGTAAAGATACACCGAGCCCTAGGGGACGAGTCAAGAGGGGGAATCAACTTTTTTGAAATGTCCCGTAAAATTCGACAAGGACCGCCCCTTTTTCCATTTATCCTCCGCCACTTTTAAAAGCAAAACGACAGGAAGGCCGTTTTGCCTATGAACGCATTTTAGGCAAAAATTTCTTCTGTTCAGGCCGCTTGAAGGCATTCAAAAGATTCTTTGCGACAAAAACACGGCGGAGAATGAAAATAGTTTTCGCAATCGTATCATAAAAATTTTGACATTTTTAATAACTTTTCAAAAATATGCAAATTTTTCCATTTTAAGCATTTTTTGTATCATAAAACATTTGCCTTTTGAACTAAAAATGACTATATTCATCTTGATGAAACAGGTAATGCACTATACGGATTTTCGCCTTTTTCTCCAGGACTTCTACGCCGAGCGCAAGCCCTATGGATTTTCCTATCGCGAATTTTCCCGCCTTGCCGGTTACAGTTCCCCGGTTTTTATAAAACTTGTGATGGAAGGCAAAGCCAATCTTTCCGAAGCGGGAACAGAACGCGTTGCCCATGCGACAGGCCTTATCGGAAAAGACGTGGAATACTTCCGCGCTTTAGTCGCCATGAATCAAAGCAAGGACGCTTCACAAAAAAAAGCCAAGTTCAAAGTTCTGCGGGAAATCGCCAAGGCAAATAAAATCAAAATCGTCGGCGAAGAGCAATACGACTATTACGAATCCTGGCTGTCCCCGGTTCTTCGAGAAGCCCTTCCGCAAATGCCATCGGCTAAAATTCCTGAAATCGCAGACAAATTAACTTTCAAGAAATCCTCAACCGAAATCCGAAAAGCCATTCGTATTTTAACCGAAGCGGGATTTTTAACCCAAAAAGACAACCGTTTCACACAAACGGACCGACAAATTTCCACAGGCAATCTGGAAATCCCTTCCCTAGCAGTGCGCGATATGCACCGCCAAATGGGAGAACTCGCTGTTCAATCTCTGGACGCCGTTCCTGTTCAAGAGCGAGACATTTCGGGATTGACTCTGGGCATTCCCGAATCCGCATTGACCAGAATCCGAAACGAAATTGCCGACTTTCGCAGGCGCATCACCAACATCGCCACCGAAAGCGCCACGACAGATAGGGTTTACCGCCTCAACATCCAATTTTTTCCGCTGACGCATAAACTTTCTACAGCCGAGGAGGGCTCGCCATGAAAAAACAAAAATTTTTCAAAACGCTCCTCTCCGTTCTCGCTGTTCTTTTTTTCATTTCCTGCTCTACAGATGTCGCTGGCGGCAGCTCCGAAGAAACCAACACGATCGCCGGCATTTTAAAATTTCCTAACGGAACTGCTGCGGCTCATGCCACCATACAAATGCAATCCATCACCGGCAACAACTCGACGATTTTCTCGGACACAACGGACCGCACCGGAAATTTTTCGATGACGGTCAAAGAAAGAGGACTCTACGGCATCAGCGCCATCGCCGACAGTTTCGCCTTTTACGATACGGTTTCCCTAAACGGGCACTCCATTCGTCGGGAAGCGACGCTCTCCAAAACCTTCGACATTTCGGGACACGTCTATTTACGGGCGCAAATTCCCGCCGGGCAAACGGTCGTACAAATTCCGGGCTCCCCCTGGCTCACTCGCACGGACAGCAGCGGCTATTTTATTCTAGCGGACGTTCCCCAATCTTCCCTATCGATTGCGGTAAACTCCCCCGACAAAAGTTTTGTTCTCAATCAGGAATACGCCATTCCGGCGGACACGGCAAATACGCAATCCCAGTCTTCTTACTCCTGGATTTTGCCGCTTTCAACAGAATATCAAATCGCCGGCTATTGGACTTTTGATTATTTGGCAAGCGATAATTCCATTAGCGATATTCGCAGCATCTCGGGCAAAGCTTTGCTTTACGGCAATGCGGAAATTTCTCAGGGACGTAACAGCGGAAACGCTTTAAAACTAAATGAAGCCGGGGATTTTGCCGTCATCGAAAACGACAACGGCGTTCTGGATAGCGCACAAGCTTTCAGCATCGAAACGTGGGTAAACATCGACGACTTCAAAGCGGAAAACGCCGCAATTAAAAATATCGTCGGCAAACTCGGATTCCAGGGAAACGCCGTATTCAGCGTAGCGCTAGTGCAAGACACCTGCAATATCAGCGGATCCGCCTTCGCGTTCTTTATGGCTTCGGGGAACGGAGATTCCCTGCTTTGCAAGAATGCGGCCATTTCCACAATGCCTGTTCAAAACAATATCTGGTACTATCTCGCCGCCTCCTGGAATGGCGACTCCACAAATCTTTTTATCAACGGAAAACAAGTCGCTTCTGCTCCGACTCCATTTGCCACTCTTTCCGCCCCGAGCAGCATCCCCATTTATTTTGGCAAAGAAAATCTTTCCCTTCGCATCGATGACGTTCGATTGTCCACAGCGGCATTAGAAAGCATCGATGTTTCACACCGTTATAAAGAATAGGAGGTCCGTATGAAAAGCGAAAAATCCGCATTTTGCGAAATCAACGTTCACGGGCGTCTGCTCGCCGCCAATCAAAAATTTTGCAGCCTCTTCGGTTACAAGGCTCAAGAAGTGGAATGGCATTATATTCGGGACATCTTCCGATACAGCAAAGACTGGACGGCATTCATCCATAAAGCGACATCCAAAGCCGCCCATTACATTGTACGCCTCAAAAATCGCAAGGGGCGCAGTTTTATGGCAAGCATTTCTAGGGATGCCATCGAAATCAATGGAAAAATCGTCTATCGCAATACATTTCAAAAAATCAAGGACTCCGCAGAAAATCCCATGAAAGATTGTTCTCTTACCGAGCAAGAGCTTTACGAACCTCAGGCCAGCATTGCCCTATAAAGTTTACTGCTAACTCCCATCAACGAATCGGCCTTTCTCAAGAACCAGAGCAAAGGCCGATTTTTTTTGCCGTTTAAAACCATCAAGCACTTGCGTTCTCCCGCCCAATCCCAACGAGAAAATTCTGATTTTTTATCTTTGTGCAAAAACGAGGATTTTACATGGCCAAGAAAGACGGCAAAAAAATGATGTGGGACGGTCGCTTTGATTGCGGCATGGCTCAAAGCATGATAGATCTCAGCTTCAGTCTGGATTTCGACAAGGAACTTTTGGAAGAAGATATTCAAGGCTCTCTCGGGCACGGAAAAGGTCTGGTTGAATCCGGCGTTTTGAGCAAAGCGGATTATGCAAAAATCAGCAAAGGATTGAAATCCATTCTCGCCGACATTCGTGCAGGGAAAAATCTTTGGCTGCCGACAGACGAAGATGTTCACATGGCGGTAGAACGGGTTCTGACAGAACGCATCGGCGACCTCGGCAAAAAAATCCACACGGGCAGAAGCCGCAACGACCAAGTATCCACGGATTTCAAACTTTATATGCGCCATCGGGCAACAGAAATTCGCGCGCTAGTCGTGGAACTGCAAAAGACCGTTCTCGCTGTTTCTAAAAAGAATTTCGGCAAACTGATGCCCGGTTACACCCACTTGCAGCAAGCCCAGCCGATTCTTTTTAGCCATTACCTGATGAGCCTTTTCTTTGCGCTTTCCCGCGACGTAAAACGCCTGGACAATTTTTTACAGCTCCATGTGGAATTGCCTCTAGGCAGCGGTGCCATGGCCGGTTCCGCATTTCCCTACCAGCGTTCCCTTGTCGCCAAAGAACTCGGATTTGAACGCCCTAGCGCCAACAGCATTGATGCCGTCAGCCATCGCGACATGGCTCTGGAATTTTTGAGCGACCTCGCCATTATCGCCAACACGCTCAGCCGCTACGCCGAAGATTTTGTGATTTGGAGTTCGAGCGAATTCGGCTACCTGAATCTTTCGGACGCCTTCTCCAGCGGGTCTTCTATGATGCCGCAAAAAAAGAATCCGGACTCGATGGAACTCATCCGCGGAAAATCGGGACGCACCCTTGGCAATTTCAGCGCCCTATTCACCTTGGTAAAAGGCGCACCACTTTCTTACAGTCGCGATTTGCAAGAAGACAAGCAGCCCGTATTTGACAGCGTTCACACCGTCAATGTAATCCTGCGCGTCATGAACGAGGCCATTGCCACCGCCAAATGGAATTTTGAAAATATGGAAGACAGGATGCTCCCCGCCCTGCTGGCCACGGACCTTGCCGACATTCTGGTCGAAGACGGCATTCCCTTCCGGGACGCCCACCGCATTGTCGGAAGTCTGGTTGGCGAAGCTGCAAAACTCGGAAAGCAGTTTACGGACTTGCCCGATGAAGAATGGGCCGCGAAAGGCGTTCCCAATCCGAAGAGCGTCAAGAAGCGGCTGACTTTCGCTTATTCCGTGAGCAAACGAAATATCGAAGGCGGAACCGGTTTGAACTCGGTAAAGGAAGAATTCAAAAAAGCGGAAACGATTTTGAAAAAAGAATAGACGGAAATTTTCGGGACCAGCCAATGGCTGGTCTTTTTTATGAATTATTCAAATACACCAGAATCATCAAAAAGTTCTGCCATATATATTTCAACAATTTTTTCAGCAAGCGATTTGGAAATTGCCGACATAGAATCCCCTTCCGAATTTGCGGTCAACTTAAATGCAATTTTACCGGATTTTACATCTTTTAAAATAATTTCAAAACTTATTTGTGGGGAAGAAACTGGGGAAAAAACATTTCCTATTTGGACATAACTGGTCTCTTTAGAAGAAGAAATAACCTCAACGGACAACAACGCATCAATTTTATTTTTCCTCATTATTTTGACAAATTCTTTTTTGGTATAATTTTTTATCGGAGATGCAATTGATATCACTGGGATTGCATCTATTTTTTCCGAATCAAAAGAATTTGCCAAATCATATTCAAGTATTTTCCGAAATGCAATATCGCGAACATTTCCCAAGACCGCTATTTTTTTGTACAAACTAAAATCAACGTTAGGATTTGAAAATCCGCTAATTTCCGTTGTAGCACAACCGATGACACACATGAAACAAAACAGCCAACACAGTCTTTTCATTTTATATGACGCTACTTACCATCCCTACCTCCGCTTCCTCACCGCAGGAGCCAAACGCTCCGTAATTTTAGAAAGGGAGTCGTAGAGTTCCAAAAAATCTTCTACCCAGATGGCGTCACGCTCTCCCACCAAAGAAAGAGCATTTTCCAGAGTTCGCTCCGAATTATACAAACCGACCACTGCCCCCGTAGGCAAACGCCCAAATGCCGTCGATTGTCGACTATAAAGCAGCATCGCAGCGCGTGCCCGGTAAGAACGGCGCAACCGAGCAATCAGCAGATTTCGCAACGAAAAAAGCTCCGAATAAGTGCCGTCCAAATTTCCTTCGGCAAACCGTTTTTTCGCCAGCTCCATACTTTTAGAAAATGAAATTCTTTCCGCCACCGGAATCAAGTGATTTTTTGCGGTAATTTTCGCCTGCAAAGCATCCAGCAACTTTTGAACAAAATCCGCATTCCAAATGGAAATTTTAGCGGGTTCAGGTTTGGCCGTCCGATCCAGTTCCCGTTCATGCTCCTCGACCCAGCGATTTAAACGCCACAACAATTCCTGCGCTTCTCCCGATTTTTCCAGCGTTAGGTATTCCGCAATTCGCGAAAGAGAAAAATCCGCATAAACCAAACGCCAATAAGGCAGACGTTCCTTTTTGCGAAGATCGTCCACCCTATTTTTCAAAGCTGCATATTCGGCTAAAACGGATTCGCTCATTCCTGCGGAACCTCAAAGGTATTGGAGCGGCGAATCGGAGTCACGCCTATTTCTACGCGGCGATTCAGGCTACGATTTTTTTCACTGGTATTCGGCACTCGCGGATGGTTTTCGCCAAAGCCCGCGGCAAATACGCGTTCAGCGGGAAAGCCTTGCCGAATCAAAGCCTTTACCACATTGACGGCGCGTTCCGTCGAAAGATTCCAGTTGGTGTAAGTCGGCGAATTGGTCGGCGTATCGTCGGTAAATCCGGAAACCATGATGGCATCGCCCGTGTCCAGCACATCTTGCAAGCCCGCGCCAATGGAACTGATGACGTTTTCCCCTTCGCTGGTCAAGTCCGCTCCATTTCGCGGAAACAAAACCGAAGTCTGGATTAAAATGTTTCCGTTTTCAAGAGCGATGATTCCCTTTTCCAACGGAGCCTTTAAACTTTGAGAAAGCAGGGCGTTCCGTTCTTTGGCGACCCGGCGCATCTCTTCTTGGCAGCTAACCACTTCTTGTTCCGTTCGGGTCAAAGCTTCAGCTTTTTTTTCTTTCATCGTCGTCATGGCGACAAAGGCCAGAATAAACAACGCCAACAGACCCGCCGTCAAATCGGTAAAAACAAGCCAGTGTTTTTCTTCACTCGGTTTACGCATGAATTATTCAGCCTTCTTTGCGGGAGTCTTTTGAACCTGATCCAAAATTTCCAACAAGATTTCCTGCGTTTTAAGGGCGTTTTCAAGCAGCACTTCGCCGGAGCGTTCCTGGAAGGATTGCAACGACGCGTTCAACTGTTCGATAAAATTCTGTTCGTTTTCCCGTTCGGGAACATCGCCAGAAAGTTTCAAAAGAACCGCTTCGATTCCTTTGCCAAACATTTCCAAATTGGCAGCCAATTCCGACTGATTGACGCGCATCAACTTTGCGGTTTCTTCAATTCCCGTTCCCAGCGAATCCGTGGATTCGTTGAGCTTTTGCACCCGGTTTTCAATGCCAGCAATCAAATCCCGCTCGGAAGCCACAAGCGTTTCCGAAGACTTGGCCAGTTCCGTAAACGACGATTGCACTTTTTGGGAAAGATTTTCGATTTCGCGAGTTACCGTTTCGGAAAGCCCGACAGAAGAGTCGTTCGCCCGCGAAGCCACTTCTTCGGCGACGCCATGAAGAATTTCAAGCCCATTCTTTTCAGCTGCCGCCACCTGTTCCATGGATTCCTTCAGGGACTGCATAAACGAACTCCATTGCTGTTCGGAATTTGTCATCTGCTGTTCTAGATGATTTGAAATCGATGTCGCCACGCTGTCAGAAAGATTTGAAATTTCCTTTTCCAATCCATCGACCACTCCCGATTCAATGGAGCGAACGCTCGTGGACAATTTTTGCATTTCTTCGACAAGCCCTGCCGTAACCTGCGAAAGAGAAGCACAAAGTTCCGCCGAAGCGTTTTTGCCCGACGCAGAAAATTCTTCCAACGTCTTCTTTTGAATAGCGGACAAGTCTTCGGCAGATTTTTGAACAACAGACAGCATGCCTTCCAGCGCCGTTTTCTGTGCTGACGCCAAATCGCCAACAGCCTGTTCGCCAACCTTGGAAACGCTTGCCGCAAAGGAATTTTGCAAGTCCATCAAATTCTGTTTTTGCTGTTGCTGCCATTCCGCGAACGCCTGCTGTTGAGCCGTTTGCAATACATTCATGCTTTCAGCGAGTGCTTGCGTTCGGGAAGCTTCTGCCGATTTCGACGCTTCAATCATTCCGCGGAAATCTTCAGCACGAGCCAAGTCCGAAGCTTTCAAAGCGTCCATCAGATGACGAATTTCATCCACGGCGGAATTTTGGGTCGGCGCCGTCTTCGGGATCAAATAGAAAAGCGTAAATTCGTCCAATTCGCCAATCAAATCGTCATGTTCCTTTTGGTAGGTCGCATGGACCGCGTTTAGAACGAGAGCCGCCCAAAGCCCACAAAGCGAAGAACCGAAAATGCCCTTCATGCTCGCAAAGATATTCTGGATAATTCCCAGCGTCGTTTCCGAAGTTGCCGAAGCGTCAATGGCTCCTCCTGCCGCATTGATGGAAAGCATCAATCCAAAAAACGTTCCCATCAAGCCGAGCAGCACCACAATCCCGCTGTTGTTTTTGACAAGAGAATCTTCCGCTGCGCTCCAGGTCGATTTTAAAATGGGCAAATCCTGCGCCGTCAAGGAAACACGCCGAGCGACCAAATTCTTCATAAAGCGAATTCTGGCGGACAGCAGACCATCCGCTTGAACGTCGCTTGCAAAAGGCTCCTTGCCGGCATCACACGCCTCCCTGCATTTTTCCACAAGATTCCGTTCCGCTTCCGCAGAGGCAATCCCGCGAAAAATTTTCCACGCCGACATCAGATAGATGACAAAAATCGCCGCCATAATCAGCCAGCCAAAAAGAGGCGCTCCAAAATAAAAAGCGCTCCCTGCGAGAATTATCGCCCCGATTCCAGAAAGAATTAAAGTCCAAAATGATTTTTTCATTTTCATCCCACGGTTTTATGAGTAAAAAGATCCAACTGTCCACGCGAAAATCCACGCAGATACAAAAGCCATTTGTCGCGATACCACTTCCCGATGAAAAGCGCAATGCCCTGAACATAATCGCAGAAATCATCCGTAAAAGCGAGAAAAGCGTTTTCATAGGCGATATTCGACGCATTCGCTCCCACATTTTTAGCACAAGCGCGCATCGTCTGAAAGTGGCGAGCCTTTTCTCTGGCCGGTTTAAATTCCGCCAAAAAACGTTTCCGAGAAATTTCGGTGAGGGACGCCCGGAGCCTCGCGACCAGTTCATATTCGCTAGAACGCAATGCGGCCTCTAAAGAAGGCAGTATCTTGGAAACGGCATCGACTGCGCTTTCCCGATACCACATACGGGACAATATATCCTGCATGTGTTCAATCCTTCCCGAAAAATTGACCAGTAATTTTTCCGCATCTCCTTCCATCAAGTGAATCGTCGAATAGTAAAGGGTTTTCAATTTTTCCGCCGGAGCAGAATAAAACCAGCCCGCGTCATCTTTTAAAACATACTGATTCTGCGAAAGCAGACGGGAAATTTCATCCGTTGCAAAACGCTGCATCCACTTCGCCCGAAATTCTTCAAACTTCTGCCGATACTCTTCGAGGATGGCGGGAAAATCTTCTGAAGCCAATTTCCACGCGGCATTCCCGTAGGAAATCATTTCGCTCCCCGACATCATTTCTTCCGGTTTGGATTCCGCCGCGTCCAAATGTTCATAAAGGGCTATCGACCAACGAATATCCATCGACTGCGAAAGGCTTGCCAATTCCGAAATTCGATCCAGGCGAAAACCCAGACCCAACAGGCTCGTGCCCGTCATTCTTCGGATAGCTCGGCGAAATTTTTCGTCCACAGTCAATACCTCTTAAAATTCCGATTCAATCCGTTGCCAGACACTTTTTGAAATTTTGCGGCCCTTGCCGATAAGCTCATCGGATTCCCTGCGAATATCCGCTTCCAAATTATTCGAAACGGCTTTCGGATCGCCATCGAAAGAGGTTCCCGAATACAGATACAGCCCAAAAACGTTGTTATGGATTTTGGTATTGCGAAATCGGACATTTCCCACACCCACCGAAAGCGCAAACCGGTTGCGGACAAATTCGCAGCTCGCCAGTTCAAAATGGGGAGAATTTTCAACCCACAGCCCATAGTAATTATTCACAAAAGTGACATTTTCAAAAAGCCCCTGCGAGCGGATGACCGTGTTGCGAAAAGAATTTTCAATGCGCAGATGTTTGACATGAAAATAATTCTCTCCCGTCGAAATATACAGTCCATTCCAGGATTCCGCAGAATCGGCACTCAAAAAAGAAACCGGTTTTTGTGCCGTTCCGGCAATCCGAACCATTCCCCGCAAATAGAGCTTGGCATATTCACTAAAAAAGACCTCTACGCCGGGCTCGATTTCAAGAGTATCGTCCGCACTCAAAACAAAGCCAGTTTCCAATAAATATGGCGATGCGATTGCCTGCAAGGTCACCTTGTGATGCTTCGCTGCCGGAAAAGGAGTCACCCCAAAGGAAAACGCAAAAAAGAGGACAAGGAACAGAAGAGATTTTTTCATTCGCGAAGTCTCCTCAACGAAATTTTTTGAAGGACCCGCAATTCCGGAATCGTGTCGTCCCGACTTCTTTCTATCACGCGAATTTTGCCGTTGATATTCAATTCCCCTTCCAGAATTTTACCCGCATCGATATCAAAAAGAATCGTTCCCGAACCGAGAATAAAATCCGGACTTTCCATAATTTGCGCTTCGTCTTCGCTTTTCTGTTTATAGCGAATGTTCATTTTTAGCTTGGCAATTCGCCCGCCATCCCGATTAAAAACATCGTCCAATTCAAATCTTTTATAAACAATGCTCTGCTTGCCTTTGTCATTGGCAATCACTTGTTGGCGTTCCCAGGAATCGCCCTTGGCCAGCGGACTAGAAGGCAATACCGGCTGTACTTTCATAAAGATGCGACGAATATCCACGTCGCCGATATCCGGCCAGGCAACCATTTCGTCAAAGCGTACGGAACTCATTTCCCCATCGACTCCCATCTTATATTGCACCGCCTGAGTCTGCAAATACCGACGAATGTGATCGACCTCTTCTACAGACCGATTGTCCGCAAAATACGAAGCGGAATCCACCCGCAATAAAAAGCGTCCCGATCCGTCATCATAAGCCGAAAGTAATTCGGAATGGATGCGGACTTGAACATTGGCCGTCATCGACTGCTGCGCTTCGGCAGGAACCGTATCGGGCAATTCCAAAAAGACCCGCAAAGAACTCCGCAGTTCATAATCTTCCGGCGACGGATTCTGCGTATTAAATCCTAAAGAAACGGTATCTTTGCAGGCGATGAACGCCACAGAAATCACGGCTAAAAAAAAGACGGACGCAAAACGATTCATAATCTAAAAATAATTTAAGAGAGCAATTCTTTGGGAGGCTTTGCGCCGGAATCTCCCTTCTTTTGGCGCATTTCCATAAAGAACGCCTTGATAATTCCCAGACATTCCTCGGCTTTGACGCCTCCCGTCACCTGAACTTCGGCATGGAGCGCATTATTTTTTATCACATCAATTGTCGTTCCACAACCGCCGAAACGCGTATCGGGCGAGCCGTACACAATCCGAGAAATCCGACTGTTCAGTATGGCTCCAGCACACATCGGGCAAGGTTCCAAAGTCACATAAAGAGTCGCCCCGGAAAGCCGCCAATTTTCCAAAGCCGAAGAAGCCGCACCGATGGCGATAATTTCCGCATGAGCCGTCGCGTCTTTCAGCGTTTCCACTTGATTGTAACCGCGGGCAATGCAACGACCGTCCTTGACTATCACGCAACCGATAGGAACTTCGCCCAAATCGTACGCCTTTTCCGCTTCCCGTAAAGCGGCGTCCATCCAACGCAAATCTTCTGCATCTGTCATCCAATTTCCTCTTTTTTCATTGTTCGTTTGGGGAACACAAATCGCAAAATAGATACCACCACCAGAGTGGAAACACAAGAAATCACCGGATTCCAAAAGAAACAGAAAACCCCTTCAAATGGCGGATGGTAAGCGGGTATAAATGGAATCGGATTAAAAAGCAAAATGGATGCCATTCCAAAGAGAACGCCGACGATCACCGCTAAAGATGTTAATTTGTACGAAAAGAAGGCGAGCAGGAACAGGGCCAAAAGCGGACCCGTAAAAAGCCCCGTAAAGAAAAGGGCATTTGAAAGCAACGAACTCTGCATATCCGCAGCAATGAATGCACAAAGCGTGCTGAGTACCGCCCAAAGAATCGTCCACTTTTTTGCCTTGGCCAAAGCCGCCGCATTCTCGGAACGAACGAGTAGAATGTCCTTGACCGTCGTATTGCCCAAGGCGTTGATAGCGCTAGACAAGCTGCTCATCGCTGCCGCATAAATCGCCGCAATCACCAGTCCCGTCGCCCCAGACGGCATCACATGAACAATAAAGTACGGAAAAACGCCATTCAACGGAACGCCCGCAGGAAGTTCTCCTACGCCCGAAACCCGGTAATAAACAAAAAGCCCAGCACCAACCCAAAAGAAAAGAACAGAAACAAACACGCCAAGAATCATGCTGAGAATACTTGACGCATTCGCCGACTTAATGGAATCACAGCTCAAATAACGCTGTACAAATTGCTGGTCACAACCCCGAATCGAAATTTCAATAACAGCATACGCGAGCCCAGCCGAAAGCAAGTTGCGCGCATTCGCCGGATTCCAATTTGAAGCGTCGAAAAATCGGGTTTTGCCCGAAGCAGACGCCAGATTCCACATTTCCGAGAAACCGCCGACACCTTGAGACAAAATATAAAGAGCGATGATGCCGCCGCCAAAAAGCACGGCAAATTGCAGAACATCCGTCCAAATGACCGCCTTGAATCCCCCATACCAAGTATAAATCGTGGCGACGACCGCCGTAACTAAAATGGCCAAATGGATGTCTATTCCTAAAATCGGTGCCAGAACCAACGACGGCGCATACAAAAGAATGCCCATCCGAAGCAGCAAGTGCAGGCTGTAAAAGATCGCCGCCAAACGCCGCACAATCGGAGAGAAGCGAACTTCAAAAAGTTCATAAGCGCTCGAAATTCCAGAGCGGCGAATCCGAGGAATAAAAACAACGCCGACAACAATAATGGCAATCAACGCCCCGATATTATTCATCAGAAAACTCATATCGGCAGAATAAGCTTCCGCCGGATTTCCGAGAAAAGTCGTTGCGCTCACCGATGTGGCAATTAAACTGATGCCTATAGCGAACCACGGCATAGAACCGCCGCCACGCATATATTCGCCAAATCCTTTGTTGCTTCCCCGGGACGCCCACATACCGACGCCGACAGAAAAGAGAATGTAAAAGACAAGAACAATCCAATCAAGAATCGTGAACATCCGAAGTTCCTTCCGAACCGGCATCCGACTTGACGCTTTCATTCAAATCAAAAGGCCGTTCCTGGTATTCGACAACCCGATTTCTACCGGTTTCCTTGGCGCGGTAAAGAGCGTCATCCGCATAGCGAACGGCCCGACTGATTTCTCCACGGAAACCCTTTTCGGCCAAATAGCAACCGATACTTACAGAAACGGGAATCGGCGCAGTCTGGTGGATATCAAAAGGTGACGAGCAGACCGCCATCCGGATTTGTTCCGCGGTTTCTTTTAAAATCTCTGAAGTCGCTCCGGGAATCGCGACAAAAAATTCTTCCCCGCCATAACGGGCCAAAAGATTTTCACCCTTGTCCGCAACCGATGATATGCGCGCGGCTATTCCTTTGAGAATCGCATCGCCCGCCTGATGCCCATAAGTGTCGTTGATATGCTTAAAATGGTCAATGTCCATCATCATGATGCCCACATTCTTTTCCTGATTGGTTCTGCCCAATTCCAAGATGCGTTCGTCAATCGTGCGACGGTTCAAAAGCCCCGTCAAAGCGTCGTGGTAAATTTCAAACTGTTCGTGTTCAAATTGCATTCCCCGCTGGTAGGCAAAATACGCGATGTTCACCATAAAGCGGAGCAAATCCTTTTCCAGCGTTTCAAACTTTTCTTCACTTCGGCGTTCTAGGCAAATCGCCAATTCCGATGGCTCGTTCTGCGCAAAATTTCGCATCGTCATCGAGCAGGGCTGCACAAAAAGATAGTGGAGCATATTGCTTTGCGGTTCATCGTCATTCAACCGAGGAACATATTCCCGGCGATTCAGCACTCGTTCCGTCGGGTAATGGGTTCGCATCGCAAGCGGCAAAATGCCTTTGTCCGAAAGCGAAAAACGGCGTCCTTCAAACCATTTTTCCTCTTCGCCGCGACAAAACGCTACCGTTCCCTGCTCATGTTCCGGATCATCAAACACAAGAATCATGATGCGATCCGAAATAAAATTCTGATTCACATATTCAAAAATTTCCTTATAGGTGTCCTTGAGCAGAGTGGTCGTAAAGAATTTTTGCTGGTAAGCGGCAAGCTCGTAAAATTTCTTCTTTTCCCGATAATTCGCCGCCGACACGTAACTCTTGTAGGAAAGCATATAGAACATCGACGCAAAAGAATCCAAAATCGGGATGATTTCGGGAGTAAAAACATTTTGCTCCAAAGAATCGACAACCAAAGCGCCTACGCGCTGTTTTTTCCCGTTGCATAAAGGAACGCCAGCGACAGAGTGCACAGGAAGAAGCGGCGAAGACACATAATAGCCGAGGCTTTTTCCATTCGGCAAATTCCCTTCTAAAATCCGATTGGTATCCTGGCGAGAGAGCAGCCCGACGACACCGGCACCGTCTGCGATCAAGCAAAATTTATGGATATAATTTTCCGAATCCGAAGCGAACTGGCGAATCGCGAACGATTTTCCGTCTCCCGTCTTGAAAAAAAGCAGCACCGAATGCGCCTTGGGCAACAAAGTTTTTAAAGCACGCAAAATAGGGCGAAAAACCGAATCCAACTCGTCATCAATCTTTTTCCAGATTTCATTCCCTTTCAGTTTGTCCAAAGAAGAATTTCCCTCACCAGGGTAAGCGGAAAACGTATCCCGAGAAGAAAGAATCGGAGCTATCTGGGTTGCGGCGGGGCGCAAAATACGGCCAACTGTCGTCGCATCGGCAATCGTTGGGCGGCGCAAAATAGGACTCGCCTCCGTTGGACTTTTTCCTCCGGCAACCGGCAAACTCGGTCGATTCAACCAAGCCAAAACGAGAGCCACAAGAGCAAACGGAATAGCAAATAGAAAGAGCCCTCCTTGGAACGCAAGGCCGACTAGCAAACCGGAAACGACATATAAAATATCAGACATAACTTTCACCCACAATCCATTTTACAGACGGAATGATCGATACAGCATCCATATCGCAATCATCGCAAAAACAATATGCCCAATCCAAGCACCCAGCATCGGATAAAGCGCACCATTTTCTCCCATCTTCAGACCGATTCTGATAACTACATAATAGCTAAACACCAAAAGAATACCAACCCCGAACTTTTGAGAAAGCCCTCCATTCCGGCTAAAGCGGTGAGCCAGAGCAGCTCCAATGAGGAGTACGATAAAATTCATCACCGAACCGGAAAACTTGAAAAAATACGCCGTTTCCAATTTGTTCGTATTTTCTCCCGATCTCTTTTGCACTTCGATCTTGCGCAAAATGGTTTTGGCGTCCATTTCATCGCCGCGCTGGCGTTCATCCAAAAAATCTTCGGGAAGCAAAGTCGTCTTATTTTTCAAGCTTTCTCGAACAAAATGCCGAATCTGCACCACACCTTCTTTCAAAAACGTACGCCGAAAACCCTCTTCCAAACGCCAATAGCCCTCTTCCAGCAAAGCGACAGAATCGTCGTCGGCCTTAAATCCGTTCGCCGCCCATTCCCAAAATGCTCCAGCCGATTTCAGCAACTTCTGTTTCCAAGAAATTTCTTCATTTTCCAAAAGGGAATCCTGTTTCAAAGAATCAGCGAACGAATCCGGAGCGACTTCCGTCCTTTCCGATTTTTCCACCGATTTTCCTTCTTCCCGACGGACGGCGTGTTTCCGAACTTTATTTAAAGCACCCTGCGATTTCGGCGCGCTCGTATCCGGTTCAATCCAACGCAAACGCTTGGCATCATAACGCTCGTAAAGATCGCCATCGCGGTAAATCAGCAGAACGACATCTCTTCCGACTTTGGTCGTGCCTCCATAAGAGCGCATAAACCAGCTGGTTCTATCGCCGGAAATATACACGAAATCCCTTTTGTCCTTGATTCTCGGATCGCGACGCTGCTGCGAAAGCGGTTCCATAATTTTATAACGCTCGTGATTGGCGTCGGGAAGAATTTTGGCATCGAGATAAAAAGAAAAAAGGGTGACCAAAACGCCCACGCCAAAAACAGGGACAAGGACGCGAAACGGGCTGCGCCCGGATTGCTGAATCGCCGTGATTTCCAAATGGCGCGACATATTGCCAACGGAAGCGACCACTCCGATAAAAAGAGCAACAGGCGTAACCAGATACACGATATAGGGCAAATACGCCAAGTAATATTCTCGAACATCCGCCATATCCCGAAGCAACCACGTCCGGATATTCCCCACAAAATCGATGACGATGAACATGAAGACGGCGCCCAAAAGCACCAGCAGGAACATCCGCAAAAAATTGCCGATCAGGTAGCGGGAAAATTTCATGGCGTATTCTCCGGCAGGGATTTTTTTCGGCGGATTTTTCGCCACAGAACAAGAACGAAATTTTTGAGTTGTCCCAGCGGCGACGTGCCCGAATAGCGGTCCCGATACATTTTCCACATGAAAATAACGCCGACGGTTCCGATGATCGCATTTGAAATCCACATTGCCAAAACCGGCGAAACGATCAAGCGATCCGCCAGATTTTCGCCTCCGATAAGGCACACCCAATACAGCACAAAAAAAGCGATACTGTAAATGATTCCCGTTCCAATGCCCCCCTTGCGAGCCATAATTCCCAAAGGTGCGCCAATCAGTACAAAGACAAAACAAGCAACTCCCGTACTGAATTTTTTGTGCACTTCGACCCAATACTGCGCTTGCCGTTTCCTTTCATTCAGCACACGCTCCGATGTGCGATGCACCAAACGCAACCGGGTTCGTTCCGCAATAGAAACATCCCGCAAAGCGCGAACGTGGCGCAAAGAATCCGAAGTCAATTCCCAATTTTCGTTTCGAGGAATAATCGAATCCCCCAGAACAAGGGAACGCAACCGGTTGAGATCTGGAAATAGCGAACCTCGCGATTCCTGAACAATTGCCCGTTCATTTTTTTCCGCTTCGTGTATCACGTCCAACATCATTTCCACGGGCATTTCCCGATCGCTTCGATGCTTGCGATCCCGGCGTTCCAAACGGTCATTGACATTTTTGACGGCAAAATCCTCCGACGAAAAACGGATGCGGAAATACTGCGCCGGATCGTCTTTTTCCACCATGTGATTTTCTCCGCTTTTCAAGCGAAGCATCAGCGTGGCGCCGTGATCGGCGTAATCCATCGTTGCACTGTCCGCCAAAACAACCCGGGGCGGTCCCATTCCTTCGGTTTCAAATATCTGGATTCCATAGAGCGTTCCCGTCACCGGATCAATCCTATCGACCCAAAGCTGCACTCCGGGAAATTGCGTCGTGAGTTTTCCTGCATCGATAAACGCATGCGGTTTTTTCCGCGAAACGGCACTCATCAATTCGACCGATTTATGATTCGCTTCGGGCAAAATCCAATTGTTAAAAAGGATCAAAAGTTCCGAAATCAAAACGCCCACCAGCAACACGGGTCGCATCATCCGCAAAGGCGAAACCCCAGCCGCTTTCATCGCGGTGATTTCCTGATCCCCAGAAAGCCTCCCGAAAGCCATCAAGCAGGCTACAAGAACCGCCATAGGAATCGACAAGGAAAGCATCCAGACGATATTCAGCGCAAAAATTTCCAGCACGGTAGAAATCGGCAGCCCTTTCGACAGAACATTGTCGAGAATAGTCACCAGAAAATCCACGACAAAAAGGAATGTGATGACAAACAGCGCAAGCAAAAAGGGCGCTATATGTTCTTTCAGCACATACCGAACCAGAATCATAAAATTTCTAAACTCATTTTTTTGCTAATTTAGTAACTTGTTAACCGTTCCATTCTTTCCAAGACGGACCAATGCGCACAAACAAATACATCTCGCTCTTAGGATTTTTCGCTATATTCGCGTTTCTTTTTTCTGCTTGCGCCCCGGAAGGGGGCGGAGACCGCACGCAAATGTGCAAGAACCGTTTCGACAGCGCAGACAAGGATTTTAAAGCCGGACGTTACGGACGGGTAAAAGAACCTCTCGAAGAAATTTTGAACCTTTGCATTGGCACGGGCTACATGGAGCAGACGCAATTTCTGCTTGCCGAAAGCTATTTCAATCTGGAAGAATGGCTCGAAGCAAGAGGGGAATACGGCAGTTTCATCAACAATTTTCCCAGTTCCCCGTTCATAGAAACCGCAGAATTTCGCAAGGCGGTCTCCTCGTTCAATATCGAATACAACATCGACCGGGACGAAACCAACACGACCCTCGCCATGAAAGATTTTGAAAAATTCATTTCCAACTATCCGGAATCTCCGCTGCTGGATTCCGTGAATCATTACATGCTCTTGTTGCTGGAGCGCCGTGCAGAACGGGATTTTCGGACAGCCCGCCTATATCGCAAACTCGGCCACCCCCAATCTACCGTCATCTACATGAAAGAATTTCTGGATCTTTTCCCACAGAGCAAGCGCAGACCGGAAGCTCTCTATTTGCTCGTGGAAAGCTACGCGGAACTCGACCAATTTGAATCCGCACGCTACTATTTGGAAAATTACCGCACGACTGTTCCGGACAGCATTCAAAAGCGCCTGGAATCGGTAGAAAGCCAAGAGAAATACATCGCCAAATTGGAAAAGAAATTCCAGAAACGGATTCAAAAGGAACAGGCCGAAAAACTGCTCGCCAAAAAAGAAGCGAAAGAAGAAGCGGATGCCCACCCGGATGACGAAGAAGAGGACGACGACGAGTGAAAAAGTTTCTGCTTGCCTTGGCATTTTTCTGCGCAAGCCTTTCCGCCGCGGATTCATCCATTGCGTTCACGGTGGATTCCACCCGTTCCCAAGAAACGTCATCATCCAAATCCGGAGACGACAAAAGCATTCTTTCTTTTTTCATTCAGCCGTCCATTTCATTTTTGGGATTTGACAACCGCGATAAATTTCAATCCCAGATAGACACCATCTACAAGAAATTTCGGGAAGATGCTTTGACCGAAGCGGAATCCGCCTACGTCGCCAAGCAGGATTTTCAAAACGTGAATTTTTGCTTCCCGATTACCGCAGGCATTCAATGGCAATGGCGAACCGGGCATTTTATCAGCGCGGGTTTCGGATTCATCTACGACAACGAATCCGTCATCGTCACCGACCGCAAAGATAAAATCCACGATTACAGCTATACGCTGCAAGGATTTCCCTTGTATCTAGAATACCGTATGGCATTTTCTCCCCATCTGATCAGCCTTTCTAACGCGAGCCTTTTTAGCATTGCCGTACGCTGGTACTGGATGCTTCCCGGAACAGAAATATATTCCAGCTGGGGGCATATCGAAGCCGAAACAAAGCCGTGGGGAAATGGATTCGGAGTCAGTTTGGGCTATCTCGTCGCCACCTGGAAAAGCATCAACATCTACGGCGATATCGGATACTCCCGCATTATCGTTCAGTCGGACGATCCGTTTTCCAAAGTAGTCCCGGACACCGATACCGACAAAGCCAAATGGGATTTAGGCGGTCTCATGCTGCAATTCCGATTCAGTTTCGGCGTCATCAACCAGAAATAACAAGAGCGGCCATGCCGGAATATGCGGAAATCCATTACAAGTTCAAGCTTCCCTGGTCCCTTCTTTACAAGAAAGAGCCGGAAATCCTCATCGACGCGCCTTTCCAAATCGTTCCCGATGAATCCGTCAAGCTTTTCGTCGTCATCCGGGAAGCCAACCGGTACCCCATTTTTGTACACTCTTTAACGGCGACATTTTCTTGCGGCAAAGAACGTTTTCAAAAAGAGGAACGCATCGGCGAATCCATCAGCTCGCCATTCTATTTTCGGAGCGTAGATTGCGGGAAAATTCCTCCGGGGAAATACGAAGTGGACGCCGTGCTCCATGTGCAATTCGGCAAATCTGAAAAGCGCATTCGCCGGTTCAACCTCACCGGATTAAATCCCTCGCCGCTTTGCATTACCGTACTCAAAGAACCCGTCCCCAAACCCAAGGATTATCTTGCGGGAGACACTCACGTTCACACCAGCCTATCCGCGGATCCCGTTGAATTTGGCGCATCCCCTGCCGTTTTACAACAAGCGGCAAAAGCCGTCGGTTTGGATTTTGTTTTTTGCACGGACCATTCCTACGACTTTGCTTTTAGCGAATCCGACTATATGCAACGCACCGATGCCAACGCGCGTTACGAGAACCTCCAAAAAAAAATTGCCGAACTTCCTCCCTATCCCCAAATGATTGCGGGAGAAGAAATTTCCGCGGGAAATGCCGAAAATCGCAACGTCCATCTTTTAGTTCCCGGAAACGCTTTTTACCTTCCCGGCGAAGGGGACTGCGGGCGAAAATGGCTGAATAACGCGCCCACGCTTTCGATTGCCGACATCGTTTCTCAAGTCGATCTTCCCTGCATTGCCGCCCACCCCAAAGAACCGATGGGACGACTGGAACGCTTTATTTTTCGACGAGGCGAATGGAAAGAAAGCGATCTGCAAAAAAATTCAAAGAATCCGATTGTCGCATTGGAATTTTGGAATGGTTCCCGAGACAAGGGTTTTATTCTTGGACGAAAATTTTGGATATCCGAATTGGAAAAAGGGAATTACATTCTTCCCTTTGGCGGAAACGATGCCCACGGCGATTTGAATGAATACACAGGCGTTCAAATTCCTTTGTTCAAGCTCAAGCGTTCCCATGCCCACGTTTTCGGTTACGTCCGCACCGTTATTCAAAGCGAATCGCCCAGAAGCCTCCATCGAGGGATGAATTTGTATGTAACAAACGGTCCTGCACTTTGGTGGAAGCTTTCTCCAAGCGGAGCCACTTTTTACTTCAAAAGTTCAACGGACTTTGGGGCTTTAAAAACGCTATGTTTTTTTGGAAAAAAGAAAACGGAAATTCGAGAACGCCAAATCGACATCTCTGCCACTCGTTTTTCGGATTTTGAATTTTCTGCGGAAATTCCTTTTGGCGATTACGCTTACATCCGAGCGGAAGCCGAAACCGAAATAAATCGGTTTGCCCTTACAAGTGCCTGCCCTGCGCCGACAAATAACGTTCATACATGAACATCGCCAGCAAATTTTTGTGATCGATAAACGACTTGCCCGCCTCTTCGTATGGAAGGACAACAGTGCGAATCCACTCGTTTTCATCCGTATATTCTTGCTTTCGACCATCCAACCGTTTCAATTCTTCAGAGGAAACCGTCCGTTCAATCGCAAACAAGCGGATTCTTTCGTCCAAAAGTCCACAGCTGCCCGCATGACCGTCCAATTTTCCATCTGTGTAAAATCCCGTCAAATCGATGAGTTCTTCATCTTTGGCGTCCATCATCGCTTCTTCTTTTAATTCCGACAAAGCCACTTGGCGATAATCGCTCGACCAATCCAAAATGCCGGCGGGAATTTCCAAGGATTCCGGTTCCGAGATGGCAAATCGAGGCTGACGCACCAAAAGCAAATACGGTTTGCCTTCGCACCACAGCACGACTAAAATTCCCACCGCATTGCCGCGAATCAAAACAATTCCATGGACAGGTTTTCCATCGGGCAGCGAGGCCGTTGCCGTCAATTTGATGAACAGCGGCGAATGTTTTTTCTGTCGAAAATCCACCGAAGAAAAATGGATTTTTGAAACCACAAATTTTTTTTGCGAACGAGCAAGCCATGTTTGAAAAAGCGAACTCTCCAAAATCACCGTTCGATCTTCTTCCAAAATTTCCGGAGAAAAAGTATATTCAATGGGCATCATTCTTTTTCCTCTTCATGTCCGATAGAAGCATTTTTCCAAGCCAAGCGCAAGCCTTCCGCTTGAGCCGAATCCAGCATTTCTTTGTTCTGGGTCAAACTGTAAAAAATCCATTCCGATAAGGCTGCTGGGCCGCAGCCCGATTCTTCCGCCGATGGAATAAAAAGAACATACTTCGCATTAAAAAATCTTCCGGCAGACGCATTTCCCGAAAAATCGCCTTCCTGCAAAGCGGCGCACCGAGAAATTTGCCGGACAAAATATTTGGAATTGAACCACGTCGTATCCAGTCGCAACCGAACGGAATCTTCAAAAGACGATGAATCCACCTCCCAATTTTTGGAAAGACAAAACACCAGGGAATCCGAAGATGTATCCGCGCACACAGCCCGAATCGAAACCGCATTCGTATCCTTTAGTCGCCAAGAGATATTCCAAATGGTATCGGGAATGGTTTCGCAGGAGTCATGAATTTCCAGGCACTTCGCTTGTACAAAACGATACGCAAAAGAATCCACTTGAATAGAATCGTTTACCGCGAGCACGCCTGTTTTCTCATCAAATGTTCGACGCGGCAAAGCATACGGATCGTCAAACGCCGAATCCAAATACACCGAAAGGCTTTCTGCCTGTAAAGTTCCACGCCGAACCAAAATGGAATCCTTGAATGTAGCCGAAGCCGCTGCCGACGTATCTACATTTTCCGCAAACAATTCATTGTGCGCATTTCCTTCCACCCGAATTTCCCGGATATTCCTTTCTTTCCAAGAATCGGGGAATGCGATTTGCAGCACCGTATCCGGTCGAAAAAACGGCTGCGGACAATCCGTTTTTCCCGTATTTCCCAAAGCCAGTTTCACTTGAATTGTCGCAACCGTATCATTCGGGTATTGCAGATTCAGTTCAATATTTTTCAGAAAGCAGTTTCCAAAAGTCCACATACTGTCCAAAGAAAGCGCAAAAGAATCGCCGTAAAGATGAAAACGGCGTCCGGAATCCAGCTGCGCAGAAAGAACATAACCGTAACCGTTCAATTCAAAATCGTCCGGATAAATGCTGATTGGCCCATCATCCGATTGAGAACAGGAAAGCAACAGCCATAAAGAAAGCAACAGCAGACGTTTCATGCTAAATCCCTAAATCCATCCGAAAACGTTCCACGTCGCATTCCTCGACCAGATGCGTTTCCCTATAAAACTCATCCCAGCGAACAAAACGGCCATTGCGCAAAACTTCTAAAAAGAAAAAGGATTCGTCTTTGGGCGAAAGGCTTCCTATCGGCTCGGAAGATTCAATCTGCGCGCCGACAACCACATTCGGTTTTAAATACGGCAACCCGGAAATCCGCGAAAACAAATTTCCGCCATGATCCAAAAATAACTTGTATCCCAGCGAGTCCTCGGACACCGAAAGAACCCTGGCCGGAAGAATCGGAAATACCGGAGCTTCTCCAATTCCCATAAAAAGATCTTTCAAAAGCAGATTCTCTCGCCCGTGAAAATCAAAATCATCGGGAATCGGCAGCGCACCGCCAGAAAGCGGATTTCGCGGACAAGCGCCAGGATAACGGCAACCATCCGCCGTCACCCAAGCAAAAGAAGAATCTTCCATCCTGAAATGATAATACCAAGACAAAAGAGAATCCCGTTTCACTCCAACCATGCCCGGATTCCAAAAATCCGAAGTGTCCGCAATCCAGTAAATCTTCAACGGATACGAAGTCCCGGGAACGCTGGCCAAATACCGAAGAAAGGGGTTGTCCGGCAAATAAACCGACGCTCGCGAAGAAGGCACCGTCCAAGCACAACCTCCCCAAAACTTTTTCTTGATGACAAACGCCTCTCCTGTCGTCATGGAGCAGCCTTCCCGCCAGGAAACATCCATATATTCCTTTTCTTCTTCATGCCGAAAAAAATTTTCGACAGCCGAATAGGCTTTATAAAATGTTCCGCTGGCATAGCCCGCATAAAGCAAAATCAAGACGAAAAGAACCCGCAAAATAGGGATCCGTTTTTTCGACTTCCATTCCGACTTAAAAGATTTGTATTCGCGAAACGAATCCATTAGCGCAGAACGATATAAACAACAACGGCAGCAACAGCCGCAATTCCCAGCAAAGTCCAAGTCCACACAGAAGAACCGCGTTTTTCTTCTTTGAACGGATTGTCCATACCCTTGATGGTCGTATCCTTATGAATCGCATTGAAACTTTTGGTGAAGCGTCCCGTCACACGGCGACGAACCGAATGCATCGATCCGGAAGGACGACGATTTTCGCTCTTGACCTCCGCAGCCATCTTCACTTCGCCTTCCTCATTTTTCAACATATCCTCTTTCATCGAGAACGCCATCATGTCGGCCTCTTTCCGAAAGATGGTCAAAGTCTTGTCCAAACCGGCTTTTCGCAAGCAATCTTCCACAATATCGTGATCGGTAAGAACCGCAAAAACGCCGTTTTTTTTGGCAAGTTCCTGACGGACAATGTTAAATGCACTGCAAGCGTCGCTGTAAAGAAAATCCAGGCCGCTCAAATCAACGGCAATAAAAGCCGATCCTTTTTCCAATAAAGGCTCCACATCTTTCTTGAATTGTTCCGCATCAAAAGCGCCGATAGGCGTAACAGGCGCAGAAAGCAGATCAAATAGACCGGCAGCACGATAATTATTCAATTCGCTCATAGTTCTAATATACCTCTATTCTTCCCAATAAATTCCACCAGCGGAATCTTCTTCTGGCGTTTCCTCTTCGGGAATCGGTTCCAATTCCGAAATCGCTTCCTTTTCTTCCATCGACTTTTCTTCTTGAACAGGCGCTTTCGCCGTTTTTTTCTTGGGGAAAAGAAACAGTCCCGGAGAAACTTCCAAACTGACGCGATGCACCGCGGAAAGTGTCGGATGGGATTCAAACGCATAATCTACGCGGAGCCAGTTCGACAAAGCAAATCCAGCGCCTGCAGTCCAACTTTCCCATTCCGAAAGGCTTGAAAGCCCTGCGCGAAGCGACAAACCAAAATCAAACCGGAATTCCAAACCGGCACGCCCTCCGCCCAACCAATCCAACGGATGTTCCCAAAATCTTCCGCCGCGAACGCCGCCATCCCAATCCTCGTCCCGATTTTCCCGATGCAAAATGCCGGCACTTTGCCAATAAGCACCAAAAGTCCCGTAAAAATAGGAGACGGGCTGCTCAAAGCGCAAGCCCAAATACCATTCGGGGGAGCTGTATTCAAACGTTCCTTCTTCCCAGGTCGTTGCCGACGAGGTCCAGCCTTTCAAAAAAGACGAAACGACAAATCTCGGTAAAATGCGATAGCTTGCGCCCAAATCTCCACGAAAGCCCCAACCGCTTTGATCCAGTTCCCGATAGAGCCCGTGAAAGCCCACGCCGACATTCAAGCGTCCATTCAAAAAATGCCGTCCCCACGCCAGCGAAAAAACATAATCGGCAATCGAAAGCGTCTTATAGTCCGAACCTTCGGGAATCGGATCGCCTTCCGCAATCCAAGGAATATCGTCCGCCCCGAATCGGGAAAACGCGATGCCCAAGCCGCCCAACTCCCCTAAAGGAAATTGCACCGCTCCATAATCATAGCGAGTATCTTCATAGTAAGCAACGTGGCTAAACGCTACCCAGGAATTTTCCGCATTCGAGAGCTGCTGCGGATTCGACGTCAGTTCCAGCAAATCCTCTTCCAAAGCGATGGAAGCCCCACCCAAAGCGGCAGAACGCGCGCCCGCATGAATGTCCAAAGAAGCATTCGCTCCAACGACACGATCCATGGACCACGCATCCAAAACAGCGAACAGGCAAGCAAGCAAAACCGTTTTCAAAATTTTGCGGAACATCTTCCACAAGATAAAATTTTCGTTAAACATGGAGTGAAAAAACTTGTAGATTTAAACGGAATGGCATTGCTTTCGGAACACGCAGAAAATTTCATCCGGTATATTTTGCTCGAACGCCGGTTTTCCCCTCGCACGGCAAACACCTATCGGGAATCCCTCGCCAAATTTCTTGTGACATTGCCCCCCAATGCCGATTTGCATTCCTTCACAGCCCATGCAATCCGCACTTATGTTTGGAATCTGCGGCAACAGGAAGCTCTGAAAATTTCCAGCATCGATTTGCACATCGCCTGCCTGAAGAGCTTTGGGCACTATCTGGTGCGCAAGCATCTTTTCGACAGCAATCCGGCAGAATCCGTTCCCATGCCCAAGCAGCCCAAGCGACTGGTTTCTTTCCTTTCTCAAAAAGATTTGGCCAAAATCAACTTTCAGGAGATTGAAAATCCACCACTACCGATAATCAGGGCGCGCGTTCTGCTGGAACTTATCTACGGTTCCGGACTGCGCATTTCGGAATGCCAGAGCCTTACTTGGTTGCGCTTGGATTTTCAAAATCGCACCGTCCGGGTTATCGGAAAAGGCAACAAAGAGCGGGAAGTTCCCCTGACGCGAGAATCCATCGACTGGTTTAATACGTACAAATTAAAACTTGCCGAAGCGGGTCGCCTTGTTTCCGCAAAAGGAGCCGTATTTTTGAATGAGCAGGGAGAAGCGCACAATGTCCGCACTCTGCGTCGGGACATTCACGATTTACTTCGGAGCATCGGTTGGGAGGGAAAAGCGAGTCCTCATGTACTGCGCCACAGCTTTGCTACGCACCTGCTCGAAAACGGAGCCGACCTGATGAGCGTCAAGGAGATGCTCGGGCACGAAAGCCTTGCCACCACGCAAATTTATACGCATATTTCCGCAGAACGACTCAAGGAAAGCTTTAAAAAGGCGCACCCGCGGGGGTGATGTTAGGGATTAGAGCCCTTCGATAAACTCAGGGACCGGTTGTCGAAGCACACTAACCGGCGGTCGCTGAGCTTGTCGAAGCGTGATTAGTCAGAACTGAAAACTGATAACTGAATTCCCCTTGTGAAAAAAATTCCCGCATTGAAAAAAACTTACGATGACTATGCCATTTCATACAAACAAAAACAGCCCGCATTGCTGCGAACTGTTTTAAATCCCGGCAGCTTCCCGCTGACTAGGCGTGATAGTTCGGAGCTTCCTTCGTAATCGTCACGTCATGCGGATGCGATTCCCGAAGACCCGCACCCGTAATGCGCACAAAGGTCGCCTTCTTATAAAGCTCGTCCAGATTTGCAGCTCCAGCGTAACCCATTGCCGAATGGATGCCACCGATCAACTGATAAATCGTATCGCGAAGCGGTCCCTTGTAAGGAACGCGGCCTTCAATGCCTTCGGGGACGAACTTCTTCTCCTCGGTCACGCTGCCCTGGAAATACCGGTCCGCAGAACCCGCTTTCATCGCGCCAAGAGAACCCATTCCGCGATAACTCTTGTAACTGCGTCCATCCGCCAGAATCACTTCACCCGGGCTTTCTTCAGTTCCGGCAAAGAGACTGCCGAGCATCACCGCATTACCGCCCGCCGCCAGAGCTTTCACGATATCGCCGGAATACTTGATCCCTCCGTCGGCGATAATTTTCACGCCCGCTTTGCGAGCCGCCTTAGCGCATTCCACGACCGCCGAGAACTGGGGGTAGCCCACTCCTGCCACAATGCGAGTCGTGCAAATGGAACCCGGACCGATTCCCACTTTAACCACATTGGCTCCACATTTGGCAAGTTCCATCACCGCTTCCGGTGTGCACACATTGCCCGCACAAATCGTGAGTTTCGGATATTTCTTGCGAACCGTTTTCACCATATTGCGAACGCCGATATGATGTCCATGGGCGGTATCGATAACCACCATGTCCACGCCCGCATCGACAAGAGCGTGAATGCGATCCAGCGTATTCGCCGATGTGCTGACCGCCGCCGCCACCAGAAGCTGTCCGTTTTTGTCTAAACTCGCATTCGGGTTGATTTCCCGTTTCTGAATATCCGTCATGGTGATAAGGCCTTTCAAAACGCCATTCGCATCGACCAGTGGAAGTTTTTCAATCCGGTTCTCGTTCAAAATTTCCTTCGCCTTGGCAAGACTGATTTTCGGCGAAGCGGTGATGGGATTTTTCGTCATCACATCTTTAATTTTAGCATTGCGGTCCGAAATCATGCGAAGATCCCGGCTCGTGAGCATACCGACGACCTTGCCCTTGGAAAGAATCGGAAATCCGCTTACCTTGGTTTCCAAACGTTTCTGATAGGCGTCGCTCAACGGCTGATCCGCATCGAGAGTCACCGGGTTCAAAACGATTCCGGACTGCCAGCGTTTCACTTTACGAACTTCTTCCGCCTGGGCGTCTATCGACATATTCTTGTGAATGACGCCCAAACCGCCCTGCAAGGCTATTGAAATGGCAAGGGGCGCCGTCGTTACCGTATCCATCGCGGCACTGATAATGGGAATATTCAATTTGATATTGGGCGCAAGCTGCGTCTTGATTTCCGTTTGGGTAGGCAAGACCGAGGATTCCGCAGGGACAAGAAGAACATCGTCAAATGTCAAAGCTTCGGGAAGTAGTTTCATAAGGACCTCTTTTTGCACAAAAAAGATAGAAAATTTTGTCGCTGGAAAAAAGTAAAACGAGGAACGCGGCCAAAAGGAAGCGGAATGTCTCGTTTCTGTGGGAAGGAATTACTGCATCACTTTGAAAATGCCCGAAGCCACATCGAGATAGCCACGATGATTCTCCAAAAGCGCAGAGCCCAAAATGCCGTTTACCGTTCCTGCCGGCAAATGATTCAGGCTTTCGATTTTTTTCCGCAAGGCATCGGACAATACGCTGTAGCGAATGGGAAATGTAAATCCCGCGATTTTTGAAAGAGCCCGATAAACGGAAGCCGTTTCATCGCCAGACAGCAAATGAAAATCCTGACGATCCGCTTTGCGTACACAAGCGTCCAACCATAAAGAATCCGCAAAAGAAGTCGGCGTTCCCGAATCCAGAAGAAGTTTACGAGGAACTCCATTCAGCCAAATCGAAACAAATAGGCATCCTCCCACCATTTCTATTTCCACAGAATGCCAGTCGTGGGAAAGCGATATTTCTTCGGTATCAAATTGAATGCGATGCGCCGATGCATCGACAATGATTTTAAAAGGAGAAAGCCCAGAAAGTCCCAAAATTCGATCTACCGCCACACCGTCTAAAATCCGAGAAACGATTTCCGGATTCCTTCCACAAAGCGGCAATTCCGAAAAATCACGTTGAAAAGGAACCGTCACACCGCAAATTTCCAGCGGCGCATTCGCTCCGCCAAAAGAATCCGCCAAACCCATATCAACCAAAATCGTCTGTCCGTCTTTCTGGAAAGCGATAAGTCCGTCCTTATTCGGCAAAAGCTTATAAATTTCCATGAAGATTCTCCTTTTTAAAGTTCGTCCTCATCCGTATTTATAAGCATACATCCTTTTTGACAAAAAAGGACAAATAGCACAAAAAAATCACTTTCCGTTATAGCGTTCCATGCACTTTCCCATGCCGAAACGGAAATAGCATTCCACAAGAGCGGGAACTTTTGAAATCGCTTCTTCAAAAATCGGTTTATCTTCGGGAGGAAATTTAGAGAGCACCCAATTCGCCAAATCCCATTTGGGCGGACACTTGCCCACTCCAAAACGCACTCGCGGAAACTTGTCGCCAATATGTTCAATGATATTTCGCAGTCCGTTTTGCCCGCCATGGCTGCCATTCGCGCGAATCCGAATCCGCCCCACATCCAAGTTCACGTCATCGCTAAAGACCAGCAGATTTTCGGGCTTGATTTTATACCAAGTCATCAAAGCCTGCACCGCTTCTCCCGATAGATTCATAAACGTCTGCGGCTTGGCAAGGATGACCTCTTCCCCCGCCACGAGCACTTTTTGCGTCAGTGATTTATGTTCCGATTTCCATTCCCTGCTGGCATCGGCCAATTTTTCAACAGCGGTGAAGCCCGCATTGTGATGCGTATTCAAGTATTGCGTTCCCGGGTTTCCTAATCCTAAAATCAGATACATATCAAATCCTTTTCAAAGTGCTTTCGTTTTTTGTTTTCCATGCGCTTCGCTTTCGGTCAGTTCCATTCCCCGAAAAAAGGAAAGATCTTCAAAATCATCCCTGAGTTGATATATTGCACTTCCAATCATATAAAGCGATCCCGTGATTAAAACGGGCCCATCTGAAATTTCTTGTACCTTGTCCAAAAAAGGACGGGACATCTCTCCCGAATATCCCACTTGGCAGCCTCGGGTTTGCAATTCCGACGATATATCCCCTACTTCGCGAAATCTTTCGTATGGCGTTCTGGTAACGTGCCAAACAGAAATATGGGGAGCAAGCAAATTCAGCATTTCATCCAAGTCTTTATCGCGGAGAGCACCGAAAACGCAAGCGAGTTTCTGCTTCGGGAATTCCAGTTCCAAAGTTTCCGCTAGCCGTTTTACCGCATGGGGATTGTGCGCCCCATCCAAAATCCAGCGCAGCTTTCCCTCTAGCGTCCGCAATTTTTGCATTCTGCCAACCCAAAGCGCATGGCGAAGCGCATCGCGAGCCTTTTCTTCATCAAAAGCGATGCCTAAAAAATCGCAGGCAACAGCCAAAGAAAGAGAAGCATTTTCCGCATAATGATGCCCGACATTCGGGACTTCCAAATTTTCGACAACCGGGGGAAACACAACTTTGGCAGAAAGCGATTTTGAAAAATTCTCGGCATCCCGCACAAGTTCTGGAGAAATTCCGCCGGCAAACAAAGTCGCC
This sequence comes from Fibrobacter intestinalis, assembly GCF_900167415.1. Classification (GTDB taxonomy): domain Bacteria; phylum Fibrobacterota; class Fibrobacteria; order Fibrobacterales; family Fibrobacteraceae; genus Hallerella; species Hallerella intestinalis. The sequence continues at coordinate 50,930 of NZ_FUWU01000005.1, read as the reverse complement.
CCCGCAGAAAGGATTCCCATTTTTTCATGGAGAATTTCCCGTTCCGTGTTTCCCAAAATTTCCGTATGCTCCATCCCGATGCTCGTCAGCACAGCCCTTTTGCCGCAAGCCGTCCGAGTCGAATCCAGACGTCCGCCAAGCCCCGCTTCTATTACCGCGACTCCCACATTTTTTTCGGCAAAATACAGAAAGCTAGCCAGAGTCAGGGCTTCAAAAAAAGAAATCCGGGTTTGCGTTTGTTCGGCGACATCCCTTACCTGCAACAGCAAGCGGTTCAAATCCTCTTCAGAAATGGGCGCATTATCCAACCGGATGCGTTCCCGCACATTCACCAAATGCGGGCTCGTGTAAAGCCCCGCCGAAATGCCATGCGCAGAAAGAATCCGAGAAAGGTAAAAAGCCGTCGATCCCTTTCCATCCGTTCCGACAATATGAATGGTTTGAAATTTTCGCTCGGGATGTTCGAACACATCCAGCAGACGTTCCATATTCTTCAAATCTCCCGTCATCCCAAAGGGAGCGAGAGCTTGCAGGTATTTTAAACCGGCGCAATTCATGCTTCTAAATTAGTTAATATTTCCCTGCCTATGAATCAGAACGCTTTGGAAAAAGCCTGGAGCGAGCATTCCTTGCTCTGGGACAAAAACCTTTGGGTCTATCCCGTTATCAGCCGCCGTGCCGGCGGTCTTTCCATCGGCATCAATTTGAATCCCGATAAAAAGTGCACGTTCAACTGCGCCTATTGTCAAGTCGATCGTACCATTCCCGGTTCCCCGCAAGAAATCGATGTAAATACTATCGAAGCGGAAATCGTACGGATTTTTGCTGCTTACGAAAAAAATGGGCTTTCCGATTTTGCCTTATTTCGAGATGTCGCTCCCGAAAAACGCCGGATCAAAGACATTTGCCTTTCTGGCGACGGCGAAAGTACTCTTGCCACACCCTTTGCCGAAATTTGCCAAATGATGCGCCGTTTACAAGACAGATACTCTCGCTATCTATTGCAGCTGACCTTGATCACAAATGCCACTTGCTTGAACCGTCCCAACGTGCAAAAAGGACTGGAAGCTCTGACAGAAAAGCGAGGCGAAATCTGGGCGAAGCTCGATGCCGGAAGCGAACGCTGGTTTCAAAAAATCGACCGTTCCCGAATTTCGTTGGAACAGATTCAAAAAAATCTGGAAAGCGCCGTTCAAAAATTTCCTCTGCGCATACAGACCATGCTGTGCAAAATACAAAACGAATTTCCCGATGAAGAAGAAATCCGTTTGTATATCCAGCGTCTGCAAAAAATTTACGTTCAAAATCCCAGCAACTTTTTGGGCGTTCAACTTTATGGCGTAATCCGGCGAACGGCTATTCCCGAAGTATTTCCACTGGAAAAAGAATTCTTTGAAATGGTCGCTCAAAAAATCCGAGAAACCATTCCCGTCCACGTCGCCATTTTCTGAACAAAGCTTTTACTGAACAGCTTCGCAAGACGTTGCGATTTTATTTGCGGAATCCCAGCTGAACGAACATACAGCACTTTCTCCGGCATAAACCGTGTAAATTCCTGCGGAAAAATCAGGAGACGCTGCAAATAGCGACTGGATATTTTTTTCCGCTTCCAATGAGAACACCGAAGAACCTTCGGCATTGCGAATGGACACCATCGAACCTTCGATGATTTCTGTCGGAAGAATTGTTACAACCGCATAAATATCCGCATTTCGGGGAACCATGGTGGAATCATGCCCTCCACCCAGTCCTACCCAAGTTCCACCGGAAACCGACAGTTCCTGCGTTCCTATAAACGGTTTGGAGCTTTTGGTTATTTTCGCATTTCCATTTATCAGCTGCAATTTTTCCGTCGCGCAAAAGCCTTCATCCCCAGCGAGAATTTCAAAATTGCCGTCAAAGACTTGGAGAGTAGCCGCATGGAAAGCATCCCCGTTCACCGTCCGAATTTTAAAATTTCCGCCAGCAATGGAATCGACATAAGCCGCTTTGACTCCCGCATTCCCTACATCCATAGTAAATGTCCCCGCCGAAATGGCGACCCTGCCTTTGTCCAACGGACGCGTTGCCTTATCCGAAGAAATTCCCGACCCGTCCCCCGTGCGCAAGTAGTAATTGCCGCCATCTTTCACTCGGACGGAACCTTTGCCTTTAAGCGCGTTGTTCAGCGCATTCACATAAATCGTCGGCGAATCTTTAATCACAAGGTCCGCTTTTGTATGGATTCCGTTATTGTAATTTCCCGTAACATACAAAGTACCATTTCCTTCAATCGTCAAATCTTCACGAGCATACAGGCAAGCTTTGGGAACCGAATCCAATTCCGTATAAGTGCCGACAGTCATAAACGCATATTTTCGGGCATCCGAAAAGATGTTTGTCGAACCATCAGCCAGATGGATTTTCATCTTGTCGCCAGCGACAAAGAAAAGCGGCGCATTTTCGGAATGGTGCAATTTCACGCCATTGAGAACCAATTCCACAGTTGCCGTTTCCGGCACATTAATCAAAATCTGCGCATCCGAGCAAGAACCGCTCATCACATAAAGCCCGGCACTTCCGATGACAAGAATATTTTCCGAGACCGAAACGGATTTGGTTCCCGCGTTCAAAACCGAAATTCCCGCATCGCTAAAAGTCACCAGCACTGCCGAATCCGGAGCCGCATACACACCCGCCGAAGGCGCCTCGGGAACTTCCCACGAAAGCCAAGTACTTGTGCTCAACGTATCGGTGTCGGTATTTTCGACATCCGGATTATCGCCGTCCAAATCTCCCGATTCCGAAGAAGAAAGCGTGCTAAATTGAGAGGAAGAGCTTTCCGCCAAATTTTCGGAAGAAATCCCAGAAAATTCCGAACTGCTGGAATCCGTTTCCGACGCATTTGAAGAAGAATCCGAGGAACAAGCGACAAAAATCGCAGCCACTACACAAAACCATTTTAAAGTAAACGTAGAATGTTTCATCAATCAACCTCAACGTTTTGAATATATATTAAACGATTCAATTCCATTTGCAAAAAAAAACTCACAAGGGGGGGGGACTGTTTTTGCAACCCATGTTTCTTATTCGCAGAATCCCTGCTATTAGTGATTAGCGACTAGTGGCGAGTACCCTTCGATTAGTTCGGCAAACGGCTGCTGTGCTTCGACAGGCTCAGCAACCGGTTGGAAGTTGGAACTGAGAACTAATAACTGATAACTGATAACCGAGTTCATCTTGAGAAAAAGAGTTCTCAGTCACGAAAAAAGTTCGCACTTTGAAAAAATTTTAATTGCAAATTTATCGCCATTTCCGGCAAAAGAAGTCCCGCCGAAAAGCGGGACTCCCTGTTTTGGTTTGGAGGATACAGTTATTTGTAATAGTAGCTGAGACCGTTCAGGAACGTCACTGAATTCATTCCCGAAACATCCACCGTCGAAACGGAAGAAATCGATCCACCATAAAGAATCATGCTGCCAGAACCCTGCGGTTTGAATGCCGCATTTGACGAACCGTAATAATTCGTATTCGTGTAAGAAGTCGCCGTGCAATTCGGGTATTCCTCAGTCTGGCTGCCGAACGCCAGCATCACGCCGCCTGAAATCGTATAGCCGTTATCCGTGTCAATAAGACCGCCGGTAACATTTGTAGAACATCCTCCGCTGGAGCTTCCGCCACCCGGCCCGGCAAAAGGCATAGAACCGCCCCCAGAGCTGCTCGTCGGGATTTCCAGAATCAGAACGCCGCCCGTTTGCGTTGCGGTGCCGTTCGCATCTAATACGTCGATATCACCTCCCGAAGCGCTCACATAGTGATAGCCCCCACGAATGCAAAGATATCCGGTTGAATTAGACTGCATTCCCCCACCCGGACCGCCCCAACCCCCGGTATTCGTAGAACCCGAAGTCAGACCCGCCGCATTCCAGCCGTCGTCTGTCCCATAAGTCGATGTCACACCACCGTCGAAGTACATATATCCGGCTTCCATTCCTTCGACTGCTTTGACAACATTGATATAGCCGTTATTCACATGGAGAGCCGAATCCGCATGAATACCGTCATCGCCAGCGGAAACAGTCGTTTGCCCACCATTGAACACAATGCTTAAATTGGAATGGATGCCGTCATCGCTCGTTGAAGTCACGTTCAGGATGCCCGCATGAATAAACAGCATCGAATCCGAAACGATGCCCTTCCCTGCGGATGCGTTGACCGTAATCGAAGGAGTCGTTGCGCTATCGGCGATCACGATGTAATTGGAAGCCTGGATGCCATCATCTTTGGAAGTGATAGTAATCGTTCCGCCGAGAATCGCAATATAGCCCTTGCCTTCAGCGAGTTTTGTCGCATCATCTTCATCCGCCTTAATGCCGTCACCGCCCGCTGTCAAATTCAAGGTTCCGCCCTCGACTTCCACAGAACGCTTTCCCTTGATGGCGTGCTTTTTCGCCGAAATCGTAATGTTCGGAGCATCCTTGATTTTCAAATCCTTGGTCGTATGGATGCCGTTTCCGCAATAACTCGTATCTGCGCAGGAAGCGGTGACCGTCAATGCTCCCGAACCCTTGATGGTTAAATCCTTTTTGGAATAGACGGCCGCTTTGGTGGTATCTGTCTTGTATTCGCCATCATCGGTATAGCTCCACGTTTTGGTCCGGGAACTGGCATCGCCCAAAGTATTGCTTGTCCCGTCGACGAGCATTAGAAATACTTTGTCTGCATTTTGCGCATAAATGGCGGCATCGTCCGGGCTTGTCAAAGAAAGGTTGTTCAAATAGAGATAAACCTTGGCGGAAGTATCTGCGCTCACGAAAATTTCATAATTCGAAGTCGTTCCCGTCAAAGTGTATTCTCCGGCGCAAAGAATTTTCACCAATGTTCCCGCCGTGTCCACGCAATTATTGTTATTCTCCACCGTCAGCGCGCTGCCGTTAAAAGAGAGAAGGGGTGCGGAACCATTTGAAATAATCACTTCCACCGAAGAGGAGCTTCTCAAGACATCGGCAAAGCTTGACGAGGAGTTCAGAGGATTTTCTGCCGAAGAGGAAGAAGCGAAAACCGTATCCGATGGAAGTTCTACAGAGGAACTGGAAGAAACCGCGGCGCTAAGATAAATCTTGGTGCAGCTGGCATCGTTAATATCATAATAATACATGCCCAAGGCATCGCGATAGAAATACTTGCTACCCAAAACGTTCAAAGGTGCCGTCGTCTCACCGCAAATGTAAGTTTCAATCTCTCCGCTCGAAGAAGAAAGTGCCGGAAGCAGGGAGTCGCCCTCCACCGAACTGCTAGAAACCGCCGGCGTTTCCGGATAAAGAATCGTCCCATCCGCTGCAACGAAATAAACGAGATTGCCAAAATCGTCCAAACAATAGGTGTTGCCTAAACCGTCTTCTAAAGGTTGATAATCGCCGCAAACCGAATTCACCGGTTCCAGGATATCCGCCTCTTCGGGCCCGCTCGAAGAATCGCTGTCGCTACAGCCGAAAAGGACCACCGACCCCGTGCAAAGCAGCGGGAAACCGATTTTTTGGAAAAAAGATTTCATAGAGGACTCCTTTTTTGGAAAAAAATAGATGCCGAATCCTTTCTTTTTTCGTAAAAGCGGCATTTACAGTTTTCGTTTTTCGGGAAGAAAATTCCCAAAGCAAGCAAAATGGGAACAATCTTCTCCATATTTGATTTTTTGAAAAGGCGGCCTTTTTCCCGACAGACGGATAACCGTCAAAAGAATCTTGAATTACATTTACGGAGCATGATTTTGACCCTTTTGGAAACCGCCTTTGTTTCGCTACTCGTCGTCACGGCGTTTTTTTACGCGCTATTTGAATGGCGAATGTTCCGCGCTTTAGGGAAAGTCCATATCGGTCATTCCATCCGAAATCCGTTGCCATCCGTCAGCATCCTCGTTTCTGCCCGGAACGAAGAAGCGGGAATTTCGCAAACCCTTGATTCGCTGATGAAGCAGCTTTATAAAGGGCGATGGGACATTTGGGTGGCCGACGACCGTTCTACGGACCGCACCCCACAGATTCTCGCCGAATACGCCGAAAAATATCCCGATCGCATTCATATTTTGACCATTTCGGAACTTTCGCCGGGAGAAAGCGCCAAAAAGAACGCCATCGCCAAACTGGTCAAAGCTTCCGCCGGGGAAATTCTCCTTTTGACCGACGCCGACTGCATTGTTCCGCCGACCTGGATCCGCGCAATGATGCAAGAGTTCGAGCCGGGAATCGACTTTGTCGCCGGCCACTCCTATATTGAACTTCCAAAAGACCGATTCAACTGGCTTTTAAATATGCAAGCCGTCGAAACGATGGCCTATCGCATTGCCGGAACCGCGGCCCTCGCCATGGGAACGCCGATCACCAGCACCGGAAACAATCTGGCATATCGCCGTCGCTTTTTTGAAGAAGTGCACGGGTTTGAAGGCGTCTCTAAAATCCAGAGCGGCGACGATGACCTGCTGCTGCAGAAACTCGCCCGCGAAGCCCCCTGGAAAGCGCATTATTCCATCGACCCGGAAGCCTTTGTTTCAACGCAAGGCAAAGAAACTTTCCCCGAACTTTGGGAACAGCGCAAACGCTGGGCGTCCAAAACCACTTATTACGCTCCCAAAACGGTTGCCATTTTGACAATGGTCTTTCTCTTTTTCTGCCTGCTCTTTGCCGGCTACATTCTTTCCTTTTTCAGTTTTCCCATTTTTCTCGCCACCCTTTTCGGTTTCCTGATCAAACTGGTCGGCGACACCTGCGTGGAACTCCGCGGACTCCGCATCTTCCAGCAGCAAGAACTTTTCAAATGGTTCCTCCCCGTAGAAATCATTCACGCCCCATTTACTGTATTCGCCGTGCTTTTTGGAATAGCCGGTCATTTTAAGTGGAAAGGTTGAACTCCATGGTCAAAAAAACAGCAACAGACGAAAATAAATTAATTCTGGTCATCGCCGAAAAACCGAGCGTCGCCGCCGATTTGGCACGAGCAATCCCCGCCGGTGGTAAATTCAAAAAAGAAAAGAACTACTACGAAAACGACTGCTATATCATTTCCTGGGCGTTGGGTCATCTGGTCACTCTCTGCGACCCGAAAGAAATTAGCGACAAATACAAAAGCTGGGCAATGGAAACCCTTCCCATTTTGCCAAAGGAATTTGCGCTTAAAGCGATTCCCGAATCCAAATCCCAGCTGACCGCACTTGGCAAACTCATCCGCCGCAAAGACGTCGGCACCATCATCAACGCTTGCGATGCGGGTCGGGAAGGCGAACTGATTTTCCATTATATTCTGGAATTTGAAAAAGGAAAGACCGGACTCAAAGGGAAAAATATTCTGCGCCTATGGATGCAAAGTATGACCCAGGCTTCCATCCGAGACGCCTTCGAGCATCTGCGGACCCAAGAGGAAATGCGGAACCTGCTCGACGCCGCCCTTTCCCGTTCCGAAGCGGATTGGCTCGTGGGCATCAACGGTTCGCGCGGACTGACGGCCTACAACAACCGCTTTGGCGGATTCCAGCTGACTCCCTGCGGTCGCGTTCAAACGCCGACCCTTGCAATGATTGTAAACCGGGAAGAAGAACGGAACAACTTTGTTTCCAGGCCCTATTGGACAATCGAAGGAACGTTTCTGTCAGGGAAATCGGAATATAAGGGCAAATGGATTGACCCGGAACTGAAAGCGGACAAAGATCGAATCTGGGAAGAAGATCGGGCGCAAGAAATCGTCCAAAAATGCCAGAAAAAAACGGGAACCGTTTCCGAAACGACCAAACCCAGCTTTCAAAAATGCGGACCGCTTTACGACTTGACAACTCTCCAACGAGAAGCGAACAATCGCTTCGGATTCAGCGCCAAAACGACGCTTTCCATCGCCCAGGCGCTTTACGAGCGGCACAAGCTCACCTCTTATCCGCGAACCGACAGCCGCGCCCTCCCCGAAGATTACGTCGGCACCGTCAAAAAGACCCTCACCACGATGGAAGGGAATCTCGCTTCCTTTGCACACAAAGCGCTCGACAACAACTGGGTAAAAAAAGATCCGCGCATTTTCAACAATGCCAAAATTTCGGATCACTTCGCCATCATCCCGACGGGAAATAAAATGAAATCGCTCTCCGAAGCGGAACTTAAAATATACACGATGATTTGCCAGCGTTTCATCGCCGTATTCTACCCGCCCGCGGAATACCTGAACACGACCCGCATCACGGAAATCGAAGGCGAAAAATTCCTGACCGAAGGCAAAATCCTCAAAAATCCGGGATTCAAAGAAGTCTATGGAAAAACATCGGACGACGAAGCGAACATCTCGCCCATCGATTCGAGCGGCAAGGCGCAAGCCAAGGAATTCGAAATTTCCGCAGAGCACACCAATCCGCCGCCGCGCTACACCGAAAGCACATTGCTCTCCATGATGGAGAATGCGGGAAAATTCGTCAAAGACGACGAACTCGCCGATGCGATGAAAGACCGTGGCATGGGAACTCCAGCGACTCGGGCGGCCATCATCGAAAAGCTCATCTCGGACAAATACATGGTTCGGGACGGCAAAGAACTGATTCCGACCAGCAAGGCGTTTGGCCTGATTCAAATCGCCCGCGCGATGAAAATCGAGAACCTGACCAGTCCGGAACTTACCGGCGAATGGGAATACCAGCTTTCCCAAATTGAAAAAGGCAAGGAAACCCGTTCCGCTTTTATGCAGGGAATCGAAGAGCTGACGACCAAAATGGTGCACAACATCCGCAGCTTCAAGGAAGAGGACACGCGAAAAGAAGCGGCTTTCAGCCCGGTGAACGGCAAAAAAGTGTACGAAAGCGTTTCCCGCTTTGAAACCGAAGACGGCATTCTCATCCGCAAAATCCTAAGCGGACGTAAAATGAGCGACGAAGAAGCCGTGGAACTTTTGACCCAGCACAAAATCGGGCCCTTGACCGGATTCCGCTCCAAACGAGGCATGGAATTTTCAGCAGGACTCGCCATCGAAGAAGGCAAAGTCAAATTCGTCTTTGACAACGCCGAAAACGAAGAAATCGAATTAGGCGAAGAACTCGGCAAATCGCCCATCGACGGCAGCCCTGTTTTCGACACCTTGACCGCCTACGTTTCGCAAAGCTACGTCGATAAAAAAGAATCCGGATTTCACTTGAACAAAATCATCCTCGGCAAAGAAATCTCCACGGACAATCTAAAGCGACTGCTCACCGGTGAAAAAACGACGCTCATCCAAGGGTTCCGTTCCGCCAAAACACGCCGCCTCTTCGACGCCTATCTCATGCTCGAACCCAAAACGGGAAAAATCAAATTCGACTTCCCGCCGCGCGTGCCCGGCAAAGGTAAGCGATTCTTCAAAAAGAAAAAAGAAGAAACCGCTTAACGGCGAGCGTGCCCCGGCTAAACGGCAACGCCAAAAAGAATTTTCGCCGGGTCGGGCTATATTGCACTAGGCTGCAAAGCCGCAAAATAAGAGCGAAGCAGCTTTGCCGCCAAGAGCAACGGAGCCGCGCAAGCCGCGTCTCCGCCCGTTCGGGTCACTATCCCTCACGCCATTTCCAAAATTCCTCCCAATTCGCCCCTAATCGTTTTTCCAAGGCAGTCGAGTTTTGACACTTCGCGTCTCCCAAAGAGCGTGATAAGGCATCCCTAAAGCAAGGCCGTAATTAGCGGATAGTTGGAAGGGACAATTCGCCTAAAGGAGCGAAGCTCCCAAGACTCATGGGGCTTTGCACAATTCGTCTAAGGGAACAAGTTCCCAAGACTCATGGGTCGCTTTGTTCCTCGCTGGGACGGATTGTGTACAGGAGTCTGCTCGCTTGCGTTCCTTGAGCTGGCGGTTGTTTTTACGTCACCCCGAACCCCAAAGGGGTTATACGACACTTGTCAATTTATTGACTTAGTGGAGTTATCCTCTATGTGGATATACGACACTTGGTAACTTTGTTACCTTAGTGGAGTTATACTCGAAGTGTAGAAGCAATCCTTTTCACGCAGCCAAGATTGCTTCGCCTTGCTCGCAATGACGGGATGCCCACAAGGATTGCCACGGCTGCGCATCCCTGAAACTGGGAATCTCCGATTCCATAGTTGAAGTATCTCTGGAAGAGACAATTCGCCTAAAGGAAGCAGAGCTTCCAAGGCTCATGGGGCGAGCACCTCGCAGTCTGCGAGAAGAAATTCATCTTGTGAAAGAAAGTTCCCTCTTTGAAAAAAAGTTCACCCTTTGAAAAATTTTTCAATTGCGAATATCGAATGGAAGATACATACAATTCTTTCCTGCGCGGCCTGAAAAAACGCAGCATTCACGGCAAGAATTGCACCCGCACACCCCTGCGAAGCAACGCCTGCCGAAGAATCGGCACCAGATTTTCCGTTTGTTCAAACGGGATCAGATTTTCCAAAATGTCAAAAAGCCGCACCTCGCATTCTTCCCGCACAAACGTGAAGCCGCAAACCTTGCCGCCCTGCACAATCACCACGCCACATTCCCCATGGGAGCGCCCCGGCAAAAACATCGCCAAGTCGGGCAAGGGAGCGCCGACATCCGGCAATTTACGCACTACCGCATTGCACGGGAAACGCGTTTTCGCCAATTCCGATTCCAAATACAGTTTGGACAAAATTTCCGAGCCGAGTTCCTTCACCCGAATATCCCAAATTCCATCCGTCAATCCTTTAAGGGGCGACCTCCGCGTATTGGAAAGCAGTTCCAATGCCCGACTGCGAAGATTCCGCGCCGCCGTCGCATACAAGACCCCGCTTTTCCCCATAAAATAAAGAATTCCCGGATGCCGCGAAATCTGCATCACACGCTCTTCCGTCCAATTCTTCGGATAAAACAAGGGCTTTTTCCCGCCGCGCAACAACTCTTCTATTTGCGCAAATCCCCCGCTTTCATTCGCATGTATCAAAACCCGCGCCGCAGCCATCGCATCGTTCAAAGCGTGGTGCTGGTCAAAATCCGGAAGCCCCAATTCGGCGACCAGTTCATGCAGGCTGTATTTGGCAAGTCCCGGGAAAACCCGGCGGGACAATTTGACCGTACAAAGTCGTTCCGGCGAAAAATCCAACCCCGCCCGTTTCATTTCCGCTTCAAGAACTCCATAATCCGAAGCCACATTATGCGCGACAAAGACGCGCCCATCCAAAAGCGCATCGACCTTTTCCGCGATTTGTTCAAACTCCGGCGCATTCTTCAGTTTTTGCGGCGTAATTCCCGTTAAATTCTGAATAAAAGGCGACAGTTCTCCGTCCGTATGCACAAACGAGCTGAACGAATCCGTTATTTTCCAATCATCGACAAGGACAATTCCTATTTCGACAATGCGGGCATATTCCGGTTTACCGCCCGTCGTTTCTACATCGACAACCGCAAAATGGGGAGCTTTTTCCATGGCCCATTCCCGTCAGCGGACATCAAAATCCACGGAACTGTAGCCGTTTTCAATCCGAGCCTTGATCTTTTGCCCTTTCACTTTCATTTGCAAAGGTACCGACAAAAGGTAAGTCACGTTGGCGACATCGGAAAGTTGCGCTTCCGATTCCGAAACCGATGCCTTATAGACCTGCTTTTTCCCGACCCAAATCGTATAGGTGAAAGTTCTGGGATTGCCGCGATGCACCTGGCTTTCGTCCGCACAAAAATGGACGATGCCTCCCACAGGAAGAGTACGCAAACTGTCCCGAATTTTATCTTCGGGCTCGTCGTTCGCTTCCATGCGCATCCGCATATCCCCTTCCAATTTATCCAAAGGTTCGTATTCAATGGAAACATTCGTCTGCATATCTTTCGGGATCGCCGATTCCCGAATGTCACGGACGCGGGAATTGTTCTGGTAATACTCCCAACGGCCATTATCGTGCAAAATCACGATTCTCCCGCCCGACGTCGTCGCGGTCACATCTTCTGCAAATGCCGCAAGTGCGAGCGAGAGCACTCCAAAAATCCATTTTTTCATCATATCCAGAATCTAGTCTTTTTTATGCAAAAACGGAGAAATTTTGCGTTCCAACCGCAACAAAGCCACCGAGACGTATAAACTTTTCGTTCATACAATGACAACCGATTCAAGATTCTCAAAAAACACGGGCTTTGATATATTTTTTGAAGCCGCCATCTAAAAAGGCTTTGGCGAACGCTTCGGCAAGCTCAGCAACCATGCTTCGGTCCCTGAGTTTATCGAAGGGCGGTAACCGCCTGCCGAACTAGTCGAAGGGTGGTCCCTGAGCCTGTCGAAGGGCACCAATGAGGCCTTTAACCATTATTACGGAGAATTTATGCTGATGAAAAAAATCTTGCCTGGAATTTTTGCAGGAATTGTCGCGTGCTCCCCGCAAAACGGAGAAAAAAAAAATAGCGCCAAGCATTTTGACTCGTTCAAAAAAACAGACCCGGAACTTTTTGAAATCCTTTCCCATGTCGCCGATTCCGAAATTCAGCCGCTCTTGCCCGCCGAAAACCCGGCGGATATACCGACAGCCAAAGAAGCCTCGCTTTCCAAACTGGCGGTGCTCATGGGTTCACAAAGCGTAGAACTTTTCAAAGCGGAACTCCGGGCGGCTTTAGGGACATCGACAACTCCAGAGGAAGTTCGCGAACTGGTTTATCAGGGTGTCCCCTACTTGGGAATCGGGCGTGTGCTGCCCTTCATTTATGCCAAAAACGAAGTATTTGAAAGCATGGGCATTTCCATTCCGGAACCAAACAAAGATGCGGTCCATGTCAGTCGGCAAGAAAGCGGCACCCAAAAACAGGTAGAAATTTTCGGCGAACGGATGCGTGAATTTTACAAATCCGGACCGGAAGAAAGTCGGCACATCAATTATCTGCTTGCCGCCAACTGCTTCGGCGATTACTACACGCGCGCAGCACTCGATGCCAAAATGCGGGAACTTTTGACTTTCTGCTATCTTTACGCACAGGGCGATGCAGAACCGCAGTTCATTTCCCATGCGGCGGCGAATTTACGGATGGGACGCTCCAAACAATTCCTGATAAACATCATCTCTTTGAATATCCCCTATATGGGTTATCCCAGAACATTGAATGCTCTTCGCGGGATTCAAGAAGCGGCAAAGTCCTTTGAAAAAGCCGAAAATCAAAACAAAGAAAACGATCAAATGGCAAACCGGGCGGAATTTGACAAGCAGAACATTTTTGGAAAAGGAAAGCCCAACACCGCCTACGCCAAATACTTCATCGGCAATTCCTTCCTGAATCCGGTAACGAAGGCGGGCGAACCCATTTCAATTTCCAATGTCACTTTTGAACCGGGATGCCGAAACAACTGGCACATTCACCATGCGACAAAAGGCGGCGGACAAATTTTAATCGTCACAGCGGGAAGCGGGTGGTATCAAGAAGAAGGCAAAGATCCGCAATCCCTGAACCCGGGCGACATCGTGGAAATTCCCGCCAATGTCAAGCACTGGCACGGCGCAAAAGCCAATTCGTGGTTCAGCCATCTGGCTTTTGAAATTCCCGCCGAAAATCCGAGCAACGAATGGCTGGAACCCGTTAGCGATGCAGAATACGCCAAACTGAAATAAGCAAAGGCCCAACAAAAAAAGGACTCAATATGGATACGTGGAATTAAACAATCATGTAAAAATGCCCATCCTGGGTTACGGCGTTTACCAGACTCCGCCCGAAGAAACCGAGCGCTGCGTTCTGGACGCCATCGCTCTCGGCTATCGTTCCATCGATACGGCGCAGGCTTACGGCAACGAAGAAGGCGTCGGCGCGGCCATTCAAAAAAGCGGCGTCCCCCGTGAAGAGCTTTTCGTCACGTCCAAAATCTGGATTTCAAACGGCGGCTATGAAAAAGCGAAAGCTTCCATTGAAGAATCGCTTCGCAAATTGCGCACAAGCTATCTGGACTTGATGCTTATCCACCAGCCTTTCAACGATTACTATGGATCTTACCGGGCAATGGAAGAAGCTTACAAAAGCGGAAAAATCCGCGCTATCGGCGTGTCCAATTTTTACTCCGACAGGCTCATCGACATTTGCAACTTTGCCGACGTAATGCCCGCGGTAAACCAGATTGAAACCCACGTTTTCCAGCAGCAAAAGGAAGCGCGGAAATTTTTGAACAAATACAATGTCCGGCATGAAAGCTGGGGCCCGTTTGCCGAAGGCCGCAAAGACTTCTTTTCCAATCCCGTATTAAAATCCATCGGTGAAAAATACGGAAAAAGCGTTGCCCAAACGGCACTCCGTTTTTTAATCCAAAGCAGAGTTATCGTGATTCCCAAATCCACGCACGCCGAACGCATGGAAGAAAACTTCAGCGTCTTCGATTTTTCGTTGAGCGAGCAAGATATGCAGGACAATCGCCGCACTAGACGAAAAGGAAAGCGCATTCTTTTCGCATTACGATCCGAACACCGTAGAATGGCTGATTGCATTCAGCAAAGGCAAATCGTGAAAATTGCAAAAATGGCATTCGGATTTCTTCTATGGATTTTCTGCGGAATTCTTTTTGCCGCAGAGCCCGAAGGCATTCAGACAAAAGTGGCCGTCATCTATTTTTTCCGTGCGGGAGAAAACTACGCGTCGGCAACGTAAAAAAAGGCAACACCGAAATCCTTGCCGAAATCATCGCCAAGGAAACCGGCAGCAACCTGTTCAAAATCGAACCGGAAAAGCCCTATTCCGAAAAGTACGACGAATGCGTAAATCTCGCCAAAAAAGAACAACTCGACAAAGCTCGTCCGGCGTATAAAGGCGACATCGCCGATCTTTCAAAATATGAAACGATTTATTTGGGATATCCGAACTGGTGGGGCGACATGCCGATGATCGTGTATCATTTTTTGGAAAGCCACGATTTTTCGGGCAAAAAAATCTACCCGTTCTGCACACATGAAGGCAGCGGATTATCGGGCACCGTGCAAAATATTCAAAAAACCTGTCCCCAAGCAAAAGTGGAAAAAGGATTGGAAATGCACGGTTCCACAGCGCAAAACGACCCGAAAACAGCAGAGAAAAAAGTCCGCGAATGGCTGGGCAAAAAGTAGTCTGCCATTTCACACGATTTTTTTTACAGCATCCAAAAAGCGAAGCGTTCTGGCATCCGCCGACTTGGAATAGCAAAGCCCGTAGTCGATTTCATAATGCAAGTCCACAACGGGAAGCGTCACCAGTCCCGGATGCACGTCTTTCCAGCAATCCAGATTCAAAAGAAGGGTTCCCGATTCCGCACAGCGATTATAAACGTCAATGTCGTAAAAATAACCGATTTCTTTCAGGTGGATTTGCGGATGCTTCTTTTCGAGTTCTTCGTGCAGGCGATCGTTCGTCGGCGAATCTCCCCGACTGACCATCACCAGAGTTTCCCCATAAAGATCGGAAAGCTTCAACTCTTTTTTTGCCGCCAGCTTGTGCGTCACAGGAACAGCGACGCATTTCTTACAAGTCCCCAGTTTGTAAAAATTCGCCCGGGAAAGCCATTCTCGAGAATCGCAGGCGCCGACAAAAAATCAAAATGCCGTCCGAGGCCGCTTATCACAGAAAGGATATTCTGGTTTGCGTCTTCAAAAGGAACGATGCTGATTTTGAAAGAAGGAAATTGCGCGCTGACTCGCGGCCACAATTCCATAAACGCCTTGCAGGGATTTAAAATCGAAGAACCGATGCGTATCGTCTCTTCACCATTTTTCAGCTTGCCGCGGATTTTGGCCAACGCCTTATCGGCATAGTCGATGATGAACTTTGCTTCTTGATATAAAGCTTTGCCGCTTTCCGTCGCTTTCACCCCCTGCCGGTTGCGCTCAAACAAGGGAATCCCCAACTGGACTTCCAACTGGTTCATCTGTTTCATCACCGCCGTCGGCGTCAAATAAAGCACTTCCGCCGCCTGGGTAAAACTCTGCTGTTCCACGACAGCGACAAAGGTTTTTAATTCATAGCGATACATCGCCTAAATAGTAAAAAGTTTTTGAAAAGCTATCGGCATCCGGTAAAAATATTGTAGAGCATAAAAAGAGGTCTGATATAAAAATTTTTATTATTTTCATAGCGCATTTTTCTATGAACCCGTTCCCCTTTACACGCTTTGCCCCCAGTCCCACCGGTTATTTGCATCGAGGGCACGTCCTTTCGGCTTTATTCGTGTACGCCGCCGCCGAACATTTCGGATACCCGATTCGCCTGCGCATCGAAGACCACGACAAAAGCCGGGCTCGGCAAGCTTACATCGACGCCATCCGCGAAGATCTGGAATGGTTGGGATTTTCCTGGGAAGCGGAATCGATCCAAAGCGCCAACGAAAACCGCTACCTTCGATTTTTCCAAAAACTGAAGGAGGAAAACCGCATTTACGCCTGCGATTGTTCCCGAAAATTTACATTCGAGACGAATCCCACCAACAGCGAAGGCGAAGCCATTTACCAAGGCCACTGCCGCCATCTAGATTTGCCCTTTACGGAAAAAAATGCCGTCCGATTTAAAACCCCGAGCGCCACCATCGAATGGAACGATCTGCGACTGGGAAAATTTTTCGAAAATCCCGCCGAGCAATGCGGCGACTTTGCCATCAAAGACAGGGCGGGGCAATGGACTTACCAATTCGCCGTCGTCGCCGACGACCTGGAAGAAGGAATCGGCCTTGTCGTCCGCGGAGAAGACCTGCGCGCCTCTACCGCACGCCAAATCGCCCTGAGCCAAGCCCTCGGCAGAAAAACGCCGCCTCTTTTTTTGCACCATCCGCTCATCTGCGCCGAATCGGGGAAAAAACTTTCCAAAAGAGAGCACGCCGCAAGCATCCGGGGCGAGCGGGAACTCGGCATTTCCCCCGAAAAGCTTCTGGGAGAAGTCTGCGTTCAAGCCGGACTGCTTTCCTCGTTCAGGTTACTTTCTGTTAACGAATCCATTCTGCTGGCAAAAAAGCATCTATTTTCCAAAATTTGAAATATATTCCGGTATATATGGCGGACGACCTGTTTCATAAACTCTTAAATCTTCGCGAACCCTCTTTCGATTTGAATCATCAGAGCCGACTTTTGAATTTTGTCCCCCAGGCAAAATTCCAGACGCCGCTGATGTCCGAAGACGGCATTGCCTTTTTGGAAAAATGGATGCGCAAACCCGTCGCACTCCCATTGTCTTTGTTCGCTCCGGTGACTGCGGCTTTTTCGGATACAAGCCAGAGCAATCTCTTTGCCGACATCCGATACGCCATTCGTTCTTTGGAAGAGGGCACCGGGGAACAGAATGCGTTTTTATGCATCGGCTTTTTGAAATCCCAAGGGTTGGCCCCGCTCCTGCTCGTCCCCGTCCAAATCGACACGAAAAATCTGACGGTCTCCCTTTCGGCGAACCCACCCATAGAAAACATTCCCCTCCGCGTCAAGAACAAAGAAACGCTAAAATTTCCCGTGGCAAAAAATTTTGTCATAGGCGGAACGTTCCAGATTCGGAACTACTTTGACGCTGTTCAAGAAGCAATCGCCCCTTTCCCGGAATGGCGCAGTACTTCCCGCGGGCTATTTATCGGCTTTTACGATTCCGCAAGCCTTTACGCATTCAACGATATGGAATCCGAAAGCTGGAAACAATTTGATTTGACCGGTCATCTTTTATCCCAGCTGCTTTCTTCCGAAGGTTTCCACGTCGTCGAATCCGATTTGGATTCCAGCAATCCCAACGACATTTTCAACCCAACCGAGCATTTTTTCACGCACATTCTGGATTCCGAAGCGAACACGGCCTTATTGGAGTCCCTTTCTCCCGCAAACGATCTTTGCGTTGTCGAAACGCCTCCCGGTTCTTCTGGGGAAGAATTTTTGGCCAATTATATTTCCGAAAGCGTCTCCACCGGAAAAAAGGTGTTGCTGACCTACAAAAGAAAAACCTCCTTTGCCCGCTTTGAAAAAACGTGGAACCCGCAAAGGCCCGAGTACAAAGACACGACTTTGGAAAAAGCGCGCGAAGCTCTATCCCAAGCAAGGGCTGCGGTCGTCAATTACGACAAGGCGATAAACCAGCCGATTCCCATCGGAGGCTGCTCCTTGGCAGACGCTCTGGCGGCACTTGCCCAAAATACCAACCGCAAAAAAAACTGGCCCGATTCCACATTCAGCGGCTCCGAAAATTTAAGCAAAGAACAATTTCATTCCGCGCAAAGCAACCTGCAAGATCTTCTGGAAATTCTGGATCGCGACAATTCCCAAAAAGCCCTGGAAGCCTACGACGGCGGTCTTTTGGATTCCACAAACGAACTGCAAAAGAAAAGGCTTGCCGAAAAATTAAAAAGGGCGAACGAAAAATTTTCCACTCTATCCACTTTGGCGGAAAGCGTCTCCAACGTTCTCTTTTTCAATCAGAATATCGACATTCAAACCCTTTCGGATTTAGGAAACGCCATTTCCCCGGATTTCAACAATTCCACTCCTTCTTTTGACGGCTGGGCTTTGGAATCCAAAGACTGGACGACTTTCAAAGATTCCTTGCAAGCTCTTCCCAACGCCGGAACCATCTGGTCGGAATTTCGCAGAACAGGCTCGCCCATTTATGTAGATGGCGCCATTGACATGCAACTTGGCGTTGCCCGGGAAATTCTCAAGGACAATTTAGACCGCACGTTTAAAGCTTTCTCCGAATACTATCACAATGCGCGGAAAACCCTGCTGCGCACGCTGAAAGACCCGAAACAAGGCCGCAACGACGCCGACCTGCTCGCTCTTACAGACAAGCTCATCCAGCTGCAAGACAGCAAAAAACTCTACACGAACACTTCGGCTCTTGCCGGTCGGCTTTTCGGAAAGGATTGGCAATTTGAACACACCAACTGGATTGTTCTCGACGCCAAAATCCGCTGGTTCTACAATTTTCGGCAAAAGGCCGAAAAATCCGAGAACGCCTCTCTCGCTTATGCGATTCTCTCAAAATACAGCCAGATTAAAAATCAAATTAGCGATGCCCAGGCTCTGCGGAAATTGTGCCGCCAAGCGCAAGAAGATTTTGACGATCTTTGCCGCGAATTTCAATTCCAGAAAGCGGACGACTACAAAAGCGTCACCGAGCAAGCGGAACTTCTTCAAAAATGGGAAGCCGCCCTTCCGCTTTTACCCATCTTTACCCAAATCCAATCCAAGCGCAAAGAATTGCGAGAGCAAAAGCTGGACGAACTGGAAAAAGCCATTGTCTCTTCGCATCCGGGCAAAGAATTTCTGGCTGCCGAATTTTCCAGATTCTGGCATTCCCTGCAAATTCAAAGAGCGTGCAACATATTCCCGGAACTTTTTTCATCGACGCCCAAAATCCATACCAAACACGCACGCGATTTTCGAGAAGCCTCCGACGATCTTTGCACCATGAACCTGCGTTTTGCCAAAAACGTCGTTCAAAAAAATCCAAAGCTGCTGACCATTCTTCCCATCGGGCAGGTCGCAAGCAACCTTTCTAAAGAAGCTAGGCAATTCGATGTCGCCGTCATTCTCGATGCCGAAGCCATTCCGCCCAACCAGGCGATCCCTGCGCTTCTTCGTTCCCAACGCGCTATTCTTTTTGGCGATTCCAATTTACCGACACCGCCGTTTCCCAATGTTCTAGGCGAGGAACGCCTGCCTCCTTTTATCGCTTCACAATTTGAAAGCATCCTCTCCTATTCTTTATACAAAGGTGCCAAACTTTCGTTTTTAGCTTTAAATAGTTTGCACAAGCACCCTATCCTTATCGATTACGCCAACCGAAACATCTACAACCAAAAAATCAAAAAGCTGCCGCCGCCTAATGCCGAAATTCCAAACGACATTCAGGTCTCGATGGTTCAAGATACTTCGCTGGCAATCGCCGATGCAGCGGCAAAGCACGTCGAACAGCACCCGATGCAATCTCTCGGCATCATTGTATTCACCGAAGAACGTCGCAAAAGCGTCTTCCAGGCCATTCAGAAAAAAATCCATGAGCATCCCGATTTAGGATTTTTCCTTTCCCCGAAAGACGCCCTGCGCGACCCTTACGTCAGGTTGCCCGAAGAAGCTTCCGGAAATTTTCGCGATGTTCTTTTTATTTGCGCAGAACCCGTTGCGGCTATCGCCAATCAAGGATTCAACGCCAAATCCGTCCATGTCTGCGCAACTCACGCGCTTTCGTGCCTGCGCATCTTTACCAGCGAACCCTTTGAAAAAAGTTCCTCGGCAAATGCAGGCGTTCGCGCCTATGCGGATTTCCTGTCCTTTGTACAGACAGCAAAAGAAATTCCCTTGTTCAAAGCAAATCCCCTTTTGGCAACTCTCGAAGAACACATTTTCCAAAATTTGGATTCCGACCAATGCCAAATTGAAAAAAATTGGGGATACAACGGCGCATCGATTCAATTCGCGGTCCATGACAGCAACAATCCGGAACATTTTCTGCTGGGCGTGGAAACCGATTCTTCAAATGGTTATCTGCGGGAATCGGTAGAAGACAGGCTTTACTTGCGAAATAAAATTTTGGAACATCTGGGCTGGAAAATCATTCGGCTCTGGTGCCCCAACTGGTTCCGCTCTACCCATGACGAATGCGAACACGTCCTGACAACGATTGCCGTTGAACAGAGCGTCGCCCCGCCTCCGCGCGAAAAAAGCAGAGAAGAAGAGGAACCCGAATTTCACGTCGAACCTTATAAAATCATCAATCCCAAAATTGAAGGAAGCGTGCACGACGTCCCTATTCCGGAGCTTGCAGCCAAACTTTTGATTTTGCAAATGAAATTTTATATCGACGCGGAATCGCCGATTCACGAAAAAAGTCTCATCCGCCGAGTTTTGCATTTGCACGGTCTGCACAGAGCGGGCCCCGTCGTCGTCCGGGCGATTAAAAACGCCATCGTCCAAGGTCTCGCCAAAAAAGCGTTCATCAAAACGGGTCAATTCTTCTATACGACCAATAACAAGCCCGTTGTTTTGCGCGACCGCAGTGCCCTCCCCGAAGAGGAGCGCAAACTGGTTTTCGTCTCTCCCGAAGAGAAAGAACTTTTCCCGCCCGGAACAGACGAACAGACAATCAAAGAAACTCTAGGGCTGCTTTAAGGCCTTCTCTAAAAATGGCTTTAGTGGTCCAACGGGTTCACCAAGAGTGAACGGTGTTCCGTCCCCCCGTATCCCCGCTTTCCCGTCATTTTATATTAAACATTGCGAACCGTGCTACATCGTCACCCCGAACCGTGCTACATCGTCATTGCGAACCCTTTAGGGTGAAGCAATCTTCATGCGCGTCAGGATTGCCGCGCCTACGGCTCGCAATGACAGAGCGAAAAAACTCCTCGCAAGATGTAGCGCCACTGCTCATAAAAAAATTCCGCCCCAGTAGAGCGGAACCTTTGATTGCAAGAACTCGGTGTTAACGAACCTATTTTGTCGTGCGGCGAACGCCCCAAATTTCCGTTACATTGTGTTTGCCTTTCTTGCCCAAAACCGGAATAGTCGCATGAGTACTGAGTTTTGCAATATAGGCTCCTGTTCCAGCAAGACGTCCTTTGGAAGTCACCATATCCCAGGCGACATAAACATATCCGCGATTGTTACGGCAGTCTCCGCCAAAGAATTCCTGATCAGAACAAGCGATGGAACCCTTCTTATGCACCACAAAAGTGCCCAAATTGGTGAAAATATCCAGTTCATAATGCAATTTCACATCGTCAATGCTGACCTTTCCGGCTGCAATCAAGGAATCCAATTTCGGATCGGTAAGAATGTTGCCCATATCCGTTTTGATAATATAACCGAGAGTGTTCGGATATTTTTCAAGCAGCGTTCCTACAGAATCGTAAATGCCCAAGAAATAGGTCTGAACCGGAGGAGCCTTCAAGTCCGCTTCGGAATTGACCGTTCCCATCTTGATGCTCGCTATCGTCGATTGGGCGTCACCTTCCAGAAGCATCCACGGCGACGGCACAACGACATCGTAATCCGTAAGACCGTTTCCGTTAGCATCTGTCAGGATTCCGGGTTTGGCTCGGACAAAATCACCCGACTGCGGAATAGAACCAAGAGAAGCATTAAAGAACATCGTCACATTCGAATCCACGATATTGGCATTGGTCGCAGTGACTTCCGTATATTTTGCTGAACCCACCAAATCGGTAGCCGAGCGCAAATAATACATGAAGAGCGACTTGAGATCGGATTCCGCCGAAACGACCGGTTCCGAGAAAGTTACCCGAACTTGGAAAAGGCCTTCGGACATTTCCGAAATCGTTCCGCGGGTAATAATCGGAGCAACCTTGTCTTCAGCCGTTTTGCTGAATCCCTGGTGAGCGACAACGCCGTTCTTTTTGAAGCTCGCCCACGAATGAACCATAGCTCCGGAATGCGTGGTCTGCACTTCGGACGAAAGCGAAAGCCCACTAAAAGCCAGCACCGAGTCATAAAGGTCTCCGCTCGGCAGCAATTTTGCCGCCGCTTCAATCTGGGAGCGGGAGAGCGTTACCGCTTCTGTAGAATCCAGCGACCAGGTTACAATAATGGAATCCGGCAAAGAGTCCAATTTGAAAGGACGATGGTAACTAATCCAAAGCGAATCCGCAATGCCGTCCAGATATTCGTCCCGCGTAAAGTTCTGATCTAGACCCGCATAGGTTTTCGGCTCGCCCTTGGCGTCAAATACCATCACGGAATCGGGCAGAGGTACCGGAGGTTCACTAAAGACCAAGCCGCGGTAGGTCGCAAAAATCAGAGAGTTCTCCGTGGTCGTCACCGTGATAAACGCACTGTCCAAAGTCAAATCATCCGGATAGCGTTTCGACGAGCGGAAGCGGATTTCGGCCTTGCCTTCCACCATTTCCAGAGAAGTTCCCGTCAGGCCTTCCGAAGATTGTGCCGGATCCACCACCAAGCCATAGGAGCAACTGGTGCAAGGGGTTCCTGTCGTCGGATCGAACATAATGATATAAGCTTTGTATTCCGCACCGCGATACAAAATGGAATCCTCGCTGATATTCCAGTTGCCATAGGGCGGATTGATTTGTTCCGAGTAAGTGGAATCCACAAACGCAATTGCCGGGAGCGTAAACGTCAAAGCCAGCTTTTTATTGCGCACCCAAATTGACTTGGTAATGGACGAACTCGTCATCGCCGCAAGAGGAACCGTCGCCCACAGCGTATCTATGCCACGCGCACCGACTGTCTGGATATCGCTCGATGTCAGCGGAGTCTGAGACGAGCTGTCTGCAAAGACCATCAATCCATCATCAAAAGACGGCGTATAGCGTTCATCTACAGCACCTTCCAAGTCCACATCCAGATTGCCGTTTTCCAGAGCATCGCCAATGGCTCCGACAAACACAGGAATGCGAACGCCGGCCATTGCCGAGGTGACCACCTTGTAAACATGCCCCGTCGAATCCTGGCCATTTTCGGTCAGAACGTCCAGAGTTCCAGCAACACGAATTGTGGCTATCGTCGTCTTCTTGTTATTGACCGAAGCGATAAGTTTGTAAGTGCCGGAAGGAAGGCCCGCAACAGCGGCTTTGTTAATCACCGGCTGATACCAGCTTGAAGAGAAATCGATAGCACCAAAGAATACCTTTTGCCCACTCGCATAAGCAGAAGCGAAATAGGATTCGTCCAAAGTCGTTCCGCTTGCCGTCGTATAAGGGGAACTTCCCTTGTAAAGCGCATAGGTCAAAGTGACGATTCCCGCCATTGCGTCATTGCAATAAACCTTTGTTTCCGTTCCCGAAGCACCGGAAAGCGCCGCAGCGCAATCGCCCGCACCGGTTTCCTCGTAGCAGATATTATAACGGTCGCCTTCACCCACATAAGAGGTATCCTTCGTGCGATTGATACCCGTATTCTGCTGGATATACATGTTCGTGTTAATGCGGACATTACTCATCGTGGTTCTGCGGTCGCAGAAGAAGATGTCCAAATCGTAGGTTTCGCCTTCGACAAACGGATTGCCGTTCTTGTCGGTCAAGTTGTCCAGCACGGCGTAGCCTGGAGCGGCAAGGTGCGTTCCGCCCAAGTCCACAGCCAGTTTGCCACCAATGAAGACCCAAATGTCATCGTCGCCGCGGAAGTTGAAGCGAAGCCCCGGCTTATAAACGAATTGCGCATGGCTTTCAAAACAGAATTGCTGGTTGCGCGTACTCGTCCAACGATACGTTCCTCCTTCAAGCGGAGTATCCGTTCCGTCCTTAAAGCTCGGCCAACCTGCCGGTCTGCTGTCCTGGCAAGACCAACCCCACATGCACGCATCCGTAGCCCCCAACCAAGAGTTGACGGCAGCAATATCGTCATCCCCGTTGGCAAAACGACCGGAACAATCATCCATTCCTCCGAGCCAACCTGCTCCGTTGCAAAGCAAATCAAATTTTTGCGCATTTTCCACAGGGTCCACTTCACGAAGCAGCGGTCCCACAAATACGGGGCCTTCGGCGCCGCGTTTCGTTCTTGCTGCAGGAAGCGGGGAGGATCCGTAACTCGTCAAAACATCCGCGTCTGTCGTCTGTTCCGTCGGATAAAATCCGCCTTGGGCCGTCAAACCTTTGCTCGTATAGTAATCGGAATTGAATTCCCATTTACCATAAGAATCACGATTAAACGGAAGGTCAAAGCACGTCATTTCGTTCACACCCGTAGTCGGATGGAAAAGCTGATTGAAAAATGCTTCGCTAATAAAGCACGTTTCACCCATACCCCCCATCGCCGTCGTTTTCAGGAGAGGCTTTTTGTCCGGTCCAAGCGTATCTTGGACGATCCCATGCGTAACGCCGATACAGGCATTTACCGCTGCCTGAGCCTGAACAGCAGACACTCCCTGCGCACCATACTGGCATCCCTCGCCCCCAGCGGAGTAACAGCTAAACGCCGGATGCAAACTCGCATCGGAATCATAAATAATCGCCGCCAAATGGTATTCGCAATTGCCGTCCACCATCGGATCTGTAACGGCAAATCCCTTGTCCGCTTCCGGGAAATCGTCCGGCCACATACTCGGATCCGACATAAAGAAAATCATGTTCGTGCTGAAAGAAGAGAACAAATCATTCATCGGGATGGCTGTCGGCGCATCTCCTGCCCCATCGTAACCATCCCAGCCGATCAGTTCGCCGCGTTCCGTGTCGGAATCCCTGTAAATCGTGATCGATGCGGGAACTTCCTGATTGAACCATACATAATAGAACCAGCCGCAACGGGTCGGGTCCGTAGACATAGCGACCCCGGTTTTCCCGCCGTCTGTACTCAGCATGGGAATGGAGCTGTTCCAAAGCTGATCGTCCGGGGGAAGGAAATAAAAGTACTTGGCATTGGGAGGATCAGAGGAAATAACGGTCTTTCCCGCCGTCGTCGGATCTTCGTAAATATAAAGGCTTTCGGAAGTACCGAAGTCCGAACAACTGATTTTATCGCTCTGATTCCAGCCTGTTACATTATATTGGGATTTCGTAATTCCAAAGCCGTTCCAATCCGAAGCGGCAAAGAAAAAATCCTTGGCATATTGAGACCCCACGGAATTGGCTTTTATCACATACCATCCATCCGAAAGCGACGTGCTTGGAATTAAATTAAAACCACCATCCACCACCATTTGAAACGATGACCACCCCGGATCAGCGACATATATATTACCCGAACAGCTAAGAGCCCAAGTCTGAGCCGCCCCCAGCAAAAGCGAACAGCCGAAAACCGCTTTCGCGAGCCAGGACTTGACGTGTTTTCCATTTTCTTTCATAACATCTCCAAAACCAATCGCATCATCCCGTGCACAGGAGTCCGCAAATGACAGCCAAAAAACGGCTTTTGCCAAAAGTCGCTTTTATTCGCTTGAAAACTATCCTTTTTTTTGGGGAAAGGGTAGTTTTTTATTCGCTTACCCCCTATTTTTGCGTTTACATGTGATACCAAACGCCTTTTTTAGCAAAAAAGGGGCGGAGTGGGGAGTTGGTAGTTATCAGCTGCCAGCCGTTTTTCTCGTTTTCGGGCTTCAAGTAAATGAAAAAAGCCTATTTCGAAGCAATATCGGTCTTCGTCAAATGGAGCGCAAGTCATCGTCAGCGGTCCGTCATTGCGAGGAGCAGAGCGACGTGGCAATCTTGGCAGGCACCTCGTCATTGCGAGCAAGGCCCCATGAGCCTTGGAAGTTCTGCTTCCTTTAGGCGAATTGTCCCTTCCAGGGATACTTCAACTATGGAATCGGAGATTCCAAGTTTCAGGGATGCAAAGCCCCATGAGTCTTGGGAACTTGTTCCCTTAGACGAATTGTCCCTTCCAGGGATACTTCAACTATGGAATCGGAGATTCCTAGTTTCAGGGATGCAAAGCCCCATGAGTCTTGGGAACTTGTTCCCTTAGACGAATTGTCCCTTCCAGGGATACTTCAACTACGGAATCGGAGATTCCTAGTTTCAGGGATGCAAAGCCGAAGCAATCTTGTCTGGCATCTCGTCATTGCGAGGCGCGATAGCGCCGTGGCAATCCTATCTGCGGAAAAAGGATTGCTTCTACACTTCGAGTATAACTCCACTAAGTCAATAAATTGACAAGTGTCGTATAACCCCTTTGGGGTTCGGGGTGACGGTCGCGTTCAAATGTGACGGATTTTCTCCTTGGCAGATTCGCAATGACGGTTTTTCAGGCATTTTCGGCTTTTTGCTTTTGCCAAGTTCCCTGTTTTGATGAAAAAAACTAATATTTAAAGCGAAATGTCCGATTTAGGCTCCCATCTTGAAAAAACTATTGTCGCCAGCGGCCTTACCCGCCCGATGCCCGCCGCCGAGCCGCGGCCCCATCTGATTGTACTTTATCCGCAGGCGTCTTTCCGCCAGATTCCCGTGATGCAGGGGAAAACGGTTATCGGTCGGGGAACCGACGCCGACATCCGCTTGGAAGACGACATGATTTCCCGAAAGCATTGCGAACTTTCCTGGGACGGCAACCGTATGACGGTCCGCGATCTGGACTCCACGAACGGGACGTTTCTGGACGGAGTTACCGTCACCGCCCACCCGAAAGCGATTGAATCCGACAATCGGCTGCAAATCGGGAAAATGGTTCTGAAAATCGACTTTAAGGATCCCTGCGAAGAGGCCTTTGACCGGGAACTTTTTGAAGCCGCAACGACCGACCCGCTCACCAAGGTGCCGAACCGCAGAACATTTATGGATCGTTCCGTGGGGGAACTCGCCGCCGCCAGACGCAAAAATCTATATATGCACGCCTTTATGTGCGACGTGGACCATTTTAAAAAGGTGAACGACGAATGGGGACACCCCGCCGGCGATATGATTTTAAAAAACATCGCCCAGATTTTTACCCGGAACAAGCGCGAAAGCGACCTTTTTGCGCGCTACGGTGGCGAAGAATTTGTCTTTTTGCTCCCCGAAATGTCCAAAGCGGACGCCATTAAAAGTGCGGAACGCTTGCGTAAAGCCGTCGAAAGTTACAAGTTTTCCATTGACGACAAGATGATTCCCATTACCATTTCTCTTGGCGTTTCCAGTTACAGGGGAAAAGACATCCCGACCATCGAAACGATGATCGCCGCAGCCGACAAGGCTCTTTACTTTGCTAAAGAACACGGAAGAAACCAAGTAGCGAGTGCCGAATAAGACCCCACGATACAAGATTTGTATATTTAGGGCATGGCTATAACTCGTTACATTTTACAAATTCATTGCCCCGACCAGAAAGGACTTATCGCCGGAACCACCCAAGTTCTGGCCAAAGCGGGAGCCAATATCATCGACTTGACGCAGCACACGGCAAAAGATATCGGAACGTTTTTTCTCCGCGCCGTTTTTGAATGCGAACCGGAAGCGGCAGAAGAGATTTCAAGCCATTTGGAATCCATCGGGCCGCACCTTTCCCTCACCTGGAAACTTTACGACACATCCAAAGTCAAGCGGCTGGCGTTGTTCGTTTCCAAAACCGACCATTGCCTTTACGACCTGCTTTTAAAACACCGCGACGGCGACCTTCCCTGCGAATTTAGCTGCATCGTCAGCAATCACACGGAATTGGGGCCAGTCGGCGGCACCTTTGGCGTTCCCTTCTATTACGTTCCCAGCACGCAAGCCAAGTCCGTTTCCGAAAACCGCTTTCGCGAAATCATCCAGGAAACCAAAACGGACGGCATCGTCCTCGCCCGGTATATGCAAATCCTGTCGGCGGAATTTACAGAAGAGTTCAAATACAAAATCGTCAATATCCATCACGGATTCCTGCCCGCATTCAAAGGCGCCAAGCCCTATCACCAGGCATGGCACAAGGGCGTGAAAATCATCGGGGCAACCGCGCATTTCGCTACCGAAGATTTGGACCAGGGGCCCATCATCTGTCAAGATGTCCAGCGCGTTCCCGAGACCGCTTCCATCGACGAACTCGTCGAGCTGGGCAAAGACATTGAAAAACGCACGCTTTCTTCGGCCATCAAACTTTGGCTGGAGCACCGCGTTTTTGTTTACGAAGGGCGAACCTTTATTTTATAAGGACAAATTTATGGAAGAAGAAAAAATCCAGGACGCCGAAATCGTTTCGGCAACTCCCGAAGCGGCGAATAAAATCGAAACCGACGGAGCGGAAGTCGCCCAAGCGAAACCCGAACAAGAGCCCGCCAAACAGGAAAGCCCTGCGGAAAAGAACCCGCCCAAAGAATCCGAAAAAGCCGAAGCACCAGCCCCGCAGCCTCAAGTCATCATTCAAAAGGAACGCGGACTTGCGCACTATGTGGGCTTTGTCCTGCTGACCGTTCTTGCGATTGTGTTCTTTTTCATTCCGGGCATTACCGTCGTGTATTTGGTCAGCTGCATCGCCGCCATCACGGCTCCGATCGCCTGGATTTTCGGGACCATCCTTTCGGTCATCGTCTGGCTTATCTTCAAGCTCAAAATCAAAGGTTTCAAAAAATCTTTCCTGTGGTATATCGGGCTTTGCGTCATCGTGACCATCATTTTGACGGCCATCTCTGTCGCAACGAGCGCCAATGTCTGGGCAAAAATTTTCGCACTCCTTTTGGGAGGTTCCAACTGATATGATTCAAAAAGATGAATTTGTTCATTTTCTCGTGCAGACAGGCGCACTCAAATTCGGAGAGTTCGTCACCAAAAGCGGACGTCACACACCGTATTTTATCAACACGGGAGAATTTCGCACAGGCCAAGCGCTCTCCCGCCTCGCCGAATTTTACGCCCAAGCCTTTGTCGAACATTTTAAAGACAAGGCATCCAACCTTTTCGGCCCCGCTTACAAGGGAATTCCCCTTTGCGCAGCTACCGCTATGGCACTGTTTCAACATCACGGAATGGACCTGAGCTTTACCTACAACCGCAAAGAGGCAAAGGATCACGGCGAAGGCGGCAATCTTGTCGGCGATACTTACAAGGAACTCCGCAACGTCGTCATTATCGAAGACGTCATTACGGCGGGCACTTCCGTCAATGAAACGATGCAGACGATGAAAGCGTTTCCCCATGCGAAAATCAAAGGCCTCCTGATTTCCGTGGATCGCCGCGAACGCCTAGAAAACGGGAAATCCGCCCTGGCGACTGTCGAAGAAACCTACGGCATCGAAGCCCATTCCATCATCAGCATCGACGACATTATCGCCTTCTTGGAAAGCGAAGAGAATCGCCAAAAAATCGGAGCTCCCGAAAACATTTTGGAAAAGGTTCGCGCTTACCGACAAGAGTGGGGAGCCTAAATGAAAACGGCGCTTTTGCTTTTAACGCTGGTCCTTGCGGCCTGTTCGGGAAAGCAGTGGAGCGCCAGCCATCCGTATTATCGCGAATCCCCCGCCGCAAACGAAGAAATCGCCATGCTCGGGCTCCAGAATGCGATTGTCGTTACCCGGGACAAATGGTTCGCTAAAAATTTGGGCATCCCGCGGGATTCCGTCTATCGGATTTTAGGAAAGCAAATCGAGAATTCCTTTACGCAGGAACTTTTGCAAACCCGCTATCCAAAACTTGTGATCTGGCCGGATTCGCTCTATGAAAAGCAGCCGGAAGAATCGCAAAAACTCGATGAACGCATCTACATCAAAGGGCACTTCCCCCTCCAGGGAAAAGCGCTCGCAGGGCCTGACGGAAAACATCCGAAGCACTTGATTCTGATTCACGAGTGCACTTTCGGACTCGACTTGCAAAAAGACAATTTTTACGATTATGCGCTTACAGGAAACGAAGCTTCCGAAAAAAAGACCGCCGAAAAACTGACGATTCTTCTTTCCTATACTTTATGGGACAACGAAAAACAACGCGCCCTTTTTAGTGCAGTCGCTGAAATTCCGCACGCCATTCCTCAGGGCATTCAACCGGACGATATTCTAAAAATTTCTGCCTTAGCCGCCGACAGCCTGGTAGCCGGTATAGACGGAGGCCGCAGATGAAAATTTTCTCGCGAACTTTTCTATGGGCATTTTTTGTCGCCAACGCTTTTGCTGTCTACGCTTTTGCCGCCGGAAAAATGTTCTTCCGTTCGCCCTATATTCTTTGGCAAGATCCGGAAATTCTAGTCTGGTCGCCAGATTCCGCAGCTCCGATGGATTCACGGGAATTTGCACTATCGTTAAAGCGCACCAACGGAGGCATAGGAAATCCCTCAGTGCGAATCGCCGGAGAATGGGAACGGGATTCCAGCGCAGCCCTTTACGGAGCGTGGCTACGGAATAATTTGCTGCCAGAAATTCCTGCGGAACTTTTAAAAGCCCGCGCACAAGAAGTACAAAAAAAAATCGCCGGACTTGAAGACAAATATCTGCTTTACTTGAACAAAGACGGCAACACCTTGACATTCGCACTCTTTGATGAAAGCAGCTACTCGCCCAAAGCAGCGGGAACCGTCCCTTACACCGCCGACAAAGTCGCCCTAGGCGACGCCATTGCGGAAATGCTTTTTGAAGGCGGCACCCAGCGACGATTGACCGCCGAAGAACGCAAAAAGAAAGCCGTTGAGCCCAACGAATACTATTCCGAACTCCCGAAATTCCGGGCATGGGTCGGCATTGCCGGCGGTTACACGCAGGCGCGGGTTCCTTTCACG
Organism: Fibrobacter intestinalis; assembly: GCF_900167415.1. GTDB lineage: Bacteria > Fibrobacterota > Fibrobacteria > Fibrobacterales > Fibrobacteraceae > Hallerella > Hallerella intestinalis. The sequence continues at coordinate 19,977 of NZ_FUWU01000005.1, read as the reverse complement.
CCATACAGCTGGTATCGCCGCAAACTGAATAGCGAAATCAAAAATTACCGCAACACCCGCGACTCGCTTTCCGCCTGGAATTTTTTGGAAGACGGCTCTCCGCTTTTGAACGTCTATGTCGGCGGCACTTGGTATGATTTTATCGGAGCCGAAATTTTCTTCCGTTTTTCGGAGCACGATGCCAAAATCGACGAGCGGGACACCATCTACAACGAACTGGATTACTGGAAGTTCTACCGTTTTGAAATCGGCATCAGCCTGATGCTTTCCCACCGGATTCCCCTGCACAAGAACGTGACGCTGATTCCTCACGCTTCCGTCGGATTCTTATACAGCTTCTTTTCGGAATCTATCGATACCAAAAGCGGTTACAAGCCTTCGGGCGCTTACAAATCCCGAATCGAATTTGCCAATTTTTACAAGGGTGCCGTTCTGTCCATTGGAGCCAAAAGCATTTTTTATGACCACTACGGCATTGATTTGCGGGCGGGTTTGGCCGGGCGCGGGCGCATTTTGGACAGAGAACCTTCTGTCGATGCAGTGGCGGAACCCACGGAAATCGGCGGTTCCACGATAGACTGTTTTATCCAACTCGGTTTTGAATATCACTGGAGCCTGTGAAACGGCACAAGAAAAGGGGATGTCAGCAAGAGCCAACTTCCCGGACTTCTGACCTCTAGGCACGAAAATTTTCCCACTTTTTTCCTATATTTGTTGCGTATTATTTCAACGAGGCACATCATGCTTGACATTCGCAAAATCCGTGAAAATCCGGACTACTACATTGCAGAAACCGAGAAAAAGTACACGACAGTCAGTTTGAAAGACGTTCTTGCGGTAGATACGGAACGCCGCCCGCTTCTTACTGAAGTGGAAAAACTGAAAAGCGAGCGCAATGCAGAATCCAAGCGGATTGGCGAACTGAAAAAGAAAGGCGAAAATGCCGACGAAGCGGTAAAAGCCATGCGGGATCTCGGCGACAAAATTGACGGTCTCGATAAAAAGCTCAAGGAACTGGATTACAAGCAGACAGAAATGCTGATGCACGTTCCGAACATCGCCCCCCAAGCTCCGGAAGGCAAAGACTCTAGCGACAACGTGGTCGAAAAAGACGGGCCGATTCCCTTTGATTTCTACGCCAAAAATCGGGATTTTCAAGCCGTCGATCACAAGACTCTCGGCGAACGCCTGGGCATTTTTGATTTTGAACGCGGCGCCAAAATTTCCGGCAACGGCTTCCCTGTTTACCGCGGACTCGGCTCCCGCCTGGAACGCGCCCTGATCCAATGGTTCCTCGATGAACACATGGCGAACGGCTTTGAAGAGTTTACGCCGCCCTATCTGGTATCCCGCAATACGATGCGCGGCACTGGACAGCTTCCCAAATTTGAAGAAGACATGTATCGCTGCGACAAGGACGATGACCTGTTCCTGATTCCCACCGCCGAAGTTCCACTGACGAATCTGTATTCGAACGAAGTCATTTCCGCTGACCAGCTTCCCAAACGCATTTGCGCTTATTCCGCCTGTTTCCGCCGTGAAGCCGGCTCCTACGGCAAAGATACCCGAGGCCTTTTGCGGCTGCACCAATTCAACAAAGTGGAAATGGTGTATTTCTCTCGTCCGGACAACAGTTACGAGATGCACGAAGAACTGACCCGCTTTGGAGAATCCCTGCTCGAAAAACTTGAACTTCCGTATCATCGCCTTTGCCTTTGCAAGGGGGATTTGGGCTTTGGCGCCGCCAAGTGTTACGACCTCGAAGTCTATGCGCCCGTAGAGCAGAAATGGTTGGAAGTCAGCTCTTGCAGCAACTTTGAAGATTTCCAGGCGCGCCGCGCAGGGATTAAAACCAAGATCGACGGCAAGAATGTTTTTGTCCACACCCTGAACGGTTCCGGACTGGCGACGCCCCGCGTTATGGTTGGCATTTGCGACAATTATCAACAAAAAGATGGTTCTTTGCTCATTCCAAAAGTTCTGCGGCCTTATATGGGCGGACTTGAAGTCATCGAGCCCAAAAAATAATTTTCTCGGAAAATTTCAGAAAGCCGTCGCAAGGCGGCTTTTTTGCATGGCATTCGTCCGCCCAAATACAAAAAAAATCGCCGTCCATTTTTCCAGTCCTAACGTCGAAATAATTTATATTACAGGCAATGGCACGTTTGATATTCTTTATTCTCATCGCCGCTATCGCCCTCTATGCGCACCCGCATATTTTCGTTGACGCCCAAGCCAGTCTGATTTTTAACGCCGATGAATTTGTCGGCGTACAAAATCGTTGGGAATTTGACCTCATCTACAGCCAAGCGATGATTGCTTCCGCGGATAAAAATCAAAACGGTCATTTTGAAAAAAACGAACTGGACTTTTTGGAAGAAAAAAACATCAAACCATACCTAGCATTCAGCCGATTCAATTACTTAGGCGACGGCAATCAATTTTACAATCCCAAAGAAATTCAAAACCTGAAAGCATCCATTTCCGCAGAAGGCAAACTCGTTCTTGAATTTTTAAATGCTTTCCACATTCCGGGAATCTCCAACGATTACACGATGCTGGTACTGGTTGTCAATGATCCGTCGAATTATATATCCATCACGATCGATATGGAAAAAAGTACAGTCCAATCGCCCAAAGAAATGGACGTCGAATATTTTGTGGACGCTCTGGACGGTTTAACCCAATTCAAAAATTTTTCTCGACAAGTCAAAGGGGTTTATGTTCGCTATAAAAAAACAAATTAAAATTTTGTCCATTCTGTTCCTTTGTTTTTGCGGTGGAATTTCTTTTTCCTTTGCCGACGCCAGCATCAAAAATTTGAATTTAAAAAGGCAGAACCTACACAAGAGATCGCATCCGATGCGGACACGGCAACGGTGAAAACATCCAAACGCCAGATTTTTTTCGGTTCCGATAAAATGTTGCAGCAATTGACGGAATGGCAAAAAAGCCTTCGAGAAAATATCTCCGGCCAAATCCGCAAATTGAAAGCGGGACATTCGGGAAGCGTCTTCCTCTTTCTGCTCATCTGCTTTGCTTACGGCTTCATTCATGCGATAGGGCCCGGCCACGGAAAAACGATTGTCGTCAGTTATTTTTTGGCAAGGCGAGGAAATGTGGCGCAAGGCATCGGGCTTGGAACCGCCATCACCACGATTCATACCCTTTCAGCGGTTATTCTTCTGTTCATTCTTTACGGCATTGCTAAAACCGCGCTGTTCCCTATTTTTGACGCCAACCGAATCAACATCGAAAAGGTCAGCTACATCCTTATCGCTTTCACCGGAATCCTTTTGATTTTCATCGCCGTTCGAGAGTGGATTCACGGTCGCAAGAACGCCCCGGCGAATATGCACGCCAGTTGGAAAGAGCTGCTTTGGCTTGCGCTGATAACCGGAATCGTCCCCTGCCCTGCGGTCGCCCTGATCGTCTTTTTCTGCCTGCTCAACGACCTTCCCGGACTTGCCTTGCTGGGAGCCTTCGGCATTTGTCTTGGCATGGCTATCACCAATACCGCATTCGGATTCCTTGCTATCGCTACACGGCGAGGAATCGACAAAGGAATCCAGCGAGCAAAGCAACTGGAACGCTATGCGGTTTCCATCCATTCGTGCATCGCTCTTATCGGCGGACTGTGCATTTTTCTATTTGGCATCTTTCTTTTGCTCGGAGCATAACGTTTCCGCATCCTTTTACCCGGGTTAAATATGACATCGATTTTTCTCGCCCTGCTCATTCCTTTTTTAGGCACAACTCTCGGAGCCTTTTTGGTTTTCTTTTTAAAAGAAAAGCTCAACCGTTCCGCCGAACGGATGCTGACAGGCTTTGCCGGCGGCGTGATGATTGCGGCATCCATCTGGAGCCTGCTGATTCCCGCCATTGAAAATTCGGCGTATCTGCAAAAGTTCTCCTTCGTTCCCGCAGTCGTCGGCTTTTGGGCGGGCATTCTCTTTTTGCTGCTCCTCGACCACGTCATTCCGCATTTGCATCAATTCGCCAACAAACCCGAAGGGCTTCATTCCCATTTGCAACGTTCCACCATGCTTGTCCTCGCCGTCACACTGCACAACATCCCCGAAGGAATGGCGCTCGGTGCGGCACAAGGCGCATGGATTCTGGCCATCGGCATCGCCATTCAAAACATTCCCGAGGGACTCATCGTTTCCATGCCTTTGAAAAGCGCGGGATTCAAATCTTCAAAAGCGTTTGTATATGGAATGCTGTCGGGAATCGTGGAACCCATCGCCGGAGTCGCCATGCTGCTTTTGGCATCCTCCATTTCCCCGGCGATGCCTTATCTCTTGAGCTTTGCCGCGGGCGCCATGATTTATGTCGTTGTTGAAGAACTGGTTCCCAGTTCGGCAGCGGGCGAACATTCCGATTTGGGAACGCTCTTTTTTGCATTGGGATTCAGCCTGATGCTTGCGCTGGACGTGGCACTCGGATAGAATTGTTCCAAGGCCAGAGCGCAGCACCGATCAAAGGCTACCAACAGATGTGCAAAAGCAAGGCGATCCTTTGAGCCTTGCGAAGCTGTAGCCCGGAAATCGCCGACCTGCCAAAGGCAGGGCTCGCCCGGTAATTTTCCCCTCCATGTTTACGACCTGTGATTTTTTTATAGGAAGCTTCCCATTTCCGATTTTCCGAAGCTTCCCCAAAACGCACGATTTCAAAACATCAATGGATCAAATCGCTCAAACGGCTGGAATCGACCTGTTCGAATTCCCGGATGATTTCGTCCGAAGGCTTCCGCGTGCAAAGGCTCACGACGACAATCGTCACAAAGCTGACGACGAAACCAGGGACCAGTTCGTAAAGACCGAATATCGCATAGGAATCCGCAAAGCCCGAAAGGTAAAACTTCCAGACAAAGGCGAGGATTCCACCCGAAAGCATTCCGCAAATCGCGCCGGGCAAATTCGTCCGCTTCCAAAAGAGCGAGAGCAGAACGACGGGGCCGAATGTGGCGCCGAATCCCGCCCAGGCAAAACTCACCAGACTCATCACCACGTCTAAAAATCCGTGAGAAGCGTTCGGTCGTCCTTGATAAGCCAAAAATCCAGCGACAAGCGCAATCACAAGCACAATGGCTCGGCTCACAAGCATCAATTCCTTGTTCGAAGCCTTTTTGTGAATCAGGCGTTTATAAAGATCGTTGCTAAATGCCGAAGCCGAAACAAGAAGCTGCGAATCCGCCGTACTCATAATCGCTGCCAGTACCGCCGCCATAATGATCGCCGCAATCACCGTCGGGAAAAGATTTGTCGCCAAGACCATAAAGACTTTTTCGGGGTCATCCAGCGCGATGTTATGCTGCAACAGATAATAGCGTCCAAAAACCGCAATCAAAATGGATGCGCCGAGCGACAAAATCACCCAAGTCATGGCAATGCGGCGAGAATGCGTAATCTCGTCGGGGTTTTTAATCGACATAAAGCGCACTAAAATATGCGGCATTCCAAAATAGCCGAGTCCCCAGGCAAGCGAAGAGAGGAGCGAAATCACCGTAATCGCTTTCCCAGTCGAAGCATTCGTAAAAATGTTCATCAGATAGGGATTCACCTTATTCATTGCGTCGATGGTCGGAGCAAATCCATCGTTTAGCGTACAAATCGTGATGGGAATCATCAGCACGGCGATGAGCATTAAAATGCCCTGCACAAAATCCGTCCAGCTGACCGCCAGAAAACCGCCCAAGAAGGTGTAAGAAACCACGACGACAACGCCGACGAGCAATGCGGTCGTATATTCCCAGCCGAAAATCGTCGAGAAGAGTTTTCCGCAGCTGACAAATCCGGAAGTCGTATAAAACAGGAAAAATGCCAGAATAAACAGAGCCGAAATTACGCGGATAATTCCCCGCTTATCGCGGAAGCGATTGGCAAAAAAATCGGGCAAGGTTATTGAATCGTTGCAAAAATAGGTGTACTTGCGCAGCCGACGACCGACAATTTTCCAGTTGATGTAAGTACCGATGGCGAGCCCCACGCCAATCCACGCCTCCGAAAGCCCCGAAAGGTAAATGGCTCCGGGAAGCCCCATCAAAAGCCAGCCGCTCATGTCGGACGCCTGCGCGGACATCGCCACGACCCACTTGTTCATGTTTCGGTTGCCGAGATAGTAGGAATTCAAGCTATTCGCCTTTTTCGAAAAATAAAATCCCACGCCGAGCATCAGCAGCAAATAAAGAATAAAAACGACCATCGTCATCATGGAACATCCTCAGTTAATTTTTCCGCAATTTAAAAAATTTCTCCGAGGTGTCCGTTACCATTCCGTATTCAGAAAAGAATCCCGCCGCCATTTTGCGGGCTTTCAGAGAAATCAATTTTTTCCCAAAGTGAAGACCTGACGAAGTTCATCATCAGAGAGTTTCGTAATCCAGTTTTCGCCCGAAGCCACCGTCATCTCGGAAATTTTCTTTTTGCTTTCGAGCATATCGTTGATTTTTTCTTCAAACGTGTCCTTCGTAATCAAGCGGTGCACGACCACGCGACGGTTTTGGCCAATGCGATACGCGCGATCCGTCGCCTGCGCTTCTACAGCCGGATTCCACCACAAATCGTAGTGAATCACTTGAGATGCGACCGTCAAATTCAATCCCGTTCCGCCCGCTTTCAAAGAAAGAATCAAAATTCTTTTTTCCGGAGAGGTTTCAAATTCAGAAATGATCTGTTCCCGCGCAGAAACCGACAATCCGCCGTGATAGAAAAGAGATTCCGCTTTCAGTTCCTTTTTGAGGACATCCTGTAAAATTTCGCCCATTTCCGTAAACTGCGTAAAGACGAGCACCTTTTCGTCCGTCTCCAGAATTCCCCCGACAATATCCAAAAAGAGCTGCATTTTACCCGACTGCGCAGGATCCGGTTTTCCTTCTTTTAAATATTGCACCGGGTGATTGCAGATTTGTTTCAAAGCGACGATCAGCCGAAGCACGGCGGCACTACGTTCAAATTTTTCCTCGGCATTTTCCACATCGAAATCGGCAAGTTTCGACATGCACTCATCAAATGTCTTTTTGTACAGCGTCTCCTGCTCAGGAGAGAGGGTCGCCCAGTCGTTCTGCTCCAATTTTTCGGGAAGGTCGGCGATAATGGACTTGTCTGTTTTCAGGCGGCGAAGCAAAAACGGTGCTGAAATTTTTTTGAAAAGCTCCGCCCGATGTTTATTTCCGCGACCCTGAATGGGAAATTCAAATTCTTCATGAAAGGCTTTTGCGCTTCCCAAAAAACCGCGATTGCAAAAGTCCATGATGCTCCAGAATTCCAACAGGCGATTTTCCACCGGCGTTCCGCTCATCGCAATTTTAATCTTTGCCGAAACAGAGCGCACCACCCTGCTCTGCGAAGTCCCCGCATTCTTGATGTTCTGCGCCTCGTCAATCACGGCGACTTGCCAGCGCTTTTCTGTCAATTTATCCTTGTCCGATCGGAGAACGCCATAAGTCGTCACAAGAACGTCTTGATCCGTCATCTCCAACTGACGATGGGAACCGTGATAAATCCGAACATTCAACTCTGGAGCAAATTTGGAAAGTTCCTTTTTCCAGTTTTGCAAAAGTCCGGTAGGAACGATGACGATGGCCTTCTCGTTTTCCAATGCGCCGTCATTTTTCATCTGCTGCAAAAGCGTAATCACCTGCAACGTTTTTCCGAGTCCCATATCGTCGGCGATGATGCTCCCAAATCCGAGTTTGGAATTGCCAAGCATCCAAGCAAATCCGCGTTTCTGGTAAGGGCGAAGCGATGCCCGAATTTGCGGCGGGACAGGAATGTCCGATTCGTTTTCCGACTTCAACTTGTGGATTTCTTCCAACGCTTCAGGGGCAATATCTACCGAAAGCCCTTCAAATTCACCCGCAAGCGCAATCTGCAAAACCTTGATCGCCGGAATTTTAAATCGGTCGCGAAGTCCTTCCTTTATCGTTTTCACATCTTCCGGAAGCACATAAAAATACTGGCCTTCGTAATACAGCAAATCCTTGGATTCCGCATAAAGTTCCAAAAATTTTTTTCCGTCCATCCATTTGCCGGCAATTTCCAAAGACCAGTTCATCTGCAACAGATTTTCTAGTCGGCAAAATCCCGCCTGTTTCTTTTCGTCGGAGCGCACGATTTGCGGATGCGGAACTCCTCGGACAACACGTTCAATTCCTTGTGGCAAATCCATTTCGAGATTCAAAGCGCGGAAAAGCGGAACGGACTCGTTCAAAAAGCGAATCAGGTTTTCACCGGACAAATGGATATTGTCCATAGCCTTTGCCGAAACGTAATCGTCGTAGCCCGGAAGAAAATTCTGCAACGGCTGCAAAGAACGCAAAATCCTGGCCCGTTTTTCGCTAGGAAAATCGCGAATCCACAATTTGGAATAGGAATTGATTTCTCCGGTCGATTTGTCCAAAAAATCCAAATCCACATCCACTTTTCCAAACCCGGCATCCACCCCATTTATCACCGGCAAATACGGCGCATACGGCAAATTATAACCCGAAAGCCATTTTTCAAATTCTTCTATTCCATCGTTTTTCCCGGAATACGCCAAAGTCACATCGCCAAAAAAAGCGTACAAACGTTCATCCCGGAAAATTTTTTCCGAACCCACACGAAGATACGTATTCAGTATCGCCAGCACAAGCATCTCTGCCGCATTCTGCGTCATCAAATGAGGCGGTTCCATATCGCTCCGTACAAATTTTGCCGGAAGCCAAGCCTGCAAACGTTCTATCGCCCCGTGAACTTCGGGAATAAAATCCATCGGCTGCCAAAAAAATTGAGCATCCTTTTTATCGATAGCAAAAGGCTTCGGAAAAACGGCGCCCCGATGCAGAATTTCCAAAGCTGTTCTTCGGGCATAATCCAAAAGCCGAAAAGAAACATCCGCTTTTTCCATCCCCACAGAACCTTCCACCGAAACGGCATCCAATGCCCATTCCAACGGAACATTCCCAAACATCCAGCAAGAACCGCCCCGATAACGGACAATTCCCGGAACAGCCAAATCTACCGACTTCTCGGGATAGCGTTCAAAATTTTTGGCGAACATTTCCAAAAGGCATTCCCTGTAAGCGTCCACAAAATCGGCATGGAAAACAGCATTCGGCGAAACCAGATGCACAACCGCTTTCCGAACATCCACAATATCCGCCGATTCGTATTCCGGGACTTCGGAAATTTCTTCTGCTCCCGCCTTTGGAACCAGCGTAAATTTACCGGCAAAAAGCGGAAGCGAGTCTGCGCCTTCCAAAACAGGCAGATCTTCTTCCCAAGAAGCCTGCGTACACTGCTCCGCCAGCATTCCCACATTCATCCCTCGAATTTTAAAAAGGATAAACGGATCGCGGTCCACTTTTTTCCCTACCCCGTAAATCGCTGCGTAAGCGTGATGGCACATTCCCCGCATTCCACAGCTGCATTTTACCGAGAACTTCACCCCGCGTTCGGGAAAAAGCTTTATTCCCGAGCCTTCGGCGAGTTCCAAAGCTTCTTTCGGTTCCAGATGATGCGCAAGCGCTTCTGCCAACTGGGGATTTTTTTTGAAGGAATCCATCAACGCCGATTCTTCCTCTTCCGAAAAGCGGGAAAGAAGAAGAACCGTTTTTTGCGTACTCCACGAGCCATCGACAATACGCGCTTCAACAGTTCTGCCCGAAATTTTAATATCGGCAGCGCGAGCCTGAGAACGCGAATACACCGGAAAAGACTGCTCTACAGCGGCTCTCCACTTATCGCCCCACAAGGAATGTTTTATCGAATCCGCGGACATTGCTGCAAATATAGCAAAACATCTCTTTTCAGTGCTTAAATGTACAGTAAAATTTGAAAATCATATACAATCTTCCACCAAATACTCTCACTTAAAATTTTTTTCAAAGTGAGACGCACGGTGAATTTCTTCTCGCAGATTGTGAAATGCTCGCCTCATGAGTCTTAGGAGCTTTGCTCCTTTAGACGAATTGTGCAAAGCCTCATGAGCCTTGGAGACTTGTTCCGTAAAAGATTGCCGCGCTAACGCTCGCAATGACGGTCGCTTTCAAAAAGGAATGATTTTTCCTTGCAGAAGATGTCGAAAGGAGGTTCTCGGACGGACCGTTGGCATTATATCGCTTGCTTTTTTCACTGGTTGGCATTCGGCACGATGCCAAAATGGGCTTTGGGAACATTCCAAAGCGCATAGACGAAGCGAATTACAATTTATGATGGGGCTGCGCATCCCTGAAACTTGGAATCTCCGATTCCATAGTTGAAGTATCCCTGCAAGGGACAATTCGTCTAAGGGAACAAGTTCCCAAGACTCATAGGGCTTTGCTCCTCGCAATGACAATGCACACGCTTGGAAATGGATCTTTTCCCGTCATTGCGAGTGCAACGAAGCAATCCTTTTTCGCAGTAAGAACAAAAGCAAATATTTCTTCTGCTCACTCCGCTGGACTTTGAAAGCTTTGGAGAAATCGATTACGAGCCAATCGGGTGGAATTTTGTATATAATCCCCTAAAATTTAACCGAGGCGCACTGCATCATTTTATAAAGCAGCGAGATCACAGTATTCTAGGCGTAAGCTGACTGCGGTTTTGTGCGATTTGTACGCCGCATCGTACCACAAGCACCGACGACTTTTGCAAAATAATTACATTTGGAAGCAAATTTTATATGGAGAATGACGATGAAAAATTTATTTCCGTTACTGTTAGTGTTGCCTTTTGCAGTACATGCAGCCTGTGACCTCGTGTTGAATGAGGCGAGCGAATACGAAGTAAAATCCTTTGAAGATTTAACCAAGGTGGGAATCGAGGGTTGTGCATTGGATGCGAAATACCGTTTGACAGCCGACATCGTCGCACCCGAAAGTGATGACGAATGGCATGGTTTTGCACCTATTAACGATTTTTCGGGCGAATTCCACGGTGCGGGGCACAAAATAAAGAACTTGGAACTTTTCAACGACAATTTTGAAGGCCTGTTTGGGCGGGACATGAATGGGCTGGTCGATAGCCTCGGTCTTGAAGACATTTTTGTCAATGGTGGTTATTATACGGGAGCCGTTGTCGGACAAGGCGATTCGGGAATCATCCGAAACGTTTATGTTACCGGTAAAGTCCTGTATATGGGTCACAAACCCGAAGAATCCTACATTGGCGGCATTGCCGGAGTGTTTGGCGGGACAATCGAGAACTGCTACTTTGTTGGTAAAATCGGCGAAAATTATAACGTCGGCGGCATCATCGGCAAGAATCAAGGAACCGTTAAAACGAGTTACGCCATCAATGAAGGCTCGCTGCAAGGTACATACAAATACAAATATAATGTGGGGACCGTTGTCGGCGTAAACGAAGCCACGGGTTCTGTCGAAAATTCGTACGGAATGTCCTTCGCCGACTGCTATGAAAACAAGGTGATAGGTTCAAATCTTGGATTCATTGATACAAACAGCGCATCGGTCAAATGCTTTGACTATAATTATAATGGCGGCATGAAAGCGAAGGATTTTTTTGTCGGTTTTGACTTTGAAAAAACATGGGGGATTGCTGAAGGAGAAACAACTCCGTTCTTGAAAGCCAACTTAACGGTCGTCAAGGGAGTGAAGCCTGTTTGGTATGCAAAGGAATATTGCACGGGCAAGGTTTTAGGTATCGGCATGGCGCTGATGCCGGAAGGATTGGATGAACGGAACTACGATGGAATTTTCAACGTGGTAGAAATCGGAGACAAGATGGTAGTTGATTTTTCCGAGGTCTATGCGCTGAACCAGAATGGCTATGCATTTGTCAGCGATACGCTTGATATTCCAATTAAGCCCATAACTTTGAACGTAACAGGCCTTACCGCAGCAGACAAGAAGTACGATGGCACAGACGATGCGGTAATTTCTGGCGAGCCCAACATAGAAGGGATTTGTAAAGACGACAATGTGACTCTGAAGGGATCCCTTACGGCCAAGTTTGAAAACGCAGAAGTGGGAACGAACAAGAAGATCATTCTTTCCGGTTTGACACTCGAAGGCGATTCCGCCGTACTTGCAAATTATGTACTTGCGCTACCAGAATTGAAAGCGAATATCACACAAGAAAGCGCGTCAATTGGTTATCGCATTATTTCGCAAAAAAGCGTTTTGGAATACAAAGAAAAAATCCGCTTTGACGGCCATTCTGTGATAGCCGAAAAGAATGGCATGCGTTTTGATTTACTGGGCAATAAACTCAAGTAAATCAAGCGGCTGAAGCCGAAAGTGCTTTTCTCGCATCCAGATGCTTATGCAACATAAACATCACTTGGCGCGCAATCGGCTGCGCAATAAAAATTTCTACGGCCAAGGAAATCGCAAAATTGCGCGGCCACTTGTAAAAAAATCGAGAAATGGGATCCATCGAAATTTGCTGTGCGCCCACCCAGGAACCGACAACCGTCAAAATGATGGACATCAAAAATACAGTACAAAGAATGTTCAGCGTTACCTCGGCCCGAAAGCTGTCGCCGCGTACCGTCAATTTTTGAGTTAAAAATCCAGCGGGCTTATAAGTTATCAAAACCGTCGCCACCACACACGGCCAAAGCATCGGCATAATCCGAAACGTATGCGCCCAAGTTTGCAGACTGAAATTCACTTCAAAACAAGTGATCAGCGGCGCGATGATATTCATGGAAATCAAAGAAAGCACGAATAAAAATAAAGTGAATTCGCGTTTTCTGCGCGGAAGCTTCATATAAAAATCCATAGTGGACCTCTTTGTTGTGGGCTTCGCAAAAAATAAAGCGCAAAACCCGGTGGATTTCACGCTGAACTATTATACGCAGTGAAAATTGTGCTTCGCAAAATAGAAAAATCCCAAAAAATGTCAAGAATTTTGGAAATAGAATTTGTTCATTTCGCTAAATGTAAAAGCCAAACCACCTCTAAAAATGACCTTGGTAAAGCGGTTCGGCTAGTTCGACAAACGGCTCAGGGACCTTCAGCGCTTACACCTTTTCAATCGTCGCGTGATATTGATGCCTACGGCGTCAGCGGCTCCGGCTCAGCCATGCCAGAGAACTCTCTGACACGCCATTCGCCTTGCAAGCCATACCTGCAGAGACTTCCTGTTAAATCTCTTCAATGGTCGCATGGTATTCCTGGAGGCTCTTCACAGCACCATGTCCGTTCCTTGCGGCGGCGATTCCCTTGACAGTGTTGTAGGCACCGGCGAGGGTCGTGATGTAGGGAACCTTGTAGTTGACGCTTCGCGTCCGTGGCTTCGGTTCGGTCATACAAAAATGCAAGCATTTTTGTGCGACACTCACCTTGCACACTTTTGATGGCGGCCTTGCGGATGGCACTTTGGATCCTTCGGCTCCCAAATGCTGGGTTCGGAAATAGGCTTGCAAGCAATCCTGCTTCACTCGCCCTTGGCATTTGTCGTCCTTGATGGCGTCGCGCTTTGCCCACGGCGTGTTGATGATGAGGTTCACCTGCTTGTTCAGGATGATGTCGAGGACGTTCGGGCGGCCTTCAGCAATCTTGTTCACCACTTCGCACTTCACGTCGGCCTTCTCATAGAACTTGGCGGTGCCTTCGGTAGCGTAGATCTTGAAGCCGAGCTTCTGGAATTCCTTACCGATTTCGATAGCCTGTTCGGAGAGGTTCACCTTGTCGGAAAGGCTGATGAGCACAGCGCCTTCGTTCGGGAGGAAGGAATCGGCGGCTTCCTGGCTCTTGTAGTAAGCGAGGGCGTAGTCGTCGGAGAGGCCGAGGACTTCGATTATGACGACCGTTCCGCTTACAGCCTCACTCTCGCCTCCGACGACTCGTTATGACGAGTCGCCTACGGCTCACGGGCGTGTTACAAACCTTGGAGACCAGCGGCACCGTGCGGCTTGCGCGCGGGTTGGCTTCGAGGACGAACACCTTGCCGTCTTCGATGGCATACTGCATGTTCATGAGGCCGCACACGTGGAGGGCTTCAGCGATCTTGCGCGTGTAATCTTTGATGGTGGCGAGGTTTTGACGCCTTTTCCCCAAAGGGGATACTCAACTAAGCCACTAAAGTGGCTAGTTTCGTATAGGCGTCCGCGGCGGCGCTCGGTCATGCCGAAATGCGAGCATTTCGTCGCGACACTCGCTTGCACGCTATTCCTTAGTGATGGTCACCGGCGGGATAATGCAGGCGGAGTCACCGGAGTGGACACCGGCAAGTTCCACGTGTTCCATCACGGACGGGATGTAAACGTGTTCGCCGTCAGAGAGGGCGTCAGCTTCGCCTATGGAGACCGTTCCGCTCACGCTCCACTCTCGCCTTCGACGACTAGTTATGACGAGTCGCCTACGGCTCACAGGAGAGCGTTGTGGAGGAAGCGGTCGATGAGCCGTGAACAAAGAAGCACTCAAGCGCAAGCTGAGTGCGTTTGCGAGAGTGAGGCTTGTAAAGCCGAACGGTCTTGTGAATGACGGTCCGGGGTCACGCCGACAGCCTTGGCAACGTATTCGCGGAGCATGTTCTCGTCGTAGATGACTTCCATGCCGCGGCCACCGAGAACGAAGCTCGGGCGGATCATCACCGGGTAGCCGCCAATCTGCTTGACGCAAGCGAGGGCTTCGTCGATGTTCGTGGCCATGCCGCTTTCCGGCATCGGGATGCCGAGGTTATCCATCATCTTGCGGAACAGGTCGCGGTCTTCGGCGATGTCGATGGAGTCGATGCTCGTGCCGAGAATCTTGACGCCTTCGTCGGAGAGGGCGCGGGCGATGTTCAGCGGGGTCTGGCCACCGAACTGTCGTGACACTCGCCAGCTATGCTGGCGTGCATTCCTATTTGAACGATAAAGCCCAACGGGCTGAATCAATTCCAGTGGAACGATGCCAGCCTTTAGTCTGGCCACGATCACGCCAGCCGGCGTTTCCAGAAACCTTTGCGGCTCGGATATGACCGTTCAAACAAGTTTGACGTTCGCATCACTCGCCTTACAAAGTTTTGACGCCTTCGGCGTCCGCCGCTTCGCCTCGGTCATATATACGAAACTCGAAACTTTAGTTTCGTTGTTGAGTTATCCTCTTTGAGGAAAAATATGCAAGCATATTTTTGCGACACTCGGCTTGCAGGCTTTTCCTTGTGGTAAATCTGGAGCACGCAGCCTAATCGTTTGGGCGTTCCCGCACATATATGTGCGGTCGGGCTATATTTTAGGGGCAGTCGCCATCGCTCCGCTCGTCGACCGCCGCCTAAAACGGCACCATAGTGCCGCCCCAAGGGGTCACTATCCCTAACGCGAATGCGGCTAGGCTTGCTTTTTTTACTCAAAAAAGATAGATTATTGGAAAAGAGGACAAAAAAATGACTACGGATGTTTTGAATAAAGAAATTCGAGCCCTGCCTAGCGAGTACATTTCGCAGGTAGAGAAGTTTGTTCTCTACCTGAAACTAAAAATGGAATTTGGGAAGATTGAGCGCGATATGAACGAGACTCTCAACCGCAAAGAGTCTTTTCTTGACGCACTCAAAGGCTGGCGTCAGGGTTGTTCGCCTGATGACGATTTTTCCAAGGACCTTGAGGCTGGACGTGTCGTAGAATATCCCGATGCAAGCAAGGCTAATATCTGGGGGTAAGATGGACAAGAGATTCTTGCTGGATTCCAACCTTATTTCCGAACTTTCCAAACCACAGCCAAATACCAACGTTTTAACAAACATACAAAGATTTGAGCCTTTGTGTGCAATCTCGGCAATAACCTTGCAAGAGGCTCTCTTTGGCATTGAACTTCTGCCAGACGGCTCTCGAAAGAATAAACTGAAGGAATATGTTGAAATCGTAAAACAGAAATTTGATGTCTTTCCGTATGACGCAACTGCGGCGGCTTATTACGCCGAAGTAGTCGCCAAATGCAACAAGGCCGGGCAACCAAGACCGATATGCGACTCTCAAATCGCAGCAACAGCCTTGACTAACGATTTGATCCTTGTAACGCGGAATTCAAAAGATTTCGAACCTATCGCAAAAATCACTCCCCTAAAATTGGAGAATTGGTTCGAAGCCTAAACATATTATCGTGAGCTGGTCGAAAGACCCAGGTTCAACCTAATCAGGCGGGCAAACTGTCCCGCCATTTTCATAGCGACAAATCCCATATGACCAATAAAAGCAAAAAAACTTTGACGACAAGCACTCAACCTGAAGATGACGTCCAGAAAGAAGCTGACGCGTTGTGGGAAAGCGGCGTATTAGGAGCTGACGCTATTGAGCAAATTGGCAAGGAGCATTGGCGAACACCGTATTTAGCCTAACCTCCCTATATATTCTTCCCTGTTATACGGAAAAAAGATTGTTCGGGAGTTAAGGAATCAACTTCTACAGACGCTTTTACGTCAAGAAATTTCAAAGAATCCATAATAGGATCCAGCGTTATCAAATAGGAACGACCATCGCATTCTACCGACATTTTCGAGTTTGAGCCGTCGCACATTCGCGTTTTAATGTCGGCAGCTTTTAAGAGATTGCCAAGATAAGTCAATTCGTCCAACAAAACCATTGAAAACTTCGCTCCTACAATACTTTATCCTAATATAACCAAAACTCTAATCGGAGTCAATACTTGTTATGTTTTCGCTGTTTTGAGGATGAAAATGGGAATACTGGCAGACTGTCCGCCATTTTTTTTGGGCTTTCCCGTACATACTCAACAAATCTGCGTCATTTCTGCAATATCTAGGCAGCGATAGTGCGTTCCTTGAAAATTGCCTTCGAAATGACAATGATAATGCCCGTAAAACCATCGTGGAGGCAAGACCGCCTTCAAAACATCATCAAGGTAGCGGCGGGATTCAACGACCTTTTGCCATGTATCATCACGAACATGGGCTTCCCGCGTAAGCGAAGGTTCAAACGATAGCGGCGCCTCATGAGAAACAATGATGTCAGTGGTTTTGGGAATATTTTCAAGAGCCTTAGAAGGAGCTTCGTCCGGCCACCAAATTCGTTTTGACGAACCAAATTTGACAAGAGCATCATTCTGCATCCGGCGTGATTTTCGAGTCAACGGATCGACCAAATCAATATCCGTAGAAACCGCCCCACCGATGGGATAAATTTTCTTGCCACAAAGCTCTACGATCCGATGGTCCGGCAAAAAATGAAGACGTTCGTAATCGTGCGAACCATCGAAAAACGACGGGTCATCATGATTGCCACGAATTGTGTACAAACAAATATCATTTTCTACAAGAGTTGTACAAATCTTAGCATAAGCAACATCCATGGATTTGGGGCGACCAAAACCAGCACCAAAATCACCGACAACCAAAATATCGGCATTCCTGATTTTTAATTGATGCGAGGCCTTCCAAACGAGATTAGACAACTCGCCATGAATATCCCCACAAATCCAAAGATGATGTTTAGTGCACATTATTACCCCATCAGATTCACCACCACTTTTACCATCATTTCCATATCTTCAGGTCGGCTTTCGGCAATCATCAGTGTTATCGCCACAAGAGACGCATCCGCAATTCGTTTGCAGCCATTACTATTATACAAGATTCCGTTGTTCTGCATGAACCACAAAAACAACGTTGCCGCAATACGCTTGTTTCCGTCGCTGAACGAATGATTTTTCACGACTAGATAAAGGAGCATCGCCGCTTTTTGTTCTACGGACGAATAAAGCTCCACGCCGTCGAAAGTCTGGTAAATTTGTCCAATGCTACTCCTGAATGAATTGTCTTTTTCGTGACCGAACAAATCTCTGCCGCCAAACTTTTCCTTGAGTCCCTGAATCGCCGCCATCGCATTTTCATAAGTAGCCTTGAAACGCTCCTGCTTTTGCGATTTCGGGAACACAAGCCGCTGGTGATCGTAATCGTCAAGAGTATTAAGTGCAAACGAGTAGTCCGAAACTACATCCACAAGCGAACGAGTATCCGAATCCAAAGATTCATTTATAAACATTCTGCCTCCCTAGACCATTGTTCATCCAAATCAGGATTTTCTTTACGAAACTTCCTTATAGCCTTGTGTACTTCCCAAGCCAGATTCAGCCCTTCCTTTTCGCACTTCGGCTTTAGTTCATAATACAGTTCATGCATTTTTTCATCAAGAGTCATGGTTCGCTCCTTTAATTTTATCTCTTACTTTTTCACAGGTTTTGTGAAAACCGAGTTCATTCATTATATCTTTAGTTGCCATCGACACGCCGCACTTGCCCATGTTATTGCAACCACTCCAAGAATCCAATTCTCACAAAAAGTTCCTTTTTTCTCACTACAATATACAATCCATATACGACAAATACAGTCATATAGAAAACTTAGGCAGAAGCATAATTTCGCCCGACAAAGTGCGCCGCATGAGTTCGCTATATGTGGTTGGAAACGGATTTGCAAAATAAGTTTCTTTCTTAAGGTGGTTCAAACCACATTCTTGCGACTTCGTTAAAAATGGAGTCAGGCTGAATTCGCTGCACCGTTCTAAGATGAATTCGCTAAAATTCTGAAAGTTGTCATAGTCTTCCTTGATTGCATTCCCTGTATTGATTCGTGGAAAGACCGCAAAGAATGGGAAAAAGCCTTCAAATCCAGAATCATCACGCAAAAATTTATACAGGGGCAAGAATCTATACTTACTCTTCTGCAATATTTTTATGAAATTTTTCACCAATTCATCACAATCTATTTCTTCCTTAAAAGAGAACAAAGCGGGAATGATTGCGCATCCCTGCTTTCCATACCTTTCGAAAACAACTTCCTTGTTCGTCAAAATCAAATAAATCGGCTTGTATTCATTCGCAAACACGCCATAAAAGCGAGACATCACTTTCTCATTGTCATTTGTTGCATGCTGCCATAGATATTCGCTCCACATAATTTACCTCTCACTGCAATATACAATCACTATGCGACAAATACGAACGCATAAAGATACGAACTCAAATTTTCAGCCCATCTAGCAACAAAAGACAATATTTGCTTGAAGGACAAAATTTTAGAAGTCAGCTGTGCCTGGGGCGGAGAACTCCCAGAATATGCCAGAACACCGTTTTTCAACAAGTATTACGACACGAACCACCGAAAATGAACGGAGATGCGAACGAAGCGAAGAAATCCAACCCCTAATTTGTCATGCCCGCGTAGGCGGGCATCTCCTTTTTTAACTTCGTATAAGGTCACTGAGCTTGCCGAAGTGACAAAATAATCTACATTTCCCTATGACATAGCCCCGTACCGAATGGTGCGGAGCGACCGGAAATTTTGAGATTCGTCTCTTATTCTCGTTACTGAAACTACCACTTTCAACTGACTCAATAAGCAATGCGACTCCACGCCTTTTTTTTTGAAATCGAGTAGAGCCAAAGCTTTTGGAATAATGCCGAATCTCGCTTCCTCTGAGTTAAAAAAAGCGAGTATTCTTTAAATGTCTGAACAAACGATTCAAAACGAGCTATACTCAAATCCCGTACAATTTGGGAAATTTACATGTAGGAGCCTTGGTGCCACCACAATAAAGGATTTAGTCCAATCAAAAGAAGTTACAGGACTAAATATAAAACAATGTGAGAAAATATCCGCTAAGAAACCTGACGTTCTTGTTTTGAATCAGAATAAAGAAATAATCGTGTTTATCGAAATGAAAACACCCAAGGAATTTACTTCATCCCCTAAAAAGAAAAAAGCAATAGGGCAGGAATTATCTGTAGCAAAAAAAGTCAAAGCCAAAATATATATAGTCCTCCCTTAAAATCTCGTCCAGCCCGCATAACTATTGGGAAAAACTGATTTCTACCCTGTGAAAATATTGCAAGGATTTCTAAAATATGATTGAAAACCTTGCATTTTTTATGTACAGACCGCCAAAATCCCACGCACAGACAAGCCTTTTCTGCTCCCTTGAGGAGCAGTTGAACCACAAGCACCCCCTCTACGTTCTCGCGAACAAGATTGACTGGAACAAGTTCGAGACCGAGTTTTCCAAATTGTTCGACGAAAAGATGGGTGCGCCAAACAAGCCGATCCGTCT